>DASVAK010000299.1:0-7006 GCA_036376395.1 Candidatus Krumholzibacteriia bacterium
CGGCACGAGTTCTCGACACAGACAAAGAGAATGTTCATCGTTTCGTCAGACGTTTCGGCGCCGTCCCGGGCCCTGGGACGGTGCCGCTGCGGCGACGCTAGTCGCCACAACCGCAACCACAGCCACCGCCGCATCCGCTTCCGGAGCAGCACGCATGGTTCGTCATCATCGCACACCTCCTTTCATCCGGTGGAAGTCTATTTCGAGCACGACGGCGTGCACGAGGCCGCGCCGCCGGATGCTCCGGGAATACTTGCGATCAACCCGTCGCGCGCGAGCAGTCCGGGCAGATCGGCGACGCCGAGCGCTGCGAGCGCCAGCACAACGGCCGAGTGCTCGATTCCCTTCGCGTCGAGCGCATCCACCGTGTCGTGCGCGGTGTGATGCGTGTGCGCGTAGTCCGCGCTTCCCTTCTGCTCGAACATGAAGGCCGGCACGCCGGCGCGAAGAAACGCCACGTGATCGCTGGGGCAACCGCTCTGGTCGGGCGGCAGCGCGCATGCGTCACTCGTGCCGGTACACGTTCCGGTCGCTGGATTCACCGACTGGCTGCAGCAATCCGCTGGCAGCGTGAGTGCAGCGACGGTGCGCAGCTCGAACGGCTGCCCCAGCGCCGTGACGCCGGCGAATGCCTGCTCGAACTCGTCGCGTAATCCCTCCGTCGCGACCAGGCCCGAGATCGGATTCGTTCCCGCGTCCAGGTTGAACACGACCGAGGTCTTCCCGAGGAGCTCCGGGTGCGCGGCGACATACGCGCTCGAACCGAGGAGTCCCTGCTCCTCCCCGGTCCACAGCACGAAACGGATCGTCCGCTTCGGCTGCACGCCCGACGCGACGAGAAGTCGCGCGGCTTCCATGACCGCCGCGCAGCCGGCGGCATTGTCGGTGGCGCCGTGGGCGAAGTCCCACGAGTCGAGGTGCGCTCCCACGATCACGAGCTCATCAGGATGTTCGCTGCCGCGGATGTCCGCGATGACGTTGTGGACGGCGATGACTCCGCCCCGCGCACGCGGCGCGCTCATCTCGCCCCACCGCTCGAGCCGGACATCAGCGAGGCCGAACGACTCGAACTGCTTCGCCGCCCATCGCTCCGCCCGCGCCAGTCGTTTTGTACCCGTAAGACGTGGCCCGATGTCACCCGCGAGGTAGCGCGCGTGCGCCATCGCCTGGTTGCCGGCGCGAGCGGTCGCGACCACGCGCCCCGGATCAGATGCCGGCGGTGCCGCTCGTAGCGACACCGCGGTGGCGGCGCACATGCACACCGCCACCGATACTCCTGCGGCCCGGCGGATCACTGCGCTTTCCTCGCGCGCACGAACGCGCTCATGAAGGCGCCGTCGAGCGCCTTGAGCGTCAGTTCGTCCAGGTTGAGCTCGGGTGTGAGCACGCCCGCTTCCTCGGCGCTGTAGATGCGCGTCGGCACCACTTCGATGTCGTCGAACCCGGCCTCGCGCAACAGGTCGCGGTAAGTCCACTCCTCCAGCGCACCGGCCACGCACCCCGCCCACAACTCGGCGCTGCGACGCACCTCGCGCGGAATCTCGCGGCGCACGACCACGTCGCTCACCGCGAACCGGCCGCCCGGCTTGAGGACGCGGAACGCCTCCTGGAGCACGCGCCGCTTGTCGGCGGAGAGGTTGATGACACAGTTGGAGATGATCACGTCGACCGATGCGTCCGGCAGCGGCATGTGCTCGATCTCGCCCTTGAGGAACTCGACGTTTTCGACGCCGGCCTTGCGCTGGTTGGAGCGCGCGAGTGCGAGCATCTGGTCCGTCATGTCGAGGCCGTACGCCTTGCCCTTCGGGCCGACGCGGCGCGCGGAGAGCAGCACGTCGATACCACCACCCGAGCCAAGGTCGAGCACGGTCTCGCCCTCGCGCAGCTCGGCGAGCAGCGCGGGGTTTCCGCACCCGAGCGACGCGCGCACGGCTTCCTCGGGAAGTCCCGCCAGCTCGTGCGCCTCGTAGAGATCCGAGGTGATGGCGCTGGTGTCGCCGCACGAGCCGCCGCAGCAGGCGTTGCGTCCGTCGTAGGCTTCCTTCGCGGCCCGGCCGTAGTGGTCGCGCACGTGGCTGCGAATCGCTTCGGGATCGTCGGTGTTCACATCAGCGTGGCGCGGACTGCCGCAGCATTCGTTCGTCGCGGGCTTCCCGCCGGCGAACTGCATCAGGGTCGCGCTCGAGGGACACAGGTCGGCGTACTGGCTCGAGCTCCGGATCTCCGCGGGCGCGCTGTGCCGATCGGCAATCACGAAGCCATGCCGTGCGAAGTAGCGCTCCGCCGTTTCGGTGAGCAGGTAGACCGAATCGATTCCCTTCGCCTTCGCCCATTCGATGCGCTCGTTCACCAGGTCACGACCGAGGCCGCTTCCTCGCATCGCCGGCGCCACGCCGACGGAGCGGAGCAACCCGTGCCGGCCGTGCAGCTCGAGTCCGGCGACACCGACCAGCTTGCCGTCTCTCTCGGCGACCACGTAGCGCTCGCCGAACTGGTCGGCGATTCCCTCTACCGGCAGCTCGCACACGCCCATCAGTTCGCTCACCGCGCTCAGGTCGTTTGCGCGGGCCGGCCGCAATGACCACGTCTTCTTCGATTCCATGTCCAGCATGATACCCACCTCACTGGTTGTCACTAGCAACTATTACGACAAAAAAAATGGCGGCCTTCACGAACAATCCTTGTCTGGTCCGCAGCACGCGGCCTGGCGGCCAATGCGCCCCGCGGCCAACCGCGCCAGGTCCCGCACCACCCCGATCGCGGCTCGACGCACGTCGGGCTCGAGGTTGGCGATGATGCTCCGCTCTTCCTCGATCAAGTCCTCTTCGATGCGGTGGCAGAGCGCGCGCCCCTTCGCCGTGATGTCGATCTGCACCGCGCGCGCGTCTTTCGGATCCTGGGTGCGGCGCACGTAGCCCTTGCGCTCCAGCGTCTCGACCACGCGGCTGGCGGTGCTCTTGTCGAGCATCAACTCGTTGGCCAGCGCGCCCTGCGTCATCGCACCGGCGCGCGTGAGCGACTGCAGCGCGTAGCACTGCGTCACCGAGATGTCATGGCAGCAGATCATGTTGCGATCGCGGAACTGGTAGAGGCGCACCAGGTCGTTGAGCGCGGCGTAGAGGTCGCGCGTATCGCGATCGAGGTCGGTTTTCCGGGTGGTCGTGCTCATGGCGCTCCGTTAGTTGTCACTAGCAACTATACCCCGGGCGGACCGGGCCGTCAAACAGAATTTTTTGCCCCCGGGGAAAAAAGCCGCCGTCAGGCAGACTGTTCCCAGAGCCCGCAGATGTTGCCCTGCGGATCGATGATGGCGGCATAGGCGCCCACGCCGGGCACCGGTGTCCGCGGGAGGGCGACGGTGGCGCCCAGGCCCGTGGCCGTCTGGATCACCGCGTCGATGCTCTTCACCTCGACGTAGTTCATCCACGGCTGCTGCGGATGCTGCCGCTGCATGATGGCGCCGTTGATCCCGGGGCCGTCGTTTCCGGTGTCGGCCAGCCAGTATTCCGGCCCGGGCATCTCCATCCGGTTGAAGCGCCACCCGAAGAGCTCGCCGTAGAACTTCGTGAGCGCCTCGGGCTGGTTGGCGGGAATCTCGAAATGAACGATACGGTTGCTTGCCACTGCGGCCTCCTTGCTATGCCCGCCGCTCGCGGGCTCCCTTGATCAACAGCCAGAACACGATGGGGATTTCGCCGAAATAGAGGGGCATCATCCACTTCCCCACGAGTTGGCGATGCTCCGGGAAGACGATGTTGGAAAAGCCGGTCACCAGGTAGCCGACGCCCGCGATCATGAGCAGCACACCGAGAATGCGCGGGAACATCCGCGAGCGGATGACCAGTGTCCCGAACGGAAACAACCAGAACCCCCAGAACGACATGGGCACCGCGGCGCCGGCACGCCGCCACTCCAGTGCGCCCAGCGTCAGCACATCCCGTTGCGCCTGCGTGAACGACGAGAACACGGTCGCGTTGTCCACGATGACCAGGGGCACAAAGCTCACCATGAGGTTGGAGAGCGCCGCGGCCACTCCCACGGCAACGAACAAGGTCATCAGCACGGTGTGTCGTCGATCAACATCGATGAAGAGCTCGTAGAGAATCGCCATCAGCACGAGGTGAAGAACGACGGTGACGAAGCTGGTGAGAACGCTCCACCGGTACGCCGATTCGGCCCCGGCGATGGCGCCCGCGGTTCCGGCGGGGTCCCCGGGTTTCCAGAATCCCGGAAAGGCGAACTCTCCAATGACGGCAATGATCGAGAAGACCAGGTAGACGGCACCCGCGGTCCGGGCAACCTTCATGGGGCTCATTTGGTGCTCCAATCCGACGCGGCCGGGCCCGGCTCATTGGCCGGTTGCGGAGGACTACGGGGCGCGCCCGGCGAAGGTTACGGCCCCCGATCGCAAACCCGGGCCGGCTCAGAGTCGAAGGCAGGCCTGGAGTCCCACGGCGGGCGCGCGGTCGTGCCCGGCGAACCACGCGGGTCCCAGCAGCACGCGATGTTCCTCTTCCCCTCCGCCCACCGTGATCGCAACGCTCGCCGCCCCCAGTGCCGCGGCGGCAATTCCGCCCACGGTCAGGTAACCGGTCGGATCGTCGCGGTTGCGGTCGTGCATGATCGAGAACGCCCCCACGAACAACCCGACCCCTCCCCACAGGCGGCTGCCCTTTCCGTTCGACACGTACGTCAGGTTGACGACGGAAGACACGACGTCGGCGGCCATCAGTGATATCGCGAGGACGTCCTCGTTCGAGATGCCGGAGTCATCATCATCGACATCGCCCCCGCCACCGTAGGTGGGCTGGATCATCGCAAGCTCGGTCACCGTGAGACCGCTGGTGGCCTGCCAGGTCGCGAGGACCGGCGAGTCGATGTAGGGAACGTAATCGAACTGGTGGTCATGCGTGATTTCCACGACCGCGTCGCGGCCCAGGTCCTGTTCCACCAGGTAACCCACCGCGCACACCGCGCCTTCCGAATCCATGAAGTTGGGCGCGCGTCCCGGCATCGTCGCGGGGTTACGCGGGAAACGGCAGGCGCGCGCATACTCCACGAGCCGCTCGAGGTTTCGAAGGCGGGCGGTTCGCAGCGCCGGCGTCATCTGGCGCGCGTCGACTCGCTCCAGTTTTGCGGCAACCGAGAGAAGATGGGTCCGGATGCGTTGCGTTTCATTCGCGTACCGGGCCGGCGCCATGCGGTTGCCGAGCACGGCGTTCACGAGGTCTCCGCCATCCTGGCGGCCGGTGGACACGGGGAGAATCAGGGTGACAAGCGCGACAAGGGCGAGAAAACGCATGGTGCTCCTTGCGAGGGGAGTGTCTTCGAATTCAGGCGCCGCGCAGGGGCGGGCCTGGATCATAGCAATGTGCGAGCTGGTTGCACACAAGACAATTGTCTGTTATATTGCCTTGCGAGAACCCGAGGGCCTGCCGTGAGCCGATACTCCTCCACCTACGCGCCGCTCTGGTGCAAATCCAACTTTTCCTTCCTCGAGGGAGCGAGCCATCCCGACGAGCTGGTGGAAGAAGCCGCGCGCCTGGGCATCCGCTCAATCGCCCTCACCGATCGCGATGGCGTCTACGGGCTGGTGCGCGGATTCGTCAAGGCGCGCGAGCTTGGCATCCACCTGATTTCGGGCACACAAATAACAACCGAGGACGGCTCCCCCATCGTGCTGCTCGCATGCGATCGCGCCGGCTACGCGAACCTCACCAATCTCATCACCAATGGACGTCTGCGCTCCCCCAAGGGCGAGAGCATGGTGCGCTGGCGCGAGGTGTGCGAGCGCGCCTCCGGGTTGATCGCGCTCTGGGGCGGAGACACGAGCCTGATCGCGGGGCCCACCGATCCCGTCTTCGTCGCGCGCGATTTGAAGGATGCGTTCGGCGACCGTCTCTACGCGATGGTGACGCGCCATCGTCGCGCGGGCGATGTCGCGGCCGAACGGCGCGTGCGCGAGCGCGCGGCGCGCTTTGGCGTGCAAACCGTCGCGGCCAACGAGGTTCTCTATCACACGAAGTCGCGGCGCGACGTCCAGGACGTGCTCACCTGCCTTCGCCACGGAGTCACACTCGCCACGGCCGGAGGAATCACAAAGGACAATGCGGAACACGCGCTCCGCTCCCCCTACGCGTTCTCTCTATTATATGAGGACGACCCCGGGGCGGTGGCGCGCACGGAAGAAGTTGCCGCGCGCTGCCCGTTCTCGCTCGCCGAGATCCGCTATCGCTATCCGCTCGAAAAGCTCCCCGACGGTGCCAGCGCGTTCGATCATCTCAAACGCCTCACGCTGGAGGGCGCGAAGGAGCGCTACCCGCGCGAGCGCTTCCCCGCCGGTGTGCCGCGCGAGACGCTGGCGCAGCTCCACAAGGAATTGGGGGTCATCCGTGAGCTCGAGTACGAGGGTTACTTCCTCACCATGCACGAGATCGTGCAGTACTGCCGCGCGCACCACATCCTCTGCCAGGGCCGCGGCTCGGCGGCGAACTCCGCGGTGTGCTATTGCCTCGGCATCACGGCGGTCGACCCGGTGCGCATGGATCTGTTGTTCGAGCGCTTCATCTCGAAGGAGCGCGCCGAGCCGCCCGACATCGACCTGGACATCGAGCACAACCGCCGCGAAGAAGTGATCCAGTGGGTGTACGAGAAGTACGGCCGCACGCACGCCGCCATGGTGGCGAACGTGGTGCGCTCCCGCGCGCGCTCCGCCGTGCGCGAGGTGGGCAAGGTGCTCGACATTCCCGACACCACGCTCGACCGCGTCGCGCGCCTGCTCTCGCACTACGACGACATCACGCCCGAGGGATTGAAGCAGGCCGGCTTCGACGTCGAGACGCCGGCGCACCACCACCTCGTGCGCCTCACCGGCGAGATCCAGGATTTCCCGCGCCATCTCTCCATCCACCCGGGCGGATTCCTGCTCGGCCACGAGCCGGTGCGCGACCTGGTACCCATCGAGAATGCCACCATGGAGAACCGCACCGTGATCCAGTGGGACAAG
>DASVAK010000003.1:0-7080 GCA_036376395.1 Candidatus Krumholzibacteriia bacterium
CCGAGCAGGTCGGCCGGCAGCAGGTCGGGCGTGAACTGGATGCGCCGGAAGGTGGTGTCCACCGACGCCGCGAGTGTTTTTACCGACAGCGTCTTGGCCAGCCCGGGCACGCCCTCGATCAGCACGTGGCCGTCGCAGAGAATGCCGATCAGCAGCCGGTCCACCAGGTAGCGCTGCCCGATGATGTTGCGCTGGATGGATTTTTGCAGCAGCGGGACGAACTGGCTTTCGCGCTCGACGCGCTCGTTGAGCGCCTGGATTTCATACTGCATATTTACCTCCGGCGGCGACTGGTGCGCCGCGCTATCGCCATTGAACAACCGCCCATGCGCCGGGTTCCGACGGTCGGTATGCATCCCCCGGCGGCGGTTGCGCCTGCTCGAACCGTTGGGGTAGGATCGGCGTTTCGCAAACTGCCGGGGTCGATACTCGCGATCGATGCCGGATGGAGTGTTTGCGGAGAATCCAGGGGTTCGCTGGCGCGGGACGGATTGGGGCCCATGATAACCGAGGAAGCCATCAAGTCAAGGAGACGAACCGCCGTGGCGGCGCGTATGCCGGCATACGGCTGGGCCGGCCTGGCCTCGATGGTCCTGTTCGAGGTCCTGCTGTTCGTGACCGACCACACGCTGGTGGGCTGGTTCTTTACGCCCATCCAGTGGACCGGCCTGATCCTCTTCCTCGACGGCCTGCGCAAGCGCCGCCGGGGCGAATCGCTCATTGCGGACCATCCGCTCGAATTCTTCCTGCTGTGCGTCATTTCCATCGGCAGCTGGTGCGTTTTCGAGGGCTACAACGTGCTCCTGCGCAACTGGACGTACGTGGGCCTTCCCGAGAACTACGCGATCCGCTATTTCGGATATGCCTGGGCCTTCGCGACCATCTCCCCGGCCATGTTCCTCATCTACGAAACTGTGTCGGATCTGTTTCCGGGTGACGACACGCCCACGTACCCGCGGCTGCCCGATTCCGTCTTCTGGCCCTTCGTAACGTTCGGGTTCCTGTGCCTGGTGATTCCATTGATATGGCCGTCGACGCACATGACGCCACTGGTATGGATGGGCTTCGCGTTCTTTCTCGACCCCATCAACGGGCGACGCGGTGACCGCTCGATTCTCTCCGAGTTCTTCACCGGCCAGCGGCGGTCGCTGCCGCTGTTCTTTCTCTCCGGGCTGATCGCCGGCATCGTGTGGGAGTTCTGGAACTACTGGGCGGATGCGAAGTGGCACTACGACGTGCCCTACCTGGGCCACATCCGCATCTTCGAAATGCCGATCCTGGGCTTCCTCGGCTTCATGCCCTTTATTGTCGAGAGTCTCGCCATCTACCGGTTCGTGCGCCGGCTGATCCCCATCCGCGACGAGGCGCGCTATCTTGGCTGACGCGCGCTACGACCGCTTCGTTCAACTCTTCTCGGTTCCCCTGGTGATCTTCGACTTCGACGGCGTGCTGGTCGACAGCGAGCGCTTTCACATGGCCGCGTACAACGCGGTGTTCCAGAAGTACGGCCACACGCTGGATGAGGCCGAGTACTACAAGTACTGGACATCGCTGGGACTGGGGCCGAAGGGCGAGATCGAGCGCCACGGCCTGTCGCTCGACCCGGACATGATCCGGCGCGAGAAACGACCGACGTTCACCGAGTACTGTCGCAGCGGCGTGGTGCGTTTCTTCCCCGAGGCGCGCGAGGTGGTGGAGCGATTATCGCGCGCGGGCAAGACACTCTCGATCGCGAGCGGCACGATGACGTCGGATATCGAGGCGGTGCTGGAGAACGAGGGGCTGCGCGATCGCTTCGCGTGCATTGTCGGTTGCGACACGGTGCCGGCCTTGAAGCCAGCGCCGGAGATTTTCAATTACGTGCTGCGCGAGCTGCGCGTGGCCCCGCGCGACGCCGTCGTCATCGAGGACGCGGAGAAGGGCGTGGGCTCAGCGCGCGCGGCGGGGATTCCGGTGGTGGTGGTGCGCACGCCGGAGACGCGCAACATCGAGTTCGAAGGGGCGGACCTGGTGGTGGAGTCACACACGCGGTTGCTGGAATACTCCCACCGCGCCTTCGCGTAGCCCACCCGCTGTCTATCCGTCCGCCGCGCGGCCGTTTCGTCGCTCGGCCAGGAAGGAAGCCGCCACTCCGGCCGCCAGGATGAGCAGCACCACGATGAGCAGGTACACGTTGAAGTGTTTTCCGAGGGCAAGCTTCAGCCATTCGGCCAACAGCATCTTGACGCCCACGACCAGGAGTACCGTCGCGAGCGCCGGCTTGAGGTAGCGGAATCTCGTCACCATCCCGGCCAGGGCAAAATAGAGTGAACGAAGCCCCAGGATCGCAAATACGTTGCTGGTGAAGACGAGAAACGGATCGCCGGTGACGGCAAAGATGGCCGGAATCGAATCGACCGCGAAGATGAGGTCCGTCGTCTCCACCATGATGAGCGCCAGGGCCAGCGGCGTGAGAAGCAGCGTTCCCGGCCGAGCCTTCTCCACGACCTCGTCACGGACCGGGGACGCGCCCGGAACTTCGCTTTCGAGGGAGGCCGGAGTTCCCGCCCGAACAAGGAAGTGCTCACCGTGAAACCGGGCCGTCACCGGGAACAGGCGCCGGGTCAGCCGGACCACGATGTTCTTGTCGGGATCGCTGTGCCCGGTCTTGAGCAACAGCATCTTGATCGCCGTCAGGATCAGGAAGACCGCGAAGATGTAGAGCACCCAGTGGAATTCCGCGATCAGCTTCGCCCCAACCGCGATCATGACGCCACGCATGACCAGCGCGCCCAGAATGCCCCAGAACAGAACACGGTGCTGGTAGATGGGCGGGACGGCGAAAAACGTGAAGATCATGACGATGACGAAGATGTTGTCCACGCTGAGGGACTTCTCGATGACGTAGCCGGTCAGGTATTTCTGCACCGCCGTCGAGCCCATGTTTGGCAATCCATCGACGGGATCCGCGGCGACACCAAGCCCGAACCAGTGGCCCTGGTAGCCGAAGTAGATGAACACGGAGAAGGCGAGGCCCAGGGCGATCCACACCATCGACCACCCCACGGCTTCCCGCACCCCCACCACGTGGGCCTTGCGGTGAAACACCCCCAGGTCGAGCGCCAGCATCAACAGGACGAACAAGACGAATCCGGTCCAGATCCAGATCATGTGAAAAACAGCTCCATGGTTGGCCGCGCTTGCCTACGGCAGCGCGAACTTGCACATCGCCCGGTGCACGCACGCCTTGCACACCTCTCCGGGCCTCGCCTCGAACTCTCCCGACGTCAACGCCGCCTCCATTGCCGTAACGGTAGCGTCGATCCGTGCGTGCTCCGTCTCCACCGTCTCCACGTCCACCGGATCCCGCCCGAGGTAGACCAGCCGCGCGCGGGCGTCGCGGCCGAGGATGCGGCGCGCGGCCCAGGCGTACACGACGAGCTGGAAATGATGGTGGGGTGACGCCACGCCGAGCTTGTAGTCGGTGATGAGCGCGTCCTTGCCGTCGTCGTCGAGGCGGTCGATGACGCCGTGCACGAGCACGCGCTCGAGCCGGACCGCGAACGGGAGCTCGCACTGCGCGCCCGCCGACGGACCCGCGAAACCCGCGGCGATCGCCGCGCGCACGCGCTCGCGCGCGAGGTCCATGATGACGTCGGCGTGTTTGCCGAAGTCGTGCGGCGCCGCGGCGGCGAGCAGCGCGCGGTCCAGCTCCATCTCCATGTCGGTGCGTCGCTCGAGGACGGCGTGGACGTACGTCCCGAACGCCGCCGGGTCGACGCCCTTCGGCAGCCTCACGTCGGGGAGATCCTCGAAACGCACCTTCGCGCGCGGCTCCTCCGCGCGCGCCGCGTCGTATTGCTCCGAGCGATCGAACGAGAACGCGAGCGGGCATTCGGCGAAGCGCGCCACTGACTCCCACGTCACCGGCTCGAGCGCGCGCGTCACCGGCGGCGGCGCGAGGTCGCGCGCTTCGGCCGCGTCGCGCAGCGCCGTCCACGCGCCCAGCGCCGCCTCGAGCTCGTGCTGCGCGGTGGCGCTCGCCGCGGCGGCGGCTCCCGCCTCGCGCACCGGCCCCGGCTCGCGTGCTTCCACGATGATGCCGCGTGTCAGCCCGGCGTCGAGTAATTCGGTGAAGAACGACGGCCGCGTCGCGTCCTTGAGTTTCTTCTCCCCTTTCTCGAGCGGCGAGCTCACCCACAGGTGGTCGCGCGCGCGCGTCAGCGCGACATAGAGAATGCAACGTTCCTCCAGCTCCGACTGCTCTTCGTTCTTCGCGTATTCCGGCGCGCTCTTGACCCCACGATTCCACGGCGCGCCGGTCGTCTCGCTGAAGTAGATCCCGTTCTCCGCCGACACCAGCCAGGTCTCCGACTGACCCTCCCCGCCACCGACGCCCGGCACCGCCACCGCGTCGAACTCGAGCCCCTTGGCCTGGTGGATCGTCATCAGCGCGACGCGGTCGCCCGGAAGCCGGACGTCGACGTCCTCGCGGAACTTGCGCGCGTCCAGCTCGGCGCCGAGATGATCGAGGTAGGTCGCAAGGTCGAGCGCGCCGCGGCGCGAGAGCGTGTCGGCCAGCTCGTGCAGCTCGCGCACGAGGTCGTCCACCGCTTCGCCCGACACACCCGCCGCGGCCAGCTCGAGGCGAAGCGGCGTGCGCTCGATGGCCCATTCGAGGAAGGCACGGAAACCGAGGCGACGGTGGGCGTCGGCGAGCATCGCCACGCCCTCGCGCAGCGCCATGACGGTCGCGCGGTCGGCGGCATCGGCAATGCGCGCGATGCGTTCATCGGAAAGCAGTACGTCGGTGCCCCCGCTGCGGTCGCCGCCCGCGATCAGCTCGTGGAGCGACGCCTCGCTCACGCGAAACGGCTTCGATTCGAGCGAGGCGAGGAGATTCACCGCGCGCGGTCCCGGCAGCAGCAGGAGCAGGAGCTCGCGCCACGCCTGCAGCGCCATCGCCTCCGACGTGCTGGCGCCGCCCACGATCGAGTAGGGGATGCCGCGTCGCGTGAACTCGGCCTCGATGCGGCTTCGCGTGACGCTTCGCCCCGAGAACTTGCGCAGCAGCACCGCGACCTGGCCGGGGAGGAGCGGCTCCTTCATGGGCGAGAGCTTCCACGCCGGCGGCGCGGGCGCGCGTCCGAGCAGGTACTCGATCCAGTCGGCGAGCGCCTGCGCTTCCATCTCGTCCTGCGCCTCCGGAACCGACGGGTGGAAGAGCACGGGCAGGTGGGCGCCGCGGCCGCGCTCGGCTTCGAGAGGCGACGCGAATCCCGCGAGCAGCGGCTCGTCCGCGACGAGCGCGTGCGCGAGGTCGAGCACCGCCTGCACGGAGCGGTAGTTCACTTTGAGTTCGGCGCGGTCGGCGGGAAATTCGGTGACGTTCTCGGGGCGCGCATCGCGCCAGCGGTAGATCGACTGCTTCACGTCCCCCACCACGGTGACGCGCGCGAAGTCGTCGCCCGCGATCGCGCGCAGCATCTCGTTCTGCGCGCGGCTGGTGTCCTGGAATTCGTCGACGAGGACGTGATCGAACTGGCGCGCGTAGCGCTCCCGGAGCTCCGGCAGGTCGCGCAGCGCGCGTGTCGGGATGATGATCATGTCGTCGAAGTCGAGCAGGTTGCGGCGCCGCAGCTCGTCCTCCCACGCGCCCACCAGCGCCACCACCAGGTCGACGCGCGCCAGGTACGCGGGGCTCTCGCCGGACCCGCAGCGCCGGCGCAGCTCCGCCACGTCGATCATGTTGGCGCGGCATTTCTGCGCGATGGCGAGGCAGGTGTCGAACAGGCCCGGGAGCTTCGTCGGCGGGGGCGGTTCGCCGCCGAAATCGGCGGGAATGCCGTCCAGCCGCCCGTTCTCGAAGCGCGCGCGCAGCACCGCGCGGATGCGGTGAAACTCGGCGATCGACATGACGCCGATGCCCGGGTCGATGGCGAGCGCGGGCGCGTTCTCCTGGATGAAGCGGTAGCCGAACTGGTGGAAGTTCATGATCCAGCCCGACTCGAGCCGCGACGCCAGCTCCGGCCGTCGCGCCACCATCGCGGCGCGCACCCGCTCGCGCATCTCGCCCGCCGCCTTGAGCGTGAAGGTCAGCGCCAGCAACCGATCGGGGGGGATGCCGTCGTCTTCGACGAGCTTCATGTAGCGCGCCACGAGCACGGTGGTCTTCCCCGTGCCCGCACCGGCCACGATGTTGCCGTTGGTGTCGAGCGGCAGGAGCGCGGCGGTGCGCTGGAAGTCGTCGAGGTCTACCCGCCGTTTCGTCTGCATACGCGTATGAAGTGACAGTTCTTGCAATTGTCGGGGTCGTCGGTGCGATCGTACGCGCACGCGCCCGCCAGGACACCGGCGTGAATCGTCATGGCATCGTCGAATACCGCTCGCAGCGTCTCCGCCGGCAAAACGTCGTAGCGCGGCTTCTCGCGACCGGTCCGCCGGATCAACTCACGAACCCTGCCGCCCGAGAGCTGCACGCCTACTGCATTGAGTTTCTCACGCTCTCCCGGTGGAACCACGTAATAGAGAAACCCCTGCGCGGGGTGACCGAGCGCACCCGCGAGAGCGGAGTACACACTCACCTGCCAGTGGTCGCGATCCTCCTCGATTTCCTTGATAATCGACGCGGCCGTCTTCGAGAGCGATTTCGACGTCTTGTAGTCGACCACGACGGGACCCAGCCCCTCCACGTCGTCGATCCGGTCGAGCCGTCCGGTGAGCACGGCGTCTTCTTCGGACGGATAGCTGGCGGAGGTTTCCACCGACAGCACGTGGTACTCGCCGTCGCGCCTTTCTTCGAGCGCGTGCACTCCGTCGAGCATCAGGCGCATGTGCACGTGCGTGAGCTCGCGCAGCCACTCGCCGGCGCCGGGCATGATCTTCGTGATCGCGCGATCGATGATCTCGGTCGCGTCGGATCGCAGCGCGGCCCGGACCTCCCCGCTGTTCGCACCCACGGGGATGAGCTCCTTCAGCACTTCGTGGAACACGCTCCCGACCTCGAGGTAGATACTGCCCGGCTCGTCGATGCGAAGAATCCGCTGGAAGAAGAACTTGCGCTCGCAGTTGGTGTAGGTCTGAAGGCGCGACGGACTGAGC
>DASVAK010000006.1:0-6926 GCA_036376395.1 Candidatus Krumholzibacteriia bacterium
CTCGATGGAGAATCGGCCCGTCTCGCTTGCGGCGTCGGAGCAGCAAGCGGTGGCTGAGTTCGAGTCCAAGCTCAAGGCCTACGTCGAGCTGCACCAGAAGGCGGAAAGCAACCTGGAGCCACTGGGCGAATCGGCGACGCCCGAGGAGATCGACGTGCACCGCGAGCAGCTTCGCGCGCAGATCAAGGCCGCGCGCGTAAGCGCGAAGCGCGGCGATTTCTTCACGCCGGGCATGGAGGCATTGATCCGCCGCGTGTGCGCGGCGAAGGCGTCCGGCGACGGCGGTGCAAACGTGAAGGCGACGGTCATGGATGAAAACCCGGGCAAGCTGCCGAACCTGAGCGTCAACACCCGCTATCCCGACGGCGTGCCGATGGCCACGATGCCGGTCGAGCTGCTCGAGACGCTGCCGAAGCTGACCGACTACATGGAATACCGCTTCCTCGGCAAGCAGCTCGTGCTGATGGACGCCGCCGCCGGCGTCGTCCTCGACTACACCCCGAACGTGCTGCCGTGACTGCCATGACCGACCGCCTGCGCATCCTTCGATTGCTTGCTGTCGGCCTGGTGCTCGTCGCGGGCGGCTGCAGCGGGTGCAGCGGCGGCGGCACGCCCGAGGCCACCTCGCCCGCGACCGTCGAGCAGGCGCAGAGCATCGCCGACCCGGTCGTCAAGCTTCCCAACCAGGACGGCTCGGTCAAGTTCGCGGTGCTCGGCGATTTCGGCACCGGGCGCAAGGAACAGTACGACCTGGGAGCGACCATGGCGAAGGTGCACGAGACGTTCAGCTTCGAGACGGTCATCACGGTGGGCGACAACATCTACGGCCGCCAGCGCGCCGCCGACTTCAAGAACAAGTTCGAGGAACCGTACAAGGGTCTGCTCGAAAAGGACGTCAAGTTCTACGCGTCGCTCGGCAACCACGACCTGCGCGAACAGCCGTCGTACAAGCTCTTCAACATGGAGGGCAAGATGTACTACACGCTGAAGCTCGGCGACAACGTGCGCTTCTTCATGCTGGACACGAGCTACATGACGCCCGAGCAGACCGACTGGATCAAGAAGGAGCTCGAGGGTTCGAACGACGAGTGGAAGATCGCGGCCTTCCACCATCCGCTCTACTCGTCGGGAGGACGGCACGGATCCGACATCAGGCTGCGCCAGACCCTGGAACCCCTGTTCGTCGAGAATGGCGTCAGTGTCGTGCTCACCGGGCACGATCACTTCTACGAGCGCATCAAGCCGCAGCACGGCATCGTGTATTTCGTCGCGGGCTCGGGTGGAAAGCTCGCGCCCGGCGATATCAACAAGTCGTCGCCGCTGACGGCGAGAGGATTCGACACGGGGCTGGCGTTCATGGTGGTTGAAATCGTGGGAGACAAGATGTACTTCAACACGATCACGACCAACGGAAGCGTCGTCGACTCGGGCATCATCCAGCGCCGCATGCCGGTGAAGGACCAGAAGCCCGAACAAGCCCGCCAATCCGGCCCGACCAAGGCCAAAACAACACAGGAGGGTCAGTCACCATGATCGAAGACAAGAATCGGGAGAATGAAGGCACGAAGAACTACGAGATCAATCCCGACGATCAGAAGAACCGCGAGGCTCGCGAGGGGCGTCCGGGCGAGGTCAAGGAGAACGACGAGCGCTTCGGTCATTCGCCGGTGGGCAAGCCGGACGAGGATGAGGAAGACGAGAAGTAGCCAGGAGCAGGTTCGTGTTACGTGGGGCGCGCGAGCCATCGCGCGCCCCTTTTTGGTTACCCTGCGGGCATGAAAGAGAGTCCCATGAAGATTTCCATCGCCGCCGGCGGATCAGGGCGATCAAAATTCGAGCGAGTCGTGCATCAAGATCGCCAACAGAGTGACGGCCAGCCCGACGCCCACCACGGTCCAGGCCACGGTCTTCCCGGTATTGGTGCGCTCGGCCCTCACCGTGGCGACCGAGTCGATGGGAATGCTCACCACCACGCCGAGCGTTGTGGTTCCGTCAATCGTGCCGCGATAGGAGTTCACGAGTCCCCCGTCGTCGACGAACTCGATCACGCGTCCGGAACGATCGGTGACGGCGGCCACCCTCTCCGATGACCGGGCCTCCGACACCGGGATTTCGCGCACCGTGCTGCAGCCGAGACAGAGGCAATACGCGACCAGCGTGACGAGGGTGATGGTCCTTTTCATGCGTGGAGTATGCAGGATTCCCGGTCTGCGCTCAACGCCCGGCATCGCGCGTTACTTGCGCTGACCGCGATAGAGCGCCTTGACGCTCCCCAACGTGGCCGTCTTCGTGCGCACGGTCGCAATCGACCGTCGCCACAACCCGTCCGTACGGGCGGCGTAGAGCGTCGCGTCCTTCACGGCCAGGCCGAAAATAACTGTCGACGGCAGGGTCTCGAGGAACTGCCAGCTCGAGCCATGGTCGAGGCTGTACTCCATGGTCGTGTTAAACCCGGTACTGAACGCGGCGAAAAGGTCGGATCCGCGCAGCGCGAAGGCCACGTTGAAGAGCGTGCCGAGACCCGGATCGACCAGCGTCCACGGTGACTGGCCCTGCGCGCTGTGAAATACGCCGATGTTCGAGCCCACCACCCAGCGGCTGCCGGTCCAGATCGCGCTCAACGCGGCGAGGCCGGGCGCGAGCCCGGTATTGTTGAGCCACGAGAGCGTCCAGTCGGCCTGCCCGGGTTCGCGAAAGAACACGGTGCCGTTGAAACCCGCGCACGCGAGCAGGCGCGTCCCTCCCGCCGCGATGCCGTTCATGTTGGACGCCGCGTTCGGTTCGAACACGTTGCTGAAGTGGGTCCATTGCCCGGCGACCAGGTTGCGCACCCAGGGGCCGTCGCCGGAGGTGGCGGCGTAGAGACTGTCGCCGCGCACCACGAGATCGACCACGAAGCGTTGCGTATCGAGCACGCCGCCGCTGAGGCCCTGGTTGTAGGCCTGCCATGAATCGCCCAGGTCGTCGCTGGTGAACACGCCCTGTCCGTAGGTGGCCGCGTAGATGCGACCGTTGCGCTGCCGCGCGGCCTGCACGGAGACGACGCCGTCAGCGACGTCCACCGAGCCCTTCCAGGTGGCGCCGCCGTCGGTGCTGATGTAGACGACGCTATCGGCGGCCGCCAGGATGGTGTTGTCCTGGATCCACACCGAATAGATGTTCGTGATGGCCACATCCTCCACGCGTGTCCATTGAGCAAGCGCGGGAGATGCGAAGGCAGCCAGGCATGCGGCGACGGCGCCGCCGCGAATGAGAACGTTCACGATGGACCTCGTTTTGGTTGGGAACGTTCTATTATAGGACAGGTGCGGTGAGCGCGATCAGGAATTCTGGGCTGGATCGATACCGACCGTGCGAAGCGTCCCCTCGCGCACGGTTTGCCACACGAACTTGATGAGAGACACGCTCGGCCCACGCCGGAGCCGGACATTGATGACCCGTACCGGCTCGTCCTCATCGGGGTTTGAATCCTCGACGCTCCTGGAGAACATGAACGTCTTCAGCTTGTCTTTCAGATCCCGGTCATGGCTGTCCCGGTCGAGGACCTCGAACTTGAGCCCGTGATACGGCAGACGAATGGAGCCGACGGCCACGCCGTTTCGCACCGAGATGTCCGCCGACAACGAATCGATGGTGCCGCGCTCGATCCGGATCCCCTTCAGATCGACGAGCAGCGGGTTGAGCGCCGTCGCATCCATTTCCTTCATGGCGAGGCGGTAGTCCATTTTGAGGGAGTCCGAGGACAGGTCGTACTTGAAGGTCGCGTTCAGCAGACCGGAATTGGCGAAACGCGTGCGCACATCGATCACGCACGGTTGTGCGCGGTTGTCGTTGCGCAGGTTCGTGACGGTGGCATAGAAGTCGGCGAAGCGGATGGTCCCGGGACGGCTGCTCAAGATGCCGTGTTCCGAGTAGCGGATGTCGCCCCTCACCACGCGAATCGTGCCGAACCGGACGCTCTTGTCGCTGGAATTGAGCGCTTCGTGCGGCAGCAGGCGCCGCAGACCCTGATACCGGCTGGGAATCCTGCGATCGAGCAGGACGCGGATCTTGAGTCCCTCCGCGCGCACATCGTCGACGTTCACGACGCCGCGCTGCAAGTCCCAGAGGTTGACGCCGTCGGCGTGGACAGCGTCCACGGCAACCCACGATAGCGTGCGTCGCCTGGCGCGCCCGGTCGTGTGTTCCAGCGTGTCCGGGATGACGGTGACGCCGGTGGCAGAGAACGTGCGTTGCAGCAGATCGTAGTGGGAGGACTCGATGTGGACCGTGTAGCCGGTGCCGATCTCGCGGGAAAGGCGTCTTTCCAGGTAGGCGGGGTCGCCGACATGCCTCGACAGCGCCACCGCGGCAATTACGACGACCACGATGGTGCCACCCAGGATCACCGCGGTGCGCCGCCACGGGACGAGACGTATCATGTCAATTGCCGCACAAACGGTTGATCATCCTCAGGGATTCCCTCCTTACGACAACATGGGATGCGCTCGACGCGATATCCATCGGGTACGGTAGGTATTGAAGGTTCCCGCGGGACCCGGGATCGGGTATGATCGGCGCCGGCCGCCTTACCCGTTCCAGGGGAGGTTGCCATGAGCACCGGTGATGACCCGCGTCCCGTTCCCCCCGCGCCCGACGATTCCGACGACCTGAGCCTTCCCGACAACGCGTTCCGCGAGCTTGCGCCCGGCGAACGCTACCGGCCCGTCGTTCCGCCGGAGCGCAGCATGCTCGAGGTGACGCTGCGTTCGGTCGTGCAGGGGATCGTGTGGGCCATCCTCTTCTCGGCGGCGGCGACATACATCGCGCTCAAGCTGGGCCAGGGTATCGAGTCCGCGATTCCCATCTCGATTCTCGCGGTGGGTTTCTCGGTCGCCGCGGCGCGTTTTCTCCAGTCGCGCGGCTCGACGCTGCTCGAAAACGTCAACGTGCTCGCGCTCGGCGCGACATCGGGCATCGTGGCCGGCGGGTCGGTGTTCACCATGCCGGCGATCTACGTGCTCGGCCTCGAGGGGCGCTCGTCGTTCTGGCAGATCTTCCTGGTACCGCTCCTCGGCGCCATCCTGGGCGTGTTCTTCCTCTCGCCGTTCCGCCGTTATTTCGTGCGCGACCTGCACGGCAAGCTTCCCTACCCGGAAGCGCGCGCGACCACCGAGATCCTGATGGCCGGCAAGCGCGGCGGGCGCAGCGCCGTGGTGCTCTCCTACTCCGCGATCACCGCCGCGGTCTTCGACTTCGTGGGGCCGTCGATGCGCGGCTGGGCGGAGACATTCTCCACCGCGTCGATCGGCGCGCTCGCGGGTTTCACGGAGAAAGTGAAAGCCGTGTTCACGATGAACACGTCGGCGGCGATCCTCGGCCTGGGTTACATCATGGGCGTCGACTACGCCGCCATCATCCTGGCCGGTTCGATGGTGTCATTCTTCGTGCTGGTGCCGCTCTTCGCGCACCTCGGCCAGTTCGTTGCCGGCGCGATCTCCCCGGGCGGCGCGGCGCTCGCGTCGATGTCGCCCGATGACATCTTCTACGAGTACGTGCGGCCCATCGGCATCGGCGGAATCTTCGCCGCGGGATTGATCTCGATCCTCAAGCTCTCCCCCGTGATCGTCCAGGCGTGCCGCCAGGCGTTCGGCGAAGTGGCGCGGCTGGTGCGGCGCACGGGCGCCGCGGCGGAGCCGGTGCGCACCGAGCGCGCGCTGCCGATGTCGGTGAACC
The DNA here is from genome assembly GCA_036376395.1 of Candidatus Krumholzibacteriia bacterium. Classification (GTDB taxonomy): domain Bacteria; phylum Krumholzibacteriota; class Krumholzibacteriia; order WVZY01; family JAKEHA01; genus JAKEHA01. The sequence goes on from DASVAK010000006.1 coordinate 5,716, forward strand.
TGGCCGGCATCGTGGTGATGGGGCTCGTGATCTTCCTCTACTTCCGTTTCTCGGTACTCGCCGCCGAGCCGCGCGCCACGTTCATCTCCTTCGGCGCCACCATGCTGACGCTGGTGATCGCGTTCCTGTTCACCGCGGTCTCGGCCTGGGCCATCGCCATGATTTCGATCACCCCGATCTCGGGCATGACGCTCACGACGCTGATCGTGACCGCGGTGGTGCTCTCGCGGTTCGGGCTGCGCGGCGAGAGCGGCATGCTGCAGGTGCTGCTGGTGGGTGGTGTCGTGTGCACGGCGCTGTCGATGGCGGGTTCGCTGGTGACGCAGTACAAGATCGCCTACTGGCTGGGCGCGACGCCGCGACAGATCGAGGTGAGCAACATCATCGGCGCGGTGGTGGCGTCGGTGGCGACGACGGCGGTCATCATCCTGATGGCGCGCGTCTACGGCTTCTCGCCCGGTCCCGGCCATCCCGCGCCGCTGCCTGCGCCCCAGCCCAACGCGATGGCGGCGGTGTTGAAGGGCGTCATGGGGACGGGCGATGCGCCGTGGATTCTCTACGGCCTCGGCGCCGTGTTCGCGGTGGCCATGGAGCTGTGCCGCGTCTCGGGGCTGGCGTTCGCGCTGGGCATGTACCTGCCCATGGATCTCAATTCACCGCTCGTGCTCGGCGCGGGCATCGCGTGGCTCCTGCAGCATTCGTCGAAGAACAGCCAGGTCGCAAAGACACGGCACGAGAAGGGGACGCTGATCGCGTCGGGATTCATCGCGGGCGGCGCGCTGGTGGGCGTGCTCGCCGCGCTGCTCCGCTTCGTGGAGGATTCGCGCGGCATCACCATCGTTCCCGACCTCACCGCGCTGGGTGGATTCGGCGCATGGCTCGGCGCATGGAGCAACTGGCTCGGGCTCGTCGTGTTCCTCGGGCTGTGCGCGTGGGTGTACTGGGTCTCACGCCGCGAAGCGCACGACTAGCCGATCTGCGCCGTCGCACCGGCACCCCGCGCGCTCGCGGGTCCTGTCACCGGCCACCCCGGACCAAACCGCCGCGCTCGTTATCGCGGCGGTTTGCCGGGACTCCGTCCGGCGACACCCGCTCGCGGCGCGCAAAGAATCGCGCCGTCAGTGCGTCGACCCGGCGCCTCCGTCGCCTTCCGGCGGCGGGAGACCGGGGTCGAGCTCGCGGCCCTTCTCGATCAAGTTGATGGCTTTCTC
>DASVAK010000011.1:0-8382 GCA_036376395.1 Candidatus Krumholzibacteriia bacterium
GTTGTAAGTCATTATTTTGCAGCTTGTTGGATAAAATCATACCGGACTGATAAATAGATTATTGCAGATAATATTATCCGAATATATAATCAGTGATGACGGTTCTGATCCATGACCCTGCCTAGGGAGGCCGCACGTGAACTATCCGGCACCACGCCTGATCTTCTGGGAGACGACCGCGGGCTGTAACCTGCGGTGCATTCATTGTCGTCGTGTTACAGTAGCCAACCAGTTATTGCCGCAGGACCTGACCACCCACGAAGCCTTCCGCATGATCGACGAGATCGCGAAGGTCGGTCGCCCCGTGTTTGTCCTGTCGGGGGGCGAACCATTGTTCCGCCCGGACATATTTGAAATCGCTCGTTACGCCACCGACGCCGGACTTCCTGTCGCCCTCGCCACCAACGGCACCCTGATCGACGACGCCGTGGCGGAGCGGATTCGCGACAGCGGTGTGCAGCGCGCCAGCATTTCGTTCGACGGCGTGGACGCGGCGACGCACGACGCGTTCCGCGGGCTCGCCGGCTCGTTCGACGCGGCCATCCGCGGTTTCCGCGCGCTGCGCAAGGTGGGTATCCCGGTGCAGATCAACACCACGGTGGCGAACCACAACAAGGTGCAGCTCGACGGCATGGTGAAGATGGCCAAGGACCTCGACGCGGTGGGGTTGCATCTGTTCCTGCTCGTGCCGGTGGGGTGCGGGGTGGAAATCGCCGAGGAGCAGATGATCAACGCCCAGGAGTACGAGAACGTGCTCAACTGGATGTACGACATGGAGCGCACGGAGCAGGGGTTGCAGCTCAAGGCGACCTGCGCGCCGCACTATTTCCGCATCATGCACGCCCGCCGCGCGCAGGAGCGCCGCGAGGGTGGCACGGGTGAGCTGCCGGCGAGCTACGACCGCCAGGTCCACGGGCACCCTCAGGGCCAGATGCACGCCGCCACCAAGGGCTGCCTGGCGGGCACGGGCGTGTGCTTCGTATCGCACCGCGGAGAGGTTTTCCCCTGCGGTTACCTGCCCGTGGAAGCGGGCAACATCCACCGCCAGCCGTTCGCCGATATCTGGCAGGACAGCAAGCTCTTCGCCGAGATGCGCGAGCCCGACCTGCTGGAAGGCAAGTGCGGCTACTGCCAGTTCAAGAAGGTGTGCAGCGGCTGCCGCGCCCGTTCCTTCGGCGTGACCGGGAACTACCTGGCGGAAGAGCCGTTCTGTGCTTACGAGCCCGTGGATCGCCGTCGCGATCCGGTATCAAACTGATCCGGGAGGCAAGTCAGTGGCCATCGTACTGGTTGGATTGAACCATCGCACCGCCCCGGTCGAGATGCGCGAGAAGCTCGCGCTCGCCGGGTGCTCGCTGCGCATGGCGCTGGAAGACCTGCGCGCCATGACGCTCGAAACCGGCCATCCGCTCACGGAAGCGGTCGTGCTGTCGACGTGCAACCGTCTCGAAGTCTACGCCATGGTGCACAACCCCGCCGAGGGCGTCGAGCTGCTCGGCCGGTTCCTCGGCGGTCTGCAGAACGTCCCCTACGGCGAGCTCGAGCCGCACCTCTATCACCACGAAGCGGAAGCCGCGGCCACGCACCTGATGCGCGTCGCGTCGGGCCTCGACTCGATGATTCTCGGCGAGCCGCAGATCCTCGGCCAGGTCACCCAGGCCTACGAGGAAGCGCACAGCGCCGGATCGACCGGCCCCATCCTCTCGCACCTGTTCGAGCACGCTATCCACATCGGCAAACGCGCGCGCACCGAGACCGCCATCGGACGGCACACCACCTCCGTGGCGCACATCGGCGCGCAGAAAGTGATCGACGAGCTGCCGGGTGGGAGCTCACCGCGCGTGCTCGTGGTCGGCGCGGGCGAGATGGCGTCGCTGGCGGCGGAAGTGCTCGCGCGCTCGGCGCAGGTCGAGCTGGCGTTCATCAACCGCACCTTCAACCGCGCCGAGGCGATGGCGGCCGAGCTCAACGGCCGCGCGCTGGCGTGGCACCAGCTCGAAGAGGCGCTCACCTGGGCCGACGCGCTGATCTCGGCCACCGGCGCACCGCACACCGTGATCTATCGCCAGGACCTCGTGGGCGTGCTGCCCACGCGCAACGGCCGTCCCCTCGTCATCGTGGACCTGTCGGTCCCGCGTGACATCGAGGACCTCGGCCGTGACCTGGCCGGCGTCGTCTACTACGACATCGACGACCTGCAGAGCGTCCTCGACGCGCACATGGAGCTTCGGCGCGCGGCCATCCCCGACGTCGAGATGGTGGTCGGCGAGGGCGTGGCGCAATTCGCCGACTGGTTGAGCGGTCGCCAGGTCACACCGGTGATTCGCACGCTGCGCGAGTGGGCCGAGCAGGTGGCGGCGGAAGAGCTGCAGAGCACGCTCAACCGGATCCCCGACGCCGACGATCGCACCCGCCAGGCCGTGGGCAAACTGGTCCACCGCGTCGTGAACCGGCTGCTCCACGAACCGACGACGCGCCTGCGCATGCAGGCCGCCGACGGCAACGGCTACGGCTACGCCCACGCCGTGCGCGAGCTGTTCGCGCTGGAAGAAGTCAACCTCGTGTGCCCGCGCGACCGCGATGGCTGCACGACGCCGGAAGCTCCCCCGGGCACGGCGTGCAACTGCGAGTGCATCAAGCACTCGGCGGAGGCGAACACGGCGTGAGCACCGGGGCCGCAACCCTCAGATTCGGAACGCGCGGCTCCGCGCTGGCGCGCTGGCAGACCGACCACGTCATCGACCTGATCCGGGCCGTTCGCCCGGGAGTTCACATCGAGTGCGACGTGTTCTCCACGCGCGGCGACCAGGTGCTCGACACGCCGCTGCCGCTGATCGGCGGCAAGGGCCTGTTCACCGAGGAGCTGGAAGCGGCGCTGCTCTCCGGGCGCATCGACTGCGCGGTGCACAGCCTCAAGGACCTCCCCACCGAATCGCGCGCCGGGCTGACCGTCGCGGCGACGCCGGTGCGGGCGCACGTGCAGGACGTGCTGGTGAGCCGCAAGGGCTACACCATCGCGACGCTCCCGCAGGGGGCGAGCGTGGGCACGTCGAGCCTGCGTCGCAGCGCGCAGCTGCTCAAAGTGCGGCCTGACCTCCGCATCCTCGACCTGCGCGGCAACGTCGACACGCGCGTGCGCAAGGCGCTGGACGAGAACGGCGCGTACGACGCCATCGTGCTCGCGCGCGCGGGGCTCGAGCGGCTCGGGCACGGCGGTGTCATCAGCGAAGTGATCGCGATCGGCGACATGCTGCCGGCGCCCGGGCAGGGCGCGATCGCGGTGCAGTCGCGCGACGAGGCGGCCCAGATCGAGATGCTCTCCCCGATCCATCACCTCCACACCGCGATGGCGGTGACCGCCGAGCGCGCCTTTCTCGCCGGACTCGGCGGCGGGTGTTCGGTCCCGGTCTCCGCGTACGGCGACTGGACCGCGGGACGGCTGGGGTTGCGCGGGCGCGTGTCATCGCCGGATGGCCGGCATCACATCGATGTGAACACCGAAGGCGACGTCAACAGCATCGATGCCGCGCGCTCGCTCGGGCTCGCCATGGCCAAGGAAGCGCTCGGCCTCGGCGCGGGCGAATTGTTGAAGGTGAAGACATGACACAGGGACTCCTGGATCGCCGCATCGTGAACACACGCGCGCCGCACCAGGCCGCGGCGCTGGACGAGCTCTTGCGCGCGCACGGCGCGACGCCGCTGGATTACCCGTGCATCGAGATCGTCGCGCCCGACGACCATGCGCCCATCGACGCGGCGCTGCGCGAGTTGTCGCGCGGCCAGTACGCCTGGCTCGTGCTCACCAGCGCCAACACGGTGCTCGCGGTGGCGCGACGGCTCGAAGCGTTGAGCCTGCGCCTCGACGGGACGCTGTTCCGGACCGCGGCCATCGGGCCGGCCACGCGCGACGCCGCGTGGGAGATCCTGCGCATCGAGACCATGGTGGTTCCCGAGAAGTTCGTCGCGGAATCGCTGGGCGAAACCATCCCGGTGCGCGAGGGCGAACGCGTGTTGCTGCCGGAGTCGGAGATCGCGCGGCCGGTCCTGGCCGGGATGCTGCGCGAGCGCGGCACCGAGGTCACCGTCGTCGCGGCGTACCGCACCGAGCGCGGCCACGGCGGCGACGACACGGTACCGGGGATGATTGCGCAGGGGCTGGTCGACGCGGTGACGTTCACCAGCGCGTCCACCGTGACCCATTTCCTGGAGAGAATCGGCCGCGAAGGCGGCCACGTCGCGCGCGCGCTCGAGGTGTGCGCGGCCTGCATCGGACCGGTGACCGCGGAGGTCGCGCGCAAGAGCGGCTTCACGAGCGTCGTGGTGCCGGAAGAGTACACGCTGGCGGGAATGACGGACGCACTGGAAGATTATTTCAGCGAAGAGCCATCCGGAGGAGAGGAACGATCATGATCGGCGAAAAGAATACGAAGCCAATGGTGTCATCGAACGACCTGGTATCGCGCCCGCGCCGGTTGCGGCGCACCGACGCGCTGCGCCGGATGGTGCGCGAGACGCACCTCTCGCCCGCCGACTTCATCTACCCGCTCTTCATCAGACATGGACGCGACATCCAGTCGCCGATCAAGTCCATGCCCGGGCAGTACCAGTGGTCGGTCGACCGCGTGATCGCGGACGTGAAGTCGGCGTACGCGCTCGGCGTCCCGGCCGTGATCCTGTTCGGCATTCCCGACACCAAGGACGCGTGCGGGAGCGAGAACTACGCCCCCGACGGCATCGTCCCGTCGGCCATCCGCGCCATCAAGGACGCGGTGCCCGACATGATGGTCATCTCCGACATGTGCTTCTGCGAGTACACCGACCACGGCCACTGCGGCATCATCAACACGCGCGGTGACGCGCACTACGACCCGCACCTGCCCGAGGGCTACCTGCTCAACGACCCGACGCTGGACATCCTGGTGCGCGCGTCCATCGTGCACGCCGAAGCGGGCGCCGACATCATCGCGCCATCGGGCATGATCGACGGCATGATCGGCGCGATCCGCACCGGCCTCGACCACAGCGGGCTCGAGCACGTGGTCATCATGAGCTACGCCGCCAAGTACGCGAGCGGCTTCTACGGACCGTTCCGCGACGCCGCCGAGAGCCCGCCGCAGTTCGGCGACCGCAGCGGCTACCAGATGGATCCCGCCAACGCGCGCGAGGCGCTGAAGGAAGTGGCACTCGACGTCGCGCAGGGCGCGGACATCCTGATGGTGAAGCCGGCCATGCCGTACCTGGACCTCGTGAGCGCGGTGCGCCGCACGTGGGACCTCCCCGTCGCCGCCTACCAGGTGAGCGGCGAGTATTCGATGATCCACGCCGCGGCGGCCAACGGTTGGCTCGACCTGCGCCGCTGCGCGCTCGAGGCGCTTACCGGCATCAAGCGCGCGGGCGCCGACATGATTCTCACCTACTTCGCGAAAGACGCTTCCAAATGGATCAGCGAGCGGTAAACCAGCCCGTGGACGCTGCGGCGCGCATCGCCGACAGCCGCTTCCTGCGCGCGTGCCGTCGCGAGAGCGTCGACGCGACGCCGCTCTGGCTGATGCGCCAGGCGGGGCGCTACATGGTGGAATACCGCACGCTGCGCGAGCGCTACAGCATCCTCGACATGATCAAGACGCCCGAGCTCGCGTGCGAAGTCACGATGCAGCCCATCCAGGCCTTCGACCTCGACGCCGCCATCATCTTCGCCGACATCCTTCCGCCGCTCGAGGGCATGGGCCTTTCGCTCGATTTCGTGAAGGGCGAGGGTCCCGTGATCCACAACCCGGTGAAGACGGCGGCCGACGTGGCCAGGCTGCGCGTGGCGCCGCCCGAAGAGACGCTGGGCTTCACGCTCGAGGCGATCCGCCTCGCGCGCCGCGAGCTCGACCCGCGCGGCATTCCGCTGATCGGTTTTTCCGGCGCGCCGTTCACGCTCGCGTCGTACGCCATCGAAGGCGGCGGCAGCCGGAACCGCGTCGACGTGAAGCGCATGATGATGAGCGAGCCCGAGCTCTGGCACGCGCTGATGACGAAGCTGGCCGACGTCGCGGGGAACTACCTGCTCGCGCAGGCGCGCGCGGGCGCGCACGCGCTCCAGCTCTTCGACAGCTGGGTGGGCGAGCTGAGCCCGTACGACTACATGAACCACGTGCTTCCCTACAGCCGCCGCGCGCTCGAGATCGCGTCGCGCGCGGGTGTGCCGCTCATCCATTTCGGCACCAACACCAGCGGCATGCTGCCGATGATCCGCGCCGCGGGCGGCGACGTGATCGGCGTCGACTGGCGCATCGACCTCGCGCGCGCGTGGAAGGAGCTCGGCACCGGCGTCGCCGTGCAGGGCAACCTCGACCCGGTGGCGCTCTTCGCCGACTGGGACGACCTCAAGCCGCGCGCGGCGCACATTCTCGACAGCGTCGCCGGACGGCCGGGACACATCTTCAACCTGGGACACGGCATCATCGTGGGAACGCCGGTGGACAACGTCCGCCGCCTGTGCGATTTCGTCCACGAGCACAGCCGCGTCGCCAACCGGGCCGCCTGAGAGAGAGGCACTTCCGTGGCCATGACAATGCCCGAGCAGGACCGGTCGCGCGTGCGCAACGCGCCGCGCGTGGTCATCGTGGGCGGCGGCATATCGGGGCTGTCGACAGCGTGGTACCTGGAACAGGCCGCGCGCACACACGGTCTGGACATCCACTACACGCTGGTGGAGGCCGCGCCGCGCTGGGGTGGCAAGCTCTGCACCGACGTGGTCGACTCCGGCGAGGCCCAACCCTTCGTGGTCGAGGCCGGGCCGGATGCGTTCATCACCATGAAGCCGTGGGCGCTGGAGCTCGCGCGCGAGCTCGGCCTCGCCGAGCACCTGATTCCCATCAATCCCGACGTGAGCGCGATCTACGTGCTCGACCGCGGGCGCCCCGTGCCCATGCCCGAGGGCGTGCTGCTCATGGTGCCGACGCGCTTCAAGCCGTTCGTGCTCTCGCGCCTGTTCTCGCCCGCGGCCAAGCTGCGCATGGGGCTCGACCTGGTGATCCCGCCGCGCCGCGACGACGGGGACGAGACGCTCGCGAACTTCGTGCGCCGTCGCCTCGGGAGCGAAGCGCTCGACAAGATCGCCGAGCCGCTGATGTCGGGGATCTACAACGCGGATGCCGAAGCCATGAGCATCATGGCCACCTTCCCGCGCTTCCGCGAGCTGGAGAAGAAACACGGCAGCCTGATCCGCGGCATGCTCGCCTCGCGACCCGCGAAACGCGGGCTCGCGCCCGGCGCGCCGGCCTCGACGGCGGCGTTCATGTCGCTGCGCGGCGGCGTGCAGGAATTGAGCGATGCGCTGGTGCCGCGCCTGACCGGCGACCTGCGCCACGGCACGCGCATCACCGAGACGCGCGCGCTTCCTGACGGCGGCTACGCGCTCACCACCGATCGTGGCGATACGCTGCACGCGGACGCGGTCGTGCTGACCACCGCCGCCTACACCGCGGCCGACCTGGTGCGCGACCTCGCACCCGGCGTCGCCGACATGCTGGCGTCGATCCGCTACCTGAGCACGGGCACCGTGACGCTCGCCTACCGCGCGAGCGACATCACCAAACCCATCGACGGCCTCGGCCTGGTGGTGCCCAAAGCGGAGAACCGGCCCATCAACGCCATCACCATCGCGTCGACCAAGTTCAGCCACCGCGCCCCGAAGGGCACGGCGCTGCTGCGCGTCTTTTTTGGCGGCACGCGCAGCCCGGCCAGCATGGAGTACGACGACAACCGCCTGCTCGCGGCGGTGCGCGACGAGCTCCGCGACATCCTTGGCATTCATGCCGTGCCGATTTTCCATCGCATCTACCGCTGGCCGCGCGCCAATCCGCAGTACGACGTGAACCATCTCGAGCGCGTGTCCCGCATCGAAGCCGACCTGCCGCGTGGCCTGTACGTCACCGGCGGCGCCTATCGCGGAGTCGGCATGCCCGACTGCGTGTACCAGGCGAAATGCACGGTGGAACGCGTCATCGAGCAGATCGAGGAAACCAGCGCTTCCCTCAGAAAGGCAAAACCATGAGAACGCAACGATCCGAAGTGTTGTTTGAGCGCGCCCGCCAGTTGATCCCGGGCGGCGTGAACAGCCCGGTGCGCGCCGCGAAGAGCGTCGGCGGGACGCCGCGCTTCATCGATCGCGGACACGGTGCCTACCTGTGGGATGCCGACGGCAACCGCTACATCGACTACGTCCTCTCGTGGGGCCCGCTGGTGCTGGGTCACGCGCACGAGGGCGTGCTGCGCGCGATCGCGCGCGCGGCCGAGCGCGGCACGAGCTACGGCGCGCCGACCGCGCTCGAGAGCGAGCTGGCCGAGCTCGTCATCGACACGGTGCCGTCGATCGAGATGATCCGTTTCGTC
>DASVAK010000014.1:0-6036 GCA_036376395.1 Candidatus Krumholzibacteriia bacterium
CCGTCGCGCGAGACGGTGTAGAGGTCGGTGGCCGCGTAGTCGCTGCCGCGGTTGGAGAGGAACGCCACCGTCTTGCCGTCCGGGCTGAACGACGGCCCCAGCGTCATGAAGCCGTCGTCGTTCAGGACCGCGCCCTCGCGCAGGTCGGCGTACACGGGCTTGAGCTGCTCGTCGGCGCGCTGCTTGAGCGCCACCTTCCAGTCGTCGTAGACCTGCTGGCCGCTCTTCCCCGTCACCTTCTCGATGGCGCCGTCGATGGTCAGGCGGTTCCAGTCGCCCAGCGCGGCGTTGATCTTCGTGATCGCGTCATCCCCGTAGGTGGCCGCGATGTACCGAACCAGGCCGAAGCCGTGGTCGTAGACCTTCTCGTTGCCGATGCTCTTGTGCCCGAGGAATCCCATCTCGTCGTAGCTGAGCATGGTGTTCTCGAGCAGCGCGGTGCGGAGAATCATGTCGCGGTGGCTGTCCCAGCAGTCGTTGCGCATGCTGGGCGACATGTACTGTGCGACACCCTCCGCCCACCAGGCCGGCACCACCGTGCCGGTGATCGGGTAGGACACGATCACGTCGGGGTAGCCGTTGATCACGTCGGGGCGCTTCTCTTTTTCGAAGTCGATGGCCTGGAAGTAGAGCGCCGGGATGCGCAGCGGCATCTTCATCGCGGCCTGGATGGAGACGATGTGGCCATACTCGTGGGTGATCACGTTGCGCAGCCACTGCGTGGTGCCGCGCAGGTTGAACTCCAGGTTGCTGGCCCAGATCTCGACCTTGGTGTCGTAGTAGTAGGCGGCACCGTTGGCGTAGTCCTGGGTGTCGAGGATGATGAAGTGGCAGCGCTTGGGCTCGTAATGGTAGACGCTGGTGATCGGCCCGTAGATCTCCTCGGCGATCCGGGCCGTCTGCTGGGCGGTCCACTCCGCGCCGTCGTGGTAATGGACGTCGAAGTGCTCGGTGGAGATGGTCTTCCACTGCAGCCGCGGGTTGGTGGTCGCGCCGGCGCCCGACCACAGCACGGCCACGGCCACGAGCGAAACGCACATGGCACGGCACAGTAGGTGGTTGAGCTGCATGGACTCCCGTCGGGTTGTTTACTGCAGGGGTGGGCTCGCGGGTGGAAGGTCCGCGTGATCAATAGTTTAGCGGATTTCGGGGGCGCCGTCAACGGGCGCTTTGCCGGCCGTGGAGGGCAGGCCGGGGCGGGACGCGGCGGGGGCGGCGTCGAAGATGGAGACCTGGGCCGATCCGGCCGCCGGGCGGGCGGGCGGTGGCGCGGCCGGCGCCTCGATGAACTCCGCGGCCTGCAGGGCGCGGGTCGATTTCTCGATCGGCTTGACCTCGTCGATCTCCTCGACCGTGGCCACCTCGAGCTCCTGGAAGCGGCGCGCCGCCGGGAGCACCCGGGTCTCCAGCGACCCGACCGCATCATTATAGGCGCCGATGGCGCGGTCGAGGTTCAGGCCCACCTTGCCGAAATGATCGGCGAGGGTACTCAAACGTTTGTATAGCTCCTTGCCCAGGTCCTTGATCTCCTGCGCGCTCTCGGCGATCTTCTCCTGCCGCCACCCGAACGCCACCGCCTTGAGGAGAGCGATCAAGGTCGACGGTGTCGCGATGATGATCTGGTCCTTAACGCCCTCTTCGATCAGCGCCGGCTCGTTCTCCAGCGCGGCGGAGAAGAAGTTCTCGCCGGGCAGGAACAGCACCACGAACTCGGGATTCTCGACGAACTGGCTCCAGTAGGCCTTCTCGGAGAGCTTCGAGACGTGCGCTTTGACCGCGCGCGCGTGCTGCTTCATGAGCTCTTTCGCGCGCAGTTCGTCTTTCTCCTCGTGTGCGGCGAGGTAGGATTCGATGGGGGCCTTGGCGTCGACCACGATGGTCTTGCCGCCCGGCAGGCGCACGACAAGGTCGGGGCGCAGCCGGCCATCTTCGGTCTCGGTGCTGGCCTGGCGATGGAAGTCGACGTGGTCCATCATGCCCGCGAGCTCGACCACGCGCTCGAGCTGGATCTCGCCCCAGCGACCGCGCACCATCGGCTTGCGCAGCGCGTTGCCCAGGTTGCGCGTCTCGGCGTTGAGCGCCTCGGCCTGCAACTGCAGGCTGCGCAGGTTCTCGGCCAGGCTCCCGTAGTCCTGCCGCCGCGTCTTCTCGAGCTCGACGATCTGCGTGTTCACCTTCTCGAGCGTGTCCGCGATCGGCTTCACGAGCGTCTCGACGTCCTTGCGCTTCTGGTCCAAATCGTTCTTCGCGCCGTCCTGGTATTTCTCGAGGGTGGCACGGGCGAGCTGGAGGAAGGCTTCGTTGTTGCTCTTGAGCGCGTCGCCGGAGAGGGCCTTGAACGTGTCGGACAGGCGCGCCTCGGACTGCTCCAACGCGGCGATGCGATCGGCCGACCCGCGACGCTCCTGCTCGATCGTGGTCTCGAGCCGTGCCGTCCGCGCGCGCGCCACGAGCCACATCAGCAGCCCGCCCAGGGCGGCGCCGGCGACGAACATGAGAACGACGTTCATGGGCCGTAGTATAGCGCGTGGGGACGCGGCGCGGCGAGCACGCAGTCAGCTCTGGGAAAGAGTTCCGCGCGGGTGGCCGCGAGCGGGGCCGCCCCGGAGGGCGAGACATCTAGTGCGAAGTCGCGGATGGCTCGCCCGACAGGGGCTGCTCGCGGACAGGACCCGCGCGGCCTCTTTCAGTCGGCTGCCGGGGCGTGCTGTCCGCGCTTCTCCGCCAGCCGCTTCTTGCGGTTGAAATGATCCGTCACGAACTGCACGAACTCCGTCGCCGAGCGGCTGAGCGTGCGGTTCTTGCGCGTGTAGAGCGTGACGTCCTGGTACAGCATGAGCGGGGGCACGTCGAGGCGCGCAAGCTGTCCGCGCCGCAGCTCGGCCGCCACGGCGATCTCGGGCAGCAGCGCGACCCCCATGCCGGCCAGCACCATCTGCTTGATGGTGGCCGAGTTCGACGACTCCATCGAGTACTCGATGCTGAGCGACATGCGCTTGAAGAGCGCGTCGATCATCGAGCGCGTGTGCATGCCCTCGTGGTAGCCGATGAAGGAGTGCTTCTCCAGCTCGTGCGGCGAGACGCGCTCCATCTGCGCGAGCGGATGCCCGGGCAGCGCGACGAGGAACATCTTGTGGCGCGTGAGCGACACCGCGTTGAGCTCCGAGTACGCGCGCTGCCAGGGCACGATGGCGATGTCGTTCTTCCCCTGGAAGAGCATGTCCATCACGCCCTCCGCCTCGCGGAAGTCGACGCGTACGCGGATGTCGGGGTACTTGCGCTGGAACTCGGAGAGGAGATCGGGCATCTGGTAGATGCCGATGCTGTTCACCGTGCCGACGCTGACGCCGCCGCCCACCTGCCGGCCGCTCTGGCCGAGATCGGCGACGAGCTGATCGACGTCGGTGAAGATGCGCTCGGCGGCCGCGAAGGCGCGCTGGCCGGCCTCGGTGAGCTCGACGCCGCTGCGCCGGCGGTCGAAGAGCGCGGTACCGAGCGATGCCTCGAGCGCCTTGATCTGGACGCTCAGCGCCGACTGGGCCACCATCAGCTCCCGCGCCGCTTTGGTGAAACTCCCGTGCCGGGCCACCTCGTGGAAGTAATACAAATGATTCAGGTTAATCGTCGCCATCGGTCCACCACCATCTGTAATCTAGATGATGACATTATATATTTTCTATTTTGCGTATAGCAAGACCCGGCCTATATTCATTTGCGAAGCCGGTACCGCGGGAAGGATATGCGGCAACCGTTCGGATACTTGATGGGTTGAGGCGGACGGTATCGGCTTCACAGAATTTATCGCAAAGCCAACATCAGGAAGAGGAAACGGCGTCCCTAGTCCCAAACGAACGCCGAGTCTGTCCCCACCAGAGGAAGGCAGGTCGTCGCAAGCCGGTCTGCCTTCCGCCTCATTTAACCAACGTTCACATAGAGCGAAAGCGGGCCCTGGAAACGGGGCCCGCTCTTTTTCACGCAATCCCACGCCCCCTTCCGACTCCATAACACGAACAGAGGTTTGAGGTTTACTGTCCGGCGCGTAGCCGATTAGAGTCTCGCAATCGCGCGCCCTCACCGCGCCGGAGGCACCACCACCGTTCCATGCGACCCATCACCACCCTTCTTTCCATTGCGGCACTGGTCGCCGCGGCGCTCCTGGCGTCGCGGGCACCCGCCCAGGAATCCGGCACCCGGCCCGACCCGATCCCGCCCGTGAGCGGCATGGTGTTCGTTCCCGCCGGGGAGTTTCTGATGGGCAGCACGGTGGAGGACGTTCGCCGGGCCGCCGACGTCGACGAGTTCCCCCAGCGCAAGGTCTGGGTGGACGACTTCTACATCGACGAGCACGAGGTCACCAACGCCCAGTACAAGGTGTTCGTCGACTCGATGCGGGTCCCCGCCCCGGCCAAGTGGGTCGACGGCAACTACGGCATCGGCGAGGACGGCCTGCCCGTGATCAGCATCTCGTGGGACGAGGCGGCGGCGTACGCGCGCTTCGTGGGCAAACGCCTTCCCACCGAAGCGGAGTGGGAGAAAGCCGCGCGCGGCACCGACGGGCGCGTGTTTCCGTGGGGCAACGACTTCGATCGCACCCGCGCCAACAACGGCGACCACCTCGTGCCGATCATGACGTACCCCACGGGCGTGAGCCCGTACGGCGCGTGGGACATGGCCGGCAACGCCGCCGAGTGGGTGGATGGCGCGTACGCGGCCTACCCGCGCACCGAGGATCTTCCCCGCGACCTGCCCGACCGCAAGGAAGTGTACAAGGGCGATCGCCGCATTTACCGCGGCGGATCGTGGAACACGTTTCCCAAGTATCTCCGTTGCGCCAACCGCGAGAGCACGACAACCAACAAGAAATGGGTGTACGTGGGATTTCGCTGCGCGATGGATCCCGCCTGGAAGAAGAAAGCCCAGTAGCTCCGGTCAGTGAATGCGATGTGTCGCGAGCCACGCGGGATCGACCGCGCGCTCGGCGACGTAGATCCACGCCCGCTCGTCGCGGTAGACGAGCGGCCAGTCCGCCGCCTTCGCAAGCCACGAGTGCAGATTCTGCGTGCCCCCGTCACCGCGCCCGGGCGGCGGCAGGATGTAGGCGTCGGGTTTGTACTTCCGGTTGATGGCGCGCCACGTCGTCTCGCGCGTCTGCGCGGCGAGGAAGTCGCGGTAGAGCGGCGCGTCGAAGTTGCGGCCGTCGATGAACGTCTTCCGCGCCCCGTACTGGTCCCACAACATGAAGGAGCCGAACCCGATCGTGGTGTAGGGCCGCTTCGCGATGTCGTTCTCCGCGGCGAACGCCAGCGCCTGCGACGGGTAGAGCTCCGGCGCGTCGTGGGAGAGAAGCACGCGGTCGCGCGTCGCGAACGCCAGCGACACCACCAGCGCAATCCCGATGGCGCCCCATACCGCGCGCGACGGCCACAGTCGCCGCACCGCCGCCGTGACCGGCGCGTCGCGCAGGAGCAGCGCGATCATGGGCACGGCGACCAGCCCGAATTCCACCCGCAGCCGGTGCGACTGGAACGAGATCAGCGCCGTGGCCAGCATCAACATCACCGGCGCGAGCGGGAGACTCGCGATGCGCAGCAACACCGCCAGCGCCGCGGCGCCCAGCAGCACTTCATAGTATGGATGGAAGTTGGCCGAGGCAATCGCCGGGTCGAACGGCGACTTCCATTCCAGCGTGAACTTCGTCATCAGCTCGCGCTGCGCGGGATCGAACGGCTGCAGCAGAAAGAATTTCGGATTCGGATTGACGGCGCACGCCAGCAGCATGAGTCCCACCAGCAGCGCGACACGCTTCCAGTCGTGGCGCGCGAGCGCGTGCGTGACACGCGTGTGCGGCGCGATCCATTCCGAGATGAAAAAGATCGCCGCCAGGACCGGACCGATAAGGAAGCTCGAGTGGAGCTGCACCCACGCGAGCTGCACCGCGAGCGGCGCGATGAAGAACGACTTCCCCCGCCGCTCGTGGCACGTGAGGAGAAATCCCACCAGCCACGCGACGAACACGTACTCGAAGAGCTGGCCGCG
>DASVAK010000019.1:0-7048 GCA_036376395.1 Candidatus Krumholzibacteriia bacterium
GTCGGCATAGGCCATGGCGAACGCCGCCACCGCCGTATCGAACGCCTCGCTCTTGCCCATGTATCCGCTGAGCACGGCCGATGATCCCGACCGGGCATGCGACAGCGCGAGCGCCCGGCCACACCACGTCGCGTAGAGCTCCATCTCGGGAGTGCCGAAACTCTCCACGCGGACGCTGATCTTCATGTCTCGCAACTGGCGCAGGAAAAAGTCCCGCTTCGGCCCGCGACTCCACCCCAGGAACATGTCGCTCGCGGGCTGCATGAGCCGGTACCCGTTGACGACGCGCTGGCCGTGATTGTCGAAAACGCTCGGCGCGGTGTACGGCTCGAGCACCGAGGCGCGCGCCTCCTTCACCTGGAGAAAGAGCGGGTCCCCGTCGCCCGCCATGAAGAGCATCACCCAGCAGCCGGTTCCGACGCTGCCGATCCCCACCACCTTGATCGCGGCATCCCGGAGGTCGTAGCGGTCCAGCAGGGTTTGCGTGGAGTGCGGAAGCGTGGCGCGGTAGGCGGCCAGCGCATCGCGCACCACCTGCATGATCTCGCCCGGCTTGTGCCCCTCGGCATGGAAGATGGTGGGAAGCTGGTCCTTGATGATCGGCATCTCCCCTTTGTGCTCCACCAGTTTCGGGAAGGTGTCCTCCGCGATGCTGTGCGCCCTCTCCTTCTCCAGCCGCTTGATGGCGCGGCGGCGCAGCTCCGGGTCCTTGATGTTCCCCACCAGGGTGTCCGCCTCGAGCGCGTAGTACCACAGCTCGAGTGTCTTCATCCTGCTGAACTCCAGCATGGACTCGCGATAGCTCCGGACGCAGGTCGTCGCCGCGTCCGTGGCATCGCTGTCCTTCAGTCCGTTGTCGCGGCTGGCCACGACGAAACTCGCGGCCAGGCGTTTTACGTCCCACTCCCACGGCGCGGGGTGCGTCTCGTCGAGATCGTTGATCGAAAAGATGACCCGGCGTTCGGGCGTCGCGAATCCGCCGAAATTGCACAGGTGCGCGTCGCCGCAGCACTGGACGTGAAGACCGCTGGCCGGCGTCGTGGAGAGGTCCTCGGCCATGAGAAGAGCCGCGCCGCGATAGAACGTGAACGCGGAACGGACCATGCGCCCATGACGGAGCGGAAGCAGCTCAGCCATGCGCTCCTTCTCGGCCTCGAGCACCAGCTCCACCGCGTCACGGCGCTGTCTCGGGGCCTTCCATCCGGCGTGGGCCCTGCGGGGACAGCGGTCGCGCAGCGCTTTGCCCGCCGCGTATCGCTCCTCCCACGAGCCGGCGGGCACCGCCGGAGTCGTCGTGCGCCGCTTCCTGGTTCTGGGACGTTTGGTCGAGGCGGTCGTGTTCATGATTCATCTCCGTTGGCCGATGATGTTCATTGCGTCCGCGTGGCGGGCGGGAAGGAGTCGATACAGGCTAGCACGCCCGGGTGGCAGAGGACACGGCCCCTTGGGGAAGGAGCCCCGGGCAGAGCATTGAGGCGTGGACCGGGCTCCCGGGTGCGGCCGTGCGTCTCGCGGCTAGATACTCGCGCGAACGGCCCATGCCCGCGCGGGCAACCGGATCTCCCCGCCCGCGTCGGGCCGCACCGTATCCTCCAGCACTCGTCGCAGCGCGTCGCGCCGGGCGTCGTCGAGCGAGGCGACGAACGCAGGCGCGGGGCCCGCAGCCCCGAGAAACGGCTGCCAGTAGTCGTCGAAGTTTGCGAACGTGGTCTCGATCTCCAGTGGTTCGCAGCGCACACCGCGGAGACCTGCCTCGATGAAGAGCGCCTCCAGCGCGCCGGGCTGGCACAGCGGAAAGCGCACGCCCTCGTCCAGGGCTTCGGCGCGGGGATCGATCGTGCGCGCGGCATCCCAGAACCGGCGCAGCATCGTCATTCCGCCGGCGTAGTCCCACACGCACGCGGCGACGGTCGCGGGCGGCGTGGTGAGCGCACACATCTCCTTCACGGCCAGAATCGGGTCGGGCATGAAGTTGAGCGCCAGCATCGATACCACGCAGTTGTATCCGCCGCCCGAGGGCAGCTCCCCGGCGCCGGCAACGGCGAAGGATGCAAACGCGCGGTGGCTCTGGCTCTTCGCGAACTCGATGAACTCCGGGGATGGATCGCAGCCCACCACCGAGGCGGGACGGGCGAGGTCGCAGATGGCGTCGGTCAGCGCGCCGGTACCGCACCCCACGTCGAGCCAGCGCGCGCCCGCGGGCGCATCGAGCCACCCGACGAACGCGGGCGCCAGCGCGCGGCTCCAGCGCCCCATGTACGCTTCATAGCTCGAGGCCGCAGCCCATTGGTCGTTCACGTCATGCCTCCTCGCGCAGGCGCGACAACTCGCCCAGCGTCACGATGCGATAGCCCATCTTGCGCAGCTGCGGCAGCAGCATGGCGAGCACGCGAATGCTGCTCGCGCGGCGCGGACCGCCATCGTGGAGAACGAGGATGGCACCCGGGCGGACGTTGCGCAGGAAGTGCAGCGCCGTCAGGCGCGCGTTGGTGTAGAGGTCGACGGGATACGCCGTCCCGCCCACGGCGGTGTAGCCGTTTTCCTGCATCAGCCGGATGATGCGCGTGGTGAGCAGCCCGCTGCCGGGACGGCACCAGCGCGTCTTGTCGAGCGGCTGGATCAGGGCTTCGGTGCGTTTGAGCTCGTCCACGAACTCGGCGTCGTTGAGCCGCGCGCTCATGCGATCGGTGAACAGGTGATTGGCGAGCTCGTGCCCGTCGGCTCGGATGGCATCGACCAGGTGCGGATAGGCTTTCGCGTACGAACCGATGACGAAGAAGGTCGCGCGGGCGTCGTGCCGGCGCAGCTCCTCCAGGATGCCCGGGGTGACGTCGGGGTGCGGCGCGTCATCGATGGTGAGCGCGAGCGCGCGCTCGCTGGTCGCGATGCGAAAGAGACAGCTCGGGAAGCGTCCACCCACGTGCCGGAGCAACCGGTCGCCGGGATGGGTCAGTGTCCAGAGGACCGTGATCACGGCGGCGACCACGACCAGGCCGACGATCAAAAGGATCACCCACACCATCATGGTCACCGCACCAGCAGGCGATGCGCCGGGCCCCACGGCGTCTCACCGTCGATCGTGAACTGGGATTTCACCGGCTTGCCGTTCTCGCGCACCAGCAGGCCGGCGCGGTCGAGCTGTTTGGGAATGTTGCCCGGAACGGACGAGGGGTAGCGGCGCACGAAGGCGATCATGTGGTGCCCGCGCAGGAACAGCCCGGCGACATTGCTGCCCGCGAGCTCGTTCATCCACTCCGGGATCTCGGTGATGCCGGCCATGTCGATCGCGCGCCCGCCCCGGTGCGCGTGTCCCTGCTCGGCCAGCCGTGAGGTCGTGACGTCGATCTGGTAGAGCGCCATGCTGGCGCACGATCGGATCGCGGTGTGGTAGCCGGTGAGACCCGCCATTTCGAGCCGGTCGTCGCTCGGGGCAGGCGCGCTGTCCAGTCGTTCCTGCAATACGCTCCACGCCTCGGACACGTCGCCGTGGTGTTCCCCGCTCGGGCCGGCCTTCACCCACGCATCGCCCGTGTACTTGAGCATCTCCGACATCACGTAGCGGCCGGCGCCGTCGCCGAGCGTGAGCGACACCTTGAGCAGCTCGATCATTCCGGCGCGGCCGCCGGGCAATTGCAGTGGATACGACTCCCAGTCACGCGCCTGCAGCGCGTCCTCGATGAATCTCTGAACGCCCGAGTACGCGCGCAGCGTGAGCTGGTAGAAGGTTGGATCCATTCCCTTGAGCATGCTGTAGCTCGTCCCGGGCGGACGCCACGCTTCCCACGACAGGACGATGTCCTCGATGGTCTCGGGTTCGCCGGCCACGGAGCAGTCGCCGCCCTCCATCTCGATGCCGCCCGATTCGAAAACAAAACGCAGCTGGCCGTGCGAGATCGCATCCGGGCCCCCGAGCGGGACGCGCACGTACTCGACGCGCTGCACGCGATCGGGATGCAGCACCGCGGTGCGCAGCACGGTGAACCCGCCGACCGGATTGCCGCCGTGGTTCAGGTTGCGGATGGTGATCGACCCGCCCGGCGCGAAGCTCGAGCGGTCCCACACCACGAACACCGGCGACATCGCCGCGGAGAGTCCGCCCGGCAGCACGTCGCGCGCCGTGTTCACGCGGTACGTGGTTGCCGACATGCCGGCGTAATCGGCCACCTGCCCGGCGTCGACGACGCGCGGCTCGACGGGGTCACCCACCGGCGCACCGTTGCGGGTGAAGCGCTTGACGGCCAGTGCAGCCAGCGCGGCGCCCAGCCCGATGAGCAGTCCTTTTTTCATCCTCAATAGATTATATGCCGCGAGAGGCGGCCGTAGGGAGTCCTGCGCCGGGTGTCATAGACGGTGCGCGGGATGCGCCCCAGCCGGCGCTCGATAAGCCCCACGTCGGCCAGCGCTTTCGGCGCCTTGCCGACCACGATGGTCTGGTTCTGCATGACCCAGTGCAGCGCGGCGGGAATGCGCAGCAGGAGCGGCGTGCGTTCGCCGCTCACCAGCTCGGAGATGAACGACGGCAGCGCCTCCGGGGATATCTCCACGCGCCTGGGTTCCGGCAGGCCGGCGCGGCGGTGGATGCGATGGTTCCCCCAGTCGGCGGAGAGAAGCGCCATGGTGATGCACGACCGTTCGAGGAGCTGGTACCGGATCTTGCCCTCGAGCACGTCGCGGATCGGCTCGTCGGAAAGTTTCGCGCTCTTGTAGTAATCGCCGAGCGCGTCCCAGTCTTCGTCCATGGCCTCCATGTAATCGGTGAACAACTTCTGGCCGCGCGCGATGCGCGCACCCACCAGGTGCGCGACGGTCTGGCGCGCGACCGCGTCGGCGAGCGCGAAGCACGAGTACAGCATCTCGTCGTGCGCGTGCGCCACGTCGGGAAGCTTGAGCGTGTAGCAATGCCACGGCCGGTCGAGAATGGAATCGCTGAGACAGCGGACCGCGCCCACCAGGCAGCGCGGTGTGAGCGCGTACGTGCTGGGATCGAGTCCCTTGACGGGATCGAACGAGGCCTCGGGCGGCCGCCACGCTTCCCAGCTCAGGATGAGATCGGAAACCTCGGAATCGTTGGCGAGGGGCTGCCCTTCCTGGTCGAGGATGATGGGGCGCCGGTCCTCCTTGAAGATGAAACGCAGCATCCCGTGTCCGAACTGCGTCTCGCGCCGCCACACCTTGGTGGTGACGGCGACGAACTGCACCTCTTCGACCGAGGCGGCGAACACCTTGAGCGTCGCGAGCAGCACCACGCCGCCCACGGGGTTGTTCACGATGTTGACGTTCTGCACGATGTAGTGGTCGTCGGGACCGAAGCCCGGCGACGAGTTCTGCCATTTCACGAACATGGGCGCCATCGCGAGCGAGAGCCCGCCCGGCACGACGTCGCGCGGAATGCGCACGCGGATGACGGGGCTTTCCGCGCGGTTCCAGTCCAGGATTTCCGCGGCGGAAATCGTGCGTTTCTCGGTCATGATTTCAGATCATCCGAACTGGTGGGACGCTGGCCGGGCAGCGCTCCCCGCACGGCGATGATGGCCACCACCAGCACCCAGAAGGGGAAAATGTACAGGCCGGGAATGGCCTCCATGATCAATCCGGGCAGGAGCAGCCGGTTCCGGCCCAGCACGATGAAGAGCGCGGCCGCCGCCGCGAGATCGACCGCCCACTGCATCGGAGGTGCGAGCGCCAGCAGGATTGAGACCAGGTCCGCCGCGGCCGCGATGGTGAACGCCAGCTTGATCTTGTGGCCGGGAATTCGTGGGGTCATGCCGCTCACCTTCCTCGTTCGAACCAGTAGAGCAGATCGGTGCTGCTGTCCTTGCCGCTTTCCGCCTGCAGCGTCCACTTGCGCGAGAGCGAGTAGCGCACGCGGAACGTGTTCGTCTTCTCGAACAGGCCGGTCGCGTACGACACGTAGAGCTTCGGGGAGAGATACTTGCCGGCCACGAACGAGGTCTCCTTCATGCCGCTGCCGGCCTCGATGTAGGCCTCGTCCAGCGAGAGTTTCTTGCCGATGTCGCCGGCGACACCCGTCCCCCGCTGCATGCCGACCAGCAGCGCCGCGCTCGCCAGCGCGGACTGGTCGCCGGAGGAGTCGAGCGGCCTTCCCAGCACAAGATACGACATGATCTCGCTCTGGGACATGGGCGGGTTCGAAAACAGGGTGATCTCCGGGCGCTGCAGCGTGCCGCGCAGGTTGACACCCACCACCTCGCCCGAGCCGGCCATGACATTCTGCGTCGTCAGGCCGCGGGAGGCGCGAATGTCGATGCCCGGATTGTCGATATTTCCCCCGCCGAAGATGAAACGTCCCTGATCGATCCTCAGTTCGTTTCCGTATGCGCGATACTTACCTTCCACGATGCGGATCTCGCCGGTCCCGCGGGTGGGCTCGCCGCGCTCGTCGTGGACGGCCAGGCTTCCGGCGAGCTTCGCCTGGAGGCCGAAGCCGGCAAACGAGACGCTGTCCCCCAGCTCGACGTTGACATCGGTCTGCACCTGCCACGCGAGCTTCGTGGCCAGCGTGTCCTCAACGATCACCACGTCGTCCGACGCGGACACGGCCGAGGCCGGCACTTCGGCGACTTCGATGCGCGCGTACGGGACGCCCACGCGCCCGGTCACGCGCGCGACGCGGTCGGCCACCTGCACGTCGATATCCGGCGAGACGAAGATGCGCGCCTCGGGCTGGTTGACGACCTGGAACCGTTCGCCCTTGACGGTGAAGCTCCCGTTCAACCACGCCTTCTCCGAGCGGGCCGAATTGGCTTTCACGACCACACGGCCACCTCCGGACGTAGCCGCTCCATCCAGCGCGATCTTTCCCTCGCCGTCGGAGACGAGCGTCATGTCGACGTCGCGCAGGCGGAGCCCCGAACGCAGATTGACGCGCGCGTCCTCGAGTGCGACGCGACCCATCCAGCGGAAATTCCCCGCCGTGCCCACCGGTTCGATGTGCGCGGTGAGCGTTCCCGATGCCTCCGACAGCGAGGGCTCGACCATCGCCATCACGGGCGCGATGTTGCGGCAGTCCACGTCGATCTTTCCCTCG
>DASVAK010000020.1:0-4283 GCA_036376395.1 Candidatus Krumholzibacteriia bacterium
ACGCGCACCTCGTCCTCGACGATCTCGTCGGTCTCCCACGCATCCGGTCCGAACAATCCACCCAGGATCATGTGATCCTCGCGGAAGCGGTAGCGCTCGTTGCGCACCACTTCCATGAGCTTGCGCGCCACCTTGGGAAACGGCCTCCCGTCGAAAGGCAGCGAGACGACGGTCCGGTCGAAGCGGACCGACACCACGTACGCGCCCGGCGGCACCACGGTGGATCGCGACCAGTACAGCGTGATCGGCAACTCGCCGCCGGGCGGCACGATGCCCGATCCCGCGATGGTGGCGCCATCCAGCATGGCCTCGCCCGACACCTCGCCCACCGGTGTTGCCTCCTTCGGCAGCTTCGCCACCACCGGGCGCGGCACGGGGCGCGGCAGCGTGCTCAGCCGCTCCTCGTTCTTCCAGCGAAACGCCGTGATGCCGTCGTCCAGGCTGATGGGCTCGAATTCGTAGCGCAGCGACGTGAACATGTCGTCGGCGTCCTGCGCGGCCTGCGGCTCGAGCGTCCAGTAATTGAGGATCAGGCCCGGGGGCAACGCGCGGTTGATCACCACGTGGGTGACGCGGTGCGCGCGGATCAGGCGGTCTTTCTCTCGCGCCGACGTGTACGGGCTCACGATGTCGCGCGCGGCCGTCATGCGCGCATCGACGCGCAGGTCGTTGGGCGGCGCGTGCTGGTCGAGCGTGCACACCACGTAGTGCGGCGTGAAGGCCGAGACCAGGTACGATGTCACCGGGTCGCTGGCGATCACCGAGCCGGGCGGCAGCGTTTCCGCGAGCTGGTAGAGCCCGCGCGCCCAGCGGTCGGGTCCGTTGCGACGTTCGACGGCGAGCACCGAGGGCGTGAAGGCGTTCTGGCGCAGGATCGGCACCACCGCGGCGAGGATGGCGGCGACGATCACCGCCTTGGTGAGCTTCGCGCCGTGCGGCTTCCACGAGGTGAGGAAGAACGCGGGCAGCAGGTACGCCGGCACCATCCCGTCGAGGCGGAACACGAGGTACTTGAGCACCGCGTAGAGCGGCGTCAGCACGAACGGCACCAGCTCGATGATGAGGTAGCTCGACAGCGCGGCGATCGCGTAGCCCACGCCCGGCACGTTGTGCCGCCGCCCCCACAGCGGGCGCAGGCAGAACAGCGACGCGATCCCGAACGGCCCCAGCACCTTGATCATCTGCGTGGGGTCGGCGATGAACCAGCGGTGCGTGACGAACACCGCGTCCTGCACCTGCTCGTGGAGCGGGTTGGTCTGGTAGGCGGTGAAGAAGCGGTACAGCGCGAAGGGGAGCGCTCCCGTCACCGCCGCGAGCGCGATACGAATCGTGCGCGAGAAGTGCTCGTCCCACGTGCGGCACGGCGAGCACGTCCGCCACGCCACCATCACCCCCGATGTCGCCACGCACACCACCGCGTACTGCACGTGCACGGCGGTGGCGGCGAAGGCGTACACGACGGTCCAGCGCAGCGCGATCTTCGGGCCGCGGTGCGCGTACTCGAGCGCCGAGGCGATGAACATGAGCAGGAAGGCGGCGCCGAACCGGTTGGGGTAGAACGACGCCCGCACCAGCTCGGAGTGCACGCTCCAGTCGCTGCCGGCCAGGAAGAACGCTCCCGCCACCACCGCGGCCACGCGATGCCGCAGCATGCTGTTCGAGGCCGTGTACACCGTGAACGTCATGGTGAGCAGCAGGATGGCGCCCATCATCGCGAACACGTCGATCGGCGACGCGCCCGTGTGGCGCGCGATCAACCCGTAGATGGCGTGCAGCAGCGCCTTGCGGAAGTCCTCGCCGTCCGCGCCGGGGGAGAGGTAGACCGCCGTGGAGGGAAACGGGTCGCCGGTGCGCGCGATCTCGGCGACGTAGCCGGCGTGGTCGATGGTGTCGCTGGTGATGGCGATGGGCGGGCCCGTGATCGCCACGCCGATGGCCGGCGCGAGCGCGAGCGCGGCGAAGAGAAGGAGCAGCCGCGTCTCGTAGCGGCGAAGCCGCGGGCGGATCACCTCGACGCGCGTGCGGTCGCGAAGCGGCGCCGCGGCGCACAGGCCCACCACCAGCACCGGCATCGCGGCGCGGAACGCATCCAGCGACACGCCGGTCAGCGCCCACGCGAAGCACAGCCCGAGCTGGAAGACGAGGCCGTTGAGGAGCACGCGGGTGGTGGTCTCGATGAAGTCGTCGCCCAGCCGCCGCGCAATCTGCGACAGCGCGAGCCCCGGCACCACCACCGCCATCAGCCAGACAACGGGAATGCCGACCCACACGCACGCCCAGCCCCTGAGGAACGGGACGGCGGCGTAGCCGCACGTGACGACGAGCGAGAGCGCGAGCAGTGACCGGATGAACCTCATTGGTTGTGTTCGCGAAATTGTCTCTGGCACGAGGCGTGCCTGGACCGGTGTATGGGACCGAATTCGTCGGGATGGGTACCGCCTCACTGCCCCAATCCCAACTGCATTAACTTCAAGCCATTGTCACAGCCGTGGCCCTACAAGCGCAAGGGCTTCTATGTCCGCTGCACGCACCCGCACCGTATCCAGCGGTTCACATGCCTGGGTTGTCGGCGTCACTTTAGTACGCAGACGTTCTCCACCTCGTACTGGCAGAAACGCCCTGAACTGATCGCCCGAATCGTGATGATGGCAGTCGGCTGCATGGCGAACCGGCAGATGGCCCGTGCGCTCAATTGCAGTCCGAGCACCGTGGGGCATCATGTGGCGCGACTGGGGCGGCACTGCCTGCTTGTCCAGGCCGGGGAGCTCCAGCGCATGCCCGTGATCGATGAGATCGCAATCGACGGGTTCGAAACGTTTGAGTGGAGCCAGTACTTTCCGTTTCACCACAACGTGGCTGTGCACGTTGCATCCGGCTACTTCCTTTACCACACTGACAGCCCGCTTCGCCGTAAAGGCCGGATGCGCCTTCAGCAGAAGGTCCGCCGTGCCCAACTCGAGCAGACACTTGGCAAGGCCCCGCCCCGAGCCATCGAAGAGGGCGTGCGGGATCTACTCCTGGCCATGGCCTCGCGATACCCGCTCCCCGTTATCCGAAGCGACGATCACCGCGCCTACCCGCGCGCAATCGCTGCACTTGAAGTCCACAGCGTACACCGCATCACGTCGTCGAAACGTCGCCGCGACCGGTGCAATCCACTCTGGGAGATCAACCTGTTAGACCTGTTGATCCGGCACAGCACGGCCGCGCACAAGCGCGAAACCATCGCATGGGCCAAGCGTCGCCAGGCGTCGATAGAAAAGCTCGCCATCTTCCAGGTTTGGAGGAACTACATGAAACGGCGGTGGGAGAAGAAAACCCAGGATACGCCCGCCATGATTCTCGGAATTGCGAGTCGACCCTGGCAGTTACGGGACCTACTCAAAGAGCGGCGGTTCTTCGAAAAGACGGAGCTGTCGAAATGCTGGCAAGCTTACTATCGGCGCGAGGTCTGCACGGCACCACTCAAAGTCAACCGAGGCCATAACCTGCGTTACGCGTTTTAGGATCAAGGGCAAGAGGTGCACGTGGTTCAAGTCGGCGGGGGACAATCTTCCGGTCACAAGCTAAGGTTTTGTGTTTATAGCAGATGTGGCGACATGCTAGAATAGTTTTTCCGTCGTGCCGTACCCGCACGCCCGAGTTGTTCCGCCGTGCAATACCACATCCTGATCCTGGAAAACGAGC
The DNA here is from genome assembly GCA_036376395.1 of Candidatus Krumholzibacteriia bacterium. Taxonomy (GTDB): domain Bacteria; phylum Krumholzibacteriota; class Krumholzibacteriia; order WVZY01; family JAKEHA01; genus JAKEHA01. Next base: position 3,688 of record DASVAK010000020.1, read on the forward strand.
TCGAGATGGGCGGCAAGGAGAAGCTGCTCTACCAGTTCTTCGAGCGCTTCGACCGGACCCGCTTCCGGTTCAGCGTGTGCTGTCTCAAGCAGGGCGGGTACTACTCGGAGCGCATCCGTGCCCTCGGCATTCCGGTCCACGAGGGGCTCCTGCGCCACCGCTACGACGCCCTGGCGTTTCGTTCGCTGGCGCGGATCATGCGGGCCGACCGGGTGCACCTGGTGGAGACATTTGCGCACCCCAACACGGTGTTGTTTTCGTTCCTGGCGCGGCAGCAGGGCCTCGCCGACCGGGTGACCATCTCGCACCACGCCATCGGCAGCGGATTCCGCCGGCGCGTGCTGCCGTCCTACCTCCTGCCGGTGCTCCGGCGCATGGATGCGCACCTCGCCGTCGCGGAGGCGCAGCGGCGCTACCTGGTCGACGTGGAGGGCATTCCGGAGGAGCGCGTACACCTGGTCTACAACGGCATCGATGCCGACCAGTATCACGCCGCCGGTTCCGGCGAGCGGGAGGCGATCCGCCACGAGATCGGTGTGCCGGGGGGCGCGCTGGTCCTGATGGCGGTCGGATCGCTCAAGCCGCTCAAGGGCTTC
>DASVAK010000022.1:0-8480 GCA_036376395.1 Candidatus Krumholzibacteriia bacterium
GCTTCGGCTCCGGGTTCCACCAGGGCGTCGCGCGCGGCTCGGTGCAGGAGCACTTCGACGCCGACAGCGACGCCGATATCACGACGTGGGGCGTTCGCCTCGGCTACCCGGAACGATCCGATCTCACGAAATCATTCCACAAGAACAGCGGCTACCTTTCGATGTCGGCGAAAGGAGCGCTCGTCTACTCGCGCTATCGCTTCTTCGATTCGCGCCAGACGCTGCAGAACCTGCTGGATGCGATCGACGACGCGCGCACCGACGCGCGCGTTGCCGGCATCGCGCTCAACCTCTCCGGCGCGCGCTTCACGCGCGGCCAGGCGTGGGAGCTGCGCGATCGCCTGGGCGATTTCCGCGCCACGGGCAAGAAGGTGGTCGTGTTCATCGACCAGGCCGGGTCGTCCACGTACTACGTGGCCAGCGCCGCCGACCACATCGTCATGGATCCCGAAGGCACGCTCATGCTGCCGGGCTTCGTGGTGGGCCGCACCTACGTGGCGTCGATGCTGGACAAACTCGGCATCGGCTTCGAGGAGTTCCGCTTCCTCAAGTACAAGAGCGCGGTCGAGAATCTCGCCCGCCACGAGATGAGCGAAGCCGACCGCGAGCAGCGCCAGGCGCTGGTCGACGCGTACTACGCGACCTTCCGCGACGACGTCGCCGCCAGCCGCAACGTCTCGGCGGGAACGGTGGACGGGTGGATGAACGACACCGGCATCTTCGACGGACCGACGGCGGTCGAGCAGAAGCTCGTCGACGAAGTCGGGCGCTGGGACGAGGTCAAGGAGCGCGTGAAGAAACTCGAGGGGAAGAGCAAGGCGTTCATCGGCGCGGACGCGCTCGCCGACCGCTGGTATCCGTCCAAGCAGTGGGGCGAAACCAAGAAGATCGCGATCGTGTACGCGATCGGCGCGTGCGACATGGACACCGGCATCCAGGCGCGCCGTCTCGAAAAGATGCTGCGCGGTCTGCGCAACCGCGACGACGTGAAGGCGGTCGTGGTGCGCGTGGATTCGCCGGGCGGCAGCGCGATGGCGTCCGACGTCGTCGCGGGCCAGATGCGCGAGCTCATGAAGAAGAAGCCCGTCATCGTCTCGCAGGGCGACGTGGCGGCGTCGGGCGGTTACTGGATCTCCATCGCGGCGCACCAGATCGTCGCGCAGCCCACCACCGTCACCGGATCGATCGGGGTGATCGCGGGCTGGGCGTGGGACAAGGGCCTGGGCGAGAAGGTGGGGATGGAAGGCAGCGTGGTCCAGAAAGGGAAGCACGCCGACCTGTTCTTCACCCTCAAGCCGCCCTATTTCCCGGTGGGTATTCCGCACCGCCAGGTGACCGACGAAGAGCGCGAGCTCGCGCTCACCACCATGAAGTCGCTCTATGCGCGTTTCGTCGAGGGCGTCTCGAAGAGCCGCAAGATGCCGCGCGAGAACGTGGAGGCGCTGGCGCAGGGTCGCGTGTGGACGGGGCTGCAGGCGAAGGAGAACGGCCTCGTCGATCGCATTGGCGGTCTCCAGGACGCCATCCTGGTGGCGCGGGAGATGGCGAAGATCGGCGTGAACGAGGAATACGAGCTGATCGGCGTGGCGCCGCGCGGGCTCGTGAAGCTCGATCTCCCCGTGCCCGGCCTGGGCGGCGCGATGGCATCGTTGCTTTCGCCCGACTGGGGCACCCTGCTCACGGCGTGGGGCGGCAAGAGCGATGACGTCGAAGAAGAAGACTACGTGGTCACCTACCTGCGCCACATGGTGCAGTACAACGGGCGTCCGCAGTGTATCCTTCCGCCCGACATGATCCCGCGCGATTCGGAATAGTTGTCCGCGCGGGCGAAGACGACTATAGTTGAAGTGATCGCAGAAGCGATCTGTCATGCAAGGGCAAGGGAATGGTTCGCTGGATAAGAAACGATCCGGTAGACCTTTCCCGGGGGTCACGGCGCGTACCAAGGGTAACTGCGGTGCGCGCCGACTCTTATCCGCCCTGAAGAAGACCGGGAGAAGCAATGGAAACGCACAAGCGCTCGATAGTGAAGTCCCTCGTCTGGAGGATAATCGGCGTGGTCCTGCTGGGCGGGATCGCGTGGTCGGTCACCCACAACTGGAGAGAAATGACGGTGATCACCGTGCTGTTCCAGAGCATCCGCATGGTGCTCTACTACGTCCATGAGCGCGTCTGGCTGCGCATCGAATGGGGACGCGTCCGCCATCCGCTCGACTCGCTCGAGGTTAAGGGGAAGCTGACGCCGGAGGATATGGAGGAAGTGCGCGCGAAACTGCGCGCGATGGGCTATATCGATTGATTGCAGCGCAAGGAGCCGCGTGCTGGCGCGGCTCCCTGCCCTTGCCCTCAGGAACTCTTCTCTGCCTTCTGATGCGCGCCGGAGCTCCCGGCGCTGTGCAGTCCACCCTTCCACGGAGGTCCCGGGTGGTCCGGCGCGCGAAATCTTTTGCGGATCGTTTAAATCCCTCCCCCGGGAGGAACCCACGGTTGCCTGCGCTCCTACTGCTCCTCGCTTCCTGCGTCACCCCGATCCACGACTGACGCTCTCCGCGCGGCGCGTTTCAGCGCGCATGCATCATCACACTCTTGCTCGCGTGACTGCCTCCTTTCCTGTCGGTCCGTCGCGTCGCCAACCGTGACGGACATCACATAAACTAGTCAGTAAACGCATTCTGTCAAGGGCAGGAAGTGAAGAATTCCGCGCGACACGCGCGGGGCTTGTGACGCCCCGCACGTGCCGGCAAGAAATCAGGCAGGCTAGGCGCGCGGCTCGACGTTGATGTTGATGAAGTTCTTGCGGTCGAGGTGCTTCTTCACCACGGCGCGGAACTCGTCGGGTGTCACGTTGTTGATCTCGTCGGCAAACTGCTCCGGCGTGCGACCCTCGAGCAGCATGTGCTTGAGACAGACGTTGAGCGCCTCCTGGCCGATCACCTGGAAGTGCATCATCGGATAGTCGGGCTCGTCCGCCTGGAGGCCGCTCGACGTGACAAAACTGATCATGTTGGTCTTGATGAGATCGACGGTGCGGTCATCGTCGAGTGCCTGGATGCACTGGTCGAGCTGGCCGAACAGGACCGGCACCACGGTGTCGGTGGTAAGACCCTGCTTGGCCTGTGTCCACATGAAGAAAGGCAGTCGCGCCACCGTGTAGCTCTGGTTCGACGTCAGCACGGCCTGGCTGTTGTTGTACACGTCGGGCGAGCGCACCAGCGTCGTCTGCAGGAAGGTGCCGAACATGGTGAGGATGAGCCGCTCCTTCGGGTCGTTGTAGGGACCCGGCGCGACGAGGAACGTCATCTGCACGGGAACGTCCCAGGTGGCGCGCATCGAGCGCTTGACCACGACCTCGCGCTCGGGCGGCGCGGGGCGCGACGGGATCGACTCGAAATGTTTGCGCACCAGCGCCTCGACGTCGGGCTTCTTGAAGTTCCCGATCAGCACCAGGCACATGTCGTCGGGGCGGTAGTACGCGTCGTGGAACGCGCGCACGTCGTCGAGCGTGAGCTTCGCCACGTTGGCCTGCATGGGCAGGTGGGTTTCGCCGTAGAACAGGACGTGGGTGAGGACACCCACGGCGACGCGCGAGAGGCTGCCCGTATCGCTCTCGAGTGATTTCTTGAATTCGCCCACGACGTCCCTCGCCTGCTCCTCGAGCGTCTGCTGGTCGCAGGTGAGCGAAGTCAGTCGCGCGGCCTCGATGGCCAGCGTCTCGTCGACCCGGCTCGCGTCCACCACGTAATCCACGTGGATGAAGTCGGACACCGCCTCGGCCGCGATCATGCCCTTCCCGTCCTTCACCTTGCTCATCAGCTCGCCGGTCTTGTACGGCCCGCTGCCGCAGTGCATGGCCATGTGCTCGGTGAGATGGGCGATCTGGAACTTGCCCTTCGTGTCGCGCGTGTAGCCGGCGCGGTAGATGGCCTCGATGGCCACCTGGTTGTCGGTCCGCTCCTCCTGCAGGTAGACGGTGATGCCGTTCGCGAGCTTGAACGACGTGAGCTCCGACATGTCGCGCTTGAACGTCTCGTCGGACGCGCGGTTGAACTTCTGCGCTTCCTGCTCGTTCTTGCCGCAGGAGAGCGCGGCGACGAGGCAGAGCGCGGCGGCCGTGATCAGGCCGGTACGAATGGGGGTACGCATCGAAACAATTCCTTTCGTGTCGGGGATCAAAGGCGGCGGGGCGCCGCCCGGAGTCTGGCCATTATAAACGAGCCGGGCCGTCGCGTCATTCTACCCGCTCGATTTCGTGGAAGCGGCGCAGGTCGACCTCGACCACGCCGTCGTCGCCCAGCGAGAGCACCGTCGTGAAGCGGGAGCCGAACTCGATCTCGGCGTGCGTGTAGGACGTCCGCGCGTGGACGGTCTGCGAGAAGGTTTCGTCCATGGCGGTTACCAGCACCAGCAGCTCGGCCGAGCTGGCGGCCAGCTCCTCGCGGGTCATTCCGCGCAACGGGCTGTTCTCGCTGATCGGGTGCACCACCGTGAGGTGGAGCGGGATGAACGACACCCGCGAGCGCTCGAGCTCGAGCCCGTGGTAGCGCCGCACCGGCGCATCGCCCGAGCGCTCGATCCTGCTGAAGAGCACCTTGATCTCGAGCTCGAGCAGCTCGTTGCGACGCGTGTTGGCGAACCGGAACATGAGCGCGCTGCCGTCGCGGTAGGGTGCGACCACCGCGCGGTCGCTGAAGACGAGCTTCGCCAGCGGCCGGGCGAAACGCGCGAAGGCGAGCCCCGCCGCGATCGCGAACATGAGAAAGCCCAGGAACATCTCGACCACGGCGATGATATTGGCGGCGGTGGAGGCCGGCGCGAGGTGGCCGTAGCCCACCGTGGCGAGTGTCTGCACGCTCAGGAAGAATGATTCGAGCAGGCGCGACCCGAACGTGTTGACGTTGGGACCGCTGATGGCCCCGGGGCCGCACAGCGTGTAGGCCAGGGCGAAGAGCGCGTTCAGCAGGAGGAAGAAGCCGAGCATGACGGCGATGTAGCGCCGCCACGACATGGTAAGGAGATGGTGGTACGGGCTCCACGCCTGCGTGGCGCGAAGACCGCGACGGCGCGCGTTGAACGTGCCGTCGCGGTTGAGCAGTCGGGTGCTCGCCGCCGAGACTTTCGCGCCGAAGCCGGGGTCATCCGGATCCTCGGTGACGCGGCGGCGGAAGACGTCGGTGCGGAAAACGTCGGTCTTCACGGTTGCGGCGCGGGCGCGGCCGGCGGCGCGGTCTTCAGGTTGCGATCAAAGAAAGCGGTCATTTTTCTATACAGAAAGAAACGATCCGCGCTGCCCGCGATGCCGTGCTCCTTCTGCGGGTAGAGCATGAAGTCGAAATCCTTGCCGGCGTTGATGAGCTTGCGCACCAGCGCGATCGAGTTCTGCGGGTGCACGTTGTCGTCGGCGTCGCCGTGCATGAGCAGGAGCGCACCCTGCAGCGAATCCGCGCGCTCGAGCGGCGCGGTGGCTTTGTAGCCCTCCTCGTTGTCGGCGGGAAGTTTCATGTAGCGCTCGGTGTAGATCGAGTCGTACAGGCGCCAGTCGCTGACCGGCGCCACCGCCACGCCCGCCTTGTACACGTCGCCGCGGTTGAACATCGCCTGCAGCGTCATGTAGCCGCCGTAGCTCCAGCCCCAGATGCCGATGTGGTCGCCATCGACGTACGAGAGCTGCTTCAGCCACTCGACGCCCGCCACCTGGTCGTCGAGCTCGATGGTTCCCGCGCGCTTGAGGAGCGGCTCTTCCCACGCCTTGCCGTATCCGCCCGCGCCGCGGTTGTCCATGTTGAATACGATGTAGCCCTTCCCGGTGAGGTAGGCGTGGTAGAGCTCCTGGCGCGTCCACATCTTCTTCACCTGCTGCGAGCCCGGCCCGCCGTAGACGAACACGATCACGGGATACTTCTTCGTCGGGTCGAAGTCGAGCGGGCGCATCATGCGATAGTGGAACGTCGCGCCGTCGTGGTCGAACGTGCCGTACTCCTGCGGCGGCAGGCGCAGCGTCGCGAACTCGCCCGTCGACTGGTCGCCGAGATCGAAGAGGCGCTTGCCGTTCGTGTCGAACACCGAGTAGCGCACCGGTCGCGCCTGCGACGAGTACTTGTCGAGGTACCAGCGGTGGTCGGGCGACATGACGATGTCGTGCGTGCCTTCTTCGCTGGAGATGCGCTTGAGGTTTTTGCCGTCCTCGTCGACGCGATAGAAATGCTGCTCGGCGACGCTGCCCTCGTTGGCCGTGAAGTACACGCGCTTCTTCGCCTCGTCGACGCCCTCCAGGTCGAAGACTTCCCACGCGCCTTTCGTGAGCTGGCGGATCGGGGAGCCGTCCAGGTTGTAGAGGTAGAAGTGCATGTGGCCGTCCTGCTCCGAGCCCCACAGGAACTGCCGGCGCTTCTCGTAGAAATGCTTCGCGTAGGTGGCGTTGATCCAGGTCGGCGACTTCTCCTCCAGGATCACGTCGCTCTTGCCGCTCTGCGCATCGGTGAAGAGAAGTGTCAGGTGGTCCTGCGCGCGGTTCATCTTCTCGATCGCGATCGCGCTGCCGTCGGCGAGCCAGTTGACGCGGACGATGTAGTTGTCGGGGCCGGTCTCGACGTCGGTCCACTGCACTGCCTGGCTGGCGGCGTCGACGATGCCGACGCGCACCTGCGGGTTGGGGTCGCCGGGACGCGGGTAGCGCTGGAGCTTCCACGTGGCGGGCGTCTTCACCAGGTCGGGGATGGGGTACTGCGGCACCATGCCGTCGCGGATCTCGAGAAACGCGAGGCGGTTTCCGGATGGTGACCACCAGTAGGCCTTCACGTCGCCGCGCGTGAAGAGCTCCTCCATGTATACCCAGTTGAGGACGCCGTTGTAGACCGTGTCGCACCCGGTGCTGGTGTGGCGGATCTCGACGCCGCGCTCGAGGTCGCGGGTGTAGAGATCGTTGCCGCGCGAATAGGCGAGCCACTTGCCGTCGGGCGAGAAGGTGGGGTCCTCCTCCTTGTCGTCCGTGTCGGTCAGGCGCGCCACCGCGCCCTTGCGATCGATGGTGAAGACGTCGCCCGCGAAGACGAAGGCCGCGCGCGTGCCGGCCTCGTTCCATTTCGGGCTCTCGATGGTGAACTCGTCGTCGTCTTTCTTGAGGTCGTCCGGAACCGGGACGGCGTCGAGCCAGGCCAGCACGCGCTCTTTTCCCGATGGCACCTCGCGGATGACGAACGCGGAGCGCTTGCGGCCGTCCTGCTCGATCTCGCGAACGAGCGACACGCCCTTGCTGTCTCCCACCCACGTCGCCGTCGGGAGCACGGGCAGAATGGGCTTCTTTCCGAAAATCCTTTCGAGAGTCAGCCCTTCCTCCGCCGCAGATCCTACGGAGACGAGCGCGGAAAGGGAGAGTGCAGCGAACACGGCGGAACAGCGGAAGTGACTGGCAGACATACGTTTCTCCGGGGGTATTAGGGGTGGCCGGAGTGTAGCACAGCAGAGAAAGAGGCGGCCATGAGCAGGGCCGTGCAAGCGGGCGGCGACAGGATCCGCTGGTGCGCGGACGTACACGCGCGGGTGTCCGCGAGCGGGGCTGCGCCCCGAGGACGGAGCCGCGCCCGGGTAAAGTCGTTGAGCCTGTTGATGTACCAGACAGCGGCCGCGCGGCGAAGTCCGAAGGGGGCTGCTCGCGGACAGGACCCGCGCGGCCTCGATGGTTGCTGCCCGCGCATCGCGCTTCCGGGACGAGTTACTCCCGCAACGGGAGCAGAAACCGGTCTCTCCCGATTGAATCCCGCCCCGTTTCCTTCTATTATTCGGCGCGAATCGAGAAAGCTGGCCGCTGCGTGGAACGATTCCGCGGCCGCCTCCGTATTAGCCCACAAACCCCACCCATCTATCACTTCCTGCAGGAGGTTCGGAGAGCCATGTTTCGAAACATCGGGGTCCTCGCCCTGGTCGTCTGCCTGTGCCTGGTGACCGGCAGCGCCCTGGCGAACGACCTGTCCACGGCATCCGCCAGCCCGACCCCCGCGTTCACGGACGACGCGAAGGGCGAGCCCAAGGCGGAAGCCAAGCAAATGAAGGAGCGCCCCTACGCGGAGAAGCTCCACCGCAAGCTCAAGAAGGAGGGGCCAGCCGGACCGGAGCCGAAGTACAAGCCCTGGTCGAAGGTCGTCACGCCCGAGCACAAGAAGCAGGAAGGTCTCCTGACCTTCTACAGCAAGCAGGAAGAGCTCCTGCTCGAGATCCCGAAGACGCAGCTCGACAAGCCGATGCTCGCCATCCTGAGCATCTCGCGCGGTATCGGCGCCGACTTCGTCTACGGCGGTCTGCCCATCGACGACGTCATGTTCGATTTCCACCGCGACCAGGATCACATCCTGATGCGCCGGCTCTCGACCAACTTCCGCGCCGGTGACAACCAGGCGCTCAAGAATGCGATGGACCTCACCTTCTGCGAGTCCATCCTCGAGAACTTCCCGATCAAGAGCGAGAAGGGCGACCACGTCGTCATCGAC
>DASVAK010000033.1:0-8257 GCA_036376395.1 Candidatus Krumholzibacteriia bacterium
GGCTTTCCGGGCGAGCTCGATTTTTCCGACGCGGCGTATTACGGCGCGGCGCTTGATTTCAATGTCGCCCCGCCGGGGTCGTACAAGACCGCGCAGGTGCGCCTCATGTATCGTCGCTCGGACGGCGATATCGAGCTTACCGGGCCCGGCATCGGCCAGCCGATCAGCGTGGATGCCGCCGTCGAATACTGGCACATCGGCGGAGTCACCGGCATCATGAAGGGCAACAACATGCCCTTTGCAACCGTGACGCTGGGCGGCACGCGACTGGTGGCGGGTGACCAGGACAGCTGGAAGTTCTCCATGATCTTCGGCCTGGGTGTGAAGGTGTACACCTCGCCGAAGATGGGAATCATGATCCAGGGCAACTGGCCGATCACCTTCACCGACACATGGGGCGGCGCGTACGTGGGTACGGGCGGCGCAGGACTCTCGATCGGCGGCACCGGGATTTCGCAGCTCGACGTCGGCGGCGGTCTGATCCTTCGCTTCTAGGAGTGACGGAACACATCGATATTCTCGAGCACGGTCGCTCGGAGGCGGGAGAAACGCTTTCGAGCGACCGTCGGCTGTTCATGCAACTCCTCGCCTTCGGCGCGTGCATGGACACGGGCCCGCTCGTCGATGCGCTGGCCACCGCGCAGATCCGCGGCGTCCTCTACGAGGACATCAACGATCCGCGCGGCGTCGCGCTGCTCACCGTGAGCGAAGATCCTGCGTATTTCATCGACGATCTGCGACCGTTCCTGGCCCGCGGCGCGTTTGCGGCGCTTGCCCCCAAACCCGAGTACACCATGCTCGGGCGCACGTACGCGATCGGCTACGAATCCGACCTCGACGAGACGCTGATCCACCGCCCGATGCGGCGCGTGCTCGATCCAAATCTCCCCTGGGTGGTGTGGTATCCGCTGCGGCGCAGTGGCTCGTTCGAGCAGCTCACGTCGAAGGAGCAGAGCACGATCCTGATGGAACACGGCGGCATCGGCCACGCGTACGGCAAGGCCGGCCATGCATTCGACATCCGCCTCGCGTGCCACGGGCTGGACAAGAACGACAACGATTTCGTGGTGGGTTTGCTGGGGCCGGCGCTCTATCCGCTCTCGTCGGTGGTGCAGCGCATGCGGCGCACGAAGCAGACCTCGCTTCATCTCGAGCGCCTCGGACCGTTCTTCGTGGGCCGCGGCGTGTGGCGCGCGCCGGTTCCTTCCCGCTAGATCACTTCTTCAGAGGTTGCGTCGGCATCACGACGCGCCAGCGCGGCTGACCGTTCGTCTCCAGCCGGAAGCGCCCGCCCACGCTGGGTGTCCCGCCCTGTCCGCCCAGGAACGTGAGCGACTCTTCGCGCACCTCGCCCTCTTCCACCGTGGATCCTTCGCTGCGCCAGTGCCCGTCCGCGAGCACGGGCGTGGGGTTGTAGGCAACGTGCAGCTCGACGCTGAGCCGGTCGCCGTTCTCGAGCGTGAATACACCGGTGGCGTCGGTGGTGGCGCCATCGCGCGCGCCGGTGATCTCGTACGCGCTGACCGGCTGCGGCTGGTACGCGCCGTGGGCGTAGCTCTCGACCGACGGTTCGCCGGCCCGCGCACAGGCGAGGAACGCAACCGGAAGCAACACGCAGCATCGCATTCGTTTCATCCCCGGATTCTACTCCGCGCAGATCGCCATCCGCAGCAACGAACCAACGGGGACGGGTTCAACCCACCCGCGCCGGCCGGCAGGAATTGCCGCCCGCGACTCCGCACGCGGCGGCGTGACGACGCCAACTTCCTCCATCTGCGGGAGATCAGCCCGGCCGCCGTCCCGGCGGCATGCTTCTTGTTCCTGCGGCCGAATACAAGGAGGGGGAGCTCCGGATTGGAAGAAAATGAGACGTTTTTTCGCCCTGCTCGCATGCGCCGTTCTGTGGAACCACACCGCCCTTGCCGCCGAAACCGGTGACATCGACGAGGGCGAGTTCGAGTCGATGCTCGAACAGCGGGTGGAATCGGCGGCCCGGTATGACCAGAGCACCCGCGACGCGGCCGCGTCGGTGACCCTCGTCACCGCGGAAGAGATCGAGCGGTACGGGTTTCGCACCCTCGACGCCGTGTTGCGCAGCGTGCGCAGCTTCTACAGCTCCAACGATCGCAACTACGCCTATGCCGGCATGCGCGGCTTCGGGCGCCCGGGCGACTACAACAACCGCATTCTGCTTCTCATCGACGGACACGCCATAAACGACAACGTTTACGGCTCTGCGCCGCTGGGAACCGAGCTGGGCGGCGTCGACCTGCGCACCGTGGAACGCATCGAAATCGTGCGCGGCCCCGGGTCGGCGCTGTACGGCGCCAACGCCATGCTGGCCGTGATCAACGTGATCAGCAAGGAGCCCAAATCGATCAGCCCGGCGCAATTCGACATCGAGACGGGCAGCGACGGATACATGAAGGGCGGGGCGACGTTAGCGCGCACGGTGGGTGACGGCGTGCAGCTGTTGCTCTCCGGGCAGGCGACGCAGATCGATGGCGCCAACCTGTACTACCCGGAATACGACGATCCTTCCACCAACGGTGGAATGGCCGACGAACGCGACTGGGACGATTACTACGACGTGCAGGGAACGATCAAGTCACGCAACTTCCAGCTCGAGGGAATGTGGGCCTCGCGCGAGAAAGGAATCCCGACCGGCGCGTGGGGTGTCGACTTCAATCATCCCGACACGCGCACGCTCGATCGCCACGCCTTCCTCGACGCGCAGTACCACCACTCCTTCAGCGGCAGCCACAGCACCGTCGCCCGCGCGTACGCGAACCGTTACGAGTACGAGGGCCGGTGGCCCTTCGCGGGCGTGGAGACCCGCGACGCCTCCGACGGCCGCTGGTACGGACTCGAGCTCAGGCACATGTGGGATGCGCGCTCCAACGTGCGCATCGTGGCGGGCGCCGCGGCGGAGAAGCACGCGCGCTCGGACTACCGCCTGTGGACCGGCGATGTGCTGGACTTCAGCCGCGACGTATCGTTCGAGCTCTTCTCCGGCTACGTGCAGGGCGACATCCAGCCCGCGCGCTGGCTCTCGCTCATGCTGGGCGGGCGCATCGACGACTACTCGAACTACGAGTCGAACCTTGCGCCGCGCGCGGCGGTGATCGTCAACCCGGGCCCGTCGTCGGCGGTGAAGCTGCTCTACGGGCAGGCGTTCCGCGTCCCCACGTTCTGGGAGCGCTACTACGAGGATCCCGCCCAGGGCTACAAGACGAACGGGGCGCTCGAGCCCGAGCAGATCGACACCTACGAGATCGTGTGGGAGCAGAACATCGCCGATGGCGTGAGCGGCTCGGTGTCGCTCTTCGAGAACCGCTTCGACGGGCTGATCGACACGGTGATCGACCCGGTCGATTCACTGTACGTGAACCGCAACCTGACCAGCGCCCGCGCGCGCGGAGCCGAGTTCGAGCTTCGCGGCGCCGTCGCCTCGATCGGCGGGTACGCGAGCTACTCGCGCCAGGAAGCGGAGGACGACCAGGGCAACTGGCTCACGAATTCCCCCCGGCACCTGGCCAAGCTCGGCGTGGTGATGCCGGTGTGGAGTCAGCTCCGCTTCGGTGTCGAGTCGCAGTACGAGACCGGGCGCCTGACCGTGTACGGCACCGAGACCGACTCGTTTGTGCTGGTGAACCTCAACCTGACCACGGCGCTCCATCCGCTGGGCACGCGCACCACGGCTTCGCTGCTCGTGCGCAACCTGTTCGATGAATCGTACGGGACACCGGGCGGTTACGAGCACGTGCAACCCGTGATCGAACAGGACGGCCGCTCGATCATCGTGGGCCTGCAGACCCGCTTCTAGCCGATGATGCGAACCGGACGGAATACGCTGCCCCGGGTGCCGGCGCGACGCAGGACACTGCTCGCGCTCGTGCTCGCGTGCGGTCTCGCCGGCGCGGGGGCGACCGCTGCGCCCAACAGCTTCGAGGACGAGAGCGGGCTCTCGGTCGCGGTGCAGTATCCGCTGATCCTCAAGATCCTCCAGTTCGACCGCAACCTCGCCGCGAGATCGGGCGACGAAATCGTCATCGCGGCCGTCTACCAGGGGCGTTACCGCGCGTCCACGCGCGTGCGCGACGAGGTTCACCGCGCCGCGGAATCGTCACCGGGGCGGGTTGCCGATCTTCCGGTGCGCGTGGTGGACATCGACATCGAGCAGACCAGCCTGCGGGACGCGATCAAGTCGCTCGGCGTCGACGTCGTGTACGTGGCGCCGCTGCGCGCGATGGACATCGCGTCGATCACCGCGGTCACGCGCGAGCTCGGCGTCGCGACCGTGACCGGCGTCGAGGACTACGTGCACGAAGGCATATCGGTGGGCCTGGGCGTGCGTCAGGAGAAGCCCTGTGTGCTGGTGAACCTGGACGCGTCGAAGGCCGAAGGTGTGGACTTCAGCTCGCGTCTGCTGAGCCTGGCGCAGCTGGTGAAGTGATGGCCATGGGCACCGGATACCTGGACAGAATCCCGATCATGCGCAAGCTGGCCATGCTGATTGCCGCCGTGATGGCGGTGGCGTTCGGAGTGACCGGCGTCATCACGGGGCTGTACGGTTACCGGGCGGACCACCAATCCATGGAGCGGCATCTCCAGATTCTCGCCAGCGCCATCGGCGACAACTGCTCGGCGGCGCTCGTGTTCGAGGACGAGACGGCGGCGGCCGAAGTTCTCTCGGCGCTCGCCTCTGACCATTCGATCACCGGTGCGCTGCTCATGAACGCGCGTTCCGAGACCATCGCGACATTCCCGGGCGACGGGCAGGTCGCGGCGCTCCAATCCGGGGCAAGGGACGACGGCGGCTGGTTCAGCGTGTCGCTGCGCGTCAACCGCGTGATCTCGGTGGACGGGAAGACGGTGGGATTTCTCACCATCTGGGCCAACAACGACGCGATTCTCGCGCGGTCCATCACCCAGGCCGTCACGCGGATCACCGCGTTCGCCGTGGCCATCCTGATCGTCCTGTTCGTGTTCGGGCGCATGCAGCGCGTGCTCTTCGCGCCCATGTTCGAGTTGCAGGAAACCCTGCGGCGCGTGGTGCGCAGCCGGAACTATTCGATTCGCGCCGCGCGGTCCGCCGAAGACGAGCTCAACGACGTCATCATGGCCGTGAACGACCTGCTCGCGCAGACCGAGGAGCTCTCGCGCGCGATGCACGCCGGAGACACCGCCGCTGTGACCACGGCGGCCCCGCACGCACCGGCGGACGCCGCCCCCTCCGCCGCCACCACCCGATAGTTCTTCGGACTCTCCGCCCTCGACTGCTACGATCCGCGCATGTGGTTCGTCTACATCGTGCGCTGCGCCGACCGCACGCTCTACACCGGCGTCACCACCGAGCCCGAGCGGCGCGTCGCCGAGCACAACGACGGCTGCGGCGCGCGCTACACGCGTTCGCGCGCGCCCGTGTCGCTGGTTTACCTCGAGCGCGCAAAAGACCGCGGCGCCGCGCTCCGGCGCGAGCACGAGATCAAGCGCATGACCGTCGAGGGGAAAAAGAAACTGTGTGCGAAGAAGCGGCGCGTCAGGCCGAAGGCGCTTCGATGCTCTTGAGGAGCTCGTCGTTGGTCGGATACTTCTCGAGCAGCTTGAGCAGCCCCTCGATGGCCTGGCCCGGCGTGGTCGCCAGCGCGCGGCGCCTGAGCGTGACGATGGCCTTCATCTCCGCGGCGGAATAAAGCAGCTCGTCGCGGCGCGTTCCCGTCTTGGGCAGGTTGATGGCGGGGAAGATGCGCGCCTCCGCCAGCGCGCGGTCGAGCACCACCTCGGAATTGCCGGTGCCCTTGAACTCCTCGAAGATCAGGTCGTCCATGCGCGACCCGGTCTCGATCAGCGCCGAGGCGATGACCGTGATCGACCCTCCGTTTTCCACGTTGCGGGCCATGCCGAAGAACTTGCGCGGAATCTCGAGAGCGCGCGAATCCAGTCCGCCTGTCATCGTCCGCCCTGACCCCGAGCCGTAGGTGTTGAACGCGCGACCCATGCGCGTGAGGCTGTCCACCATCACCACCACTTCGTGCCCGCACTCGAGCTCGCAGCGCGCCTGCGCCATGCACATGTTGGCGATGCGAACGTGCTGGTCGACGCTCTGGTCGCTGCTGCTGGCCAGCACCTCGGCCGGCACCTGGCGGCGGAAATGGGTGACTTCCTCGGGGCGCTCGTCGATCAGGAGCACCACGATCCGGGCGTTGGGCGAGTCGGCGCGGATCGCCCCGGTGAGCTCCTCGAGCAGCCGCGTCTTGCCCGCCTTGGGCGGCGACACGATCAGACCGCGCGTGCCGCGACCGATGGGCGCGAACATGTCGATGATGCGCATCGACGGGTTGCCGCCTTCGCCGAGGCGGAAGCGGCGGTCGGGGTTGACGGCGGGGAGCTCCGCGAAGGGCACGCGGCTCTTGTACTGGTCGGGCGCGAGGCCGCAGATCGATTCGATGTCGACCAGCCGCGGGCCCTGCTTCGCGCTCTCGCTGGCGCCGCGCACCACCGCGCCCGTCGTGAGCCCGAACTGGTTCAGCGTCTGCTGCGACACGAACACGTCGGTGCGGTCGGGCGCGAAGGAGCGTTCCGGATTGCGCAGGAACGCACCGCGTCCGTTGACGACCTCGACGACACCGGAGACTGTGCTGGACATAGGTTCTGGTTTGCCGGATTGGGGGTTGAGGATTCTATACACCGAACCGCGGTGGAACCGAAGCAAAAAGATTGGGGAGCCTCGAGATCGGGTTCTCCGCGCCTTGACGGCCTTCTCGCGGGTGCTAGAATCGCGGCGTGCAGGGCGGAAGGGGTCCCGTGTCCGCCGTTCGTCGTCCCTCCTCGTCGAAGCGCAGCAACGCCGCGGTTTTCATCGGCACGCTCCTGGTGCTGCTGGTCGCCACCGAGGTCGTGCTGCGCATCGTCTACGACCCGCCCATCGTGCGGAGCGCGATCCGCTACGATCCGCTGCTCGGCTGGAGCCTCAAGCCGGGCTCCCGGATCGAGACGGACATGCCCGAGCGCGGCATCCACACCCACGTCAACGTCAACTCGCTGGGCCTGCGCGACCGCGACGTCCCGGTAACGCATCCCGGCGGGCGCCGTCGCATTCTCATCGTCGGCGATTCCATCGCGTTCGGAAGCGGGCTCGAGGCTCCCGAGCGCTTCTCGGATGTGCTCGGCCATGACCTGGGCGATGGCGCCGAGGTGATCAACGCCGGCGTTCCGGGCTGGGGCAACGACCAGGAGCTCCTGTTCTACGAGAAGCGGCTGCGGGCGCTCAAACCCGACGTGGTGATCCTCGCCTTCACCGGCAACAACGACGTGGTGAACAACGCCCTGGCCGGTGCGCTGCTCGAGGGCGCCACCAAACCCCGTTTCCAGCTCGGCCCCGATTCACTCGCGATGACGCCGCCCGCGGCCCCGGCGAAGCCGCGCATGACCACGCGCGTCAAGTCGGCGCTCAAGCACAGTCGAACCCTGGTGTTCGTCAGGCGCCGCCTGATGCGCGTGACGTACCGCCATCGCGTGCACGAGGAGACCGCGCACCAGGTGAGCGGGTTCGAAGCGTACCGCGATCTCTCGCACTGGTCGGTGTACGAAAATCCCGGCAGCGACGCGGTCCAGAGTGCGTGGAAAGTAACCGAGGCGATCATCGGACGCTTCGCGGATGATTGCCGCGCCGACTCGTGCCGCTTCGTTGTCTTCGCGATGCCGCTCAAGCTCGAGGTGGACGACGCGTGGCGCTCGGAGCTGATCCACGGCACGGACGCGGACTCGACGCGGATCGACATGGCGTATCCGTACCTTCGTCTGTCGGACTACTGCGCCGGGCACGGCATTGAATTCTACTACCCGATCGACGAATTCCGCGCGGCCGCCGCGCGCGAGCGGCTCTACTTCGACAAGGACAGCCATCCCAACGTCCGCGGCAACGCCCTCGCCGCCGAGTTCCTGCTCAGCGTGCTTCACTCCTGACTACTTGCGACGCCCGGCTACGACCTTCGGCCCGATCACGGGCTGCGTCCTCCGGCCCCCGCTCCGCTTCGCTCGGCTTCCCTTCCTCGGCCGCACTCATGTTGGTAGCGGCCTCGTCGGGTGATCCTTCGCTCGCTCCCGCGGGAATGGGCCGTTCGGACGCACCCGTGACCGGGCCTCCGGCGTAGAGCGCGCGCTCGGCTCGCTTGAGTGAAGACAACGGTGCACGCGCGGGTGGCCGCGAGCGGGGCTGCGCCCCGAGGACGGAGCCGCGCCCGGGTAAAGTCGT
>DASVAK010000036.1:0-3795 GCA_036376395.1 Candidatus Krumholzibacteriia bacterium
GGTGAGGATGGGCACACCGGTCCGGATCGAGAGCACGACGTGGCCGAGCGGGAAGTCCTTCATCACGCCGAAGAAGAGCGAGCGCTTCTTGGCCTTGCCGTAGGCCCGATCGATGAGGAGCGCAACGCATTTGCCCGCGTCCAGGGCCTCCTTGAGCTTGCCCACGGAGCCCTGGATGGGATGCGCACGCACGCCGATGTAGTCACGCCGCGCCGAGAAGAACTCCGTCACCTCGCTGGATGGATGGTCGAGGGCGACGGTATGCACCTCGTAGCCCATCTGGGTGAGGCAATAGCCCCCCAGCTCCCACGGCCCGATGTGGCCCGTGGCGATGATGAAGCCGCGGCCGGGGGGCAGGTCCGCCACCTGCGCGCGCAGCTCCTCGATGTCGCAGCGCGCGAAGACCTCCTCGGGCTTGAAGAACGGGAGCTCGAGAAAGACCAGGATGCTGTGGGCGAAGCGGTGGATGACACGCCGCGCGATGAAGCGGCGCTCGGCGGCGTTCCAGTCGGGATGGATCAGGGCGAGATTCTGCTGGAGTACGCGGCGGGTCAGGGGGCGCAGCCAGCAGTTCGCCTCGGCGAGGGTCCAGGTGATGGAGCGGCACACCCATTTCGGCGCAAAGCGCGTGAAGAACGCGCCGAGATGATATGGAATGGCCTGCAGCATCGGGTGCCCGTGGTACCCGGTGACGATAACCGTTCGCGCGCAACACCCGCAAGAACCCGTACTTGACGCGCCGGGCCGGGATTCATACTATACCGGGCACGAGACACTTGTGGGGGCGGACCGACACGTGTGTCGGGACGGCCGTACGTGCACTGTCTCGGTAACGAGGTGACCCATTCGACCAGCATGCAAAGCACCTGAAATTGTCTCCCACTGAAACCGCGACCCCGGCCGTCCGTCATAACCGCACGGACGAGCTCCAGAGCCTTCTTTCCCGGCGAATTCTCGTAATCGATGGTGCCATGGGCACCATGATCCAGACTTACCGCCTGGATGAAGCCGCCTTCCGCGGCGATCGCTTCAAGAATCACTCGAAGGACCTCAAGGGCAACAACGACCTGTTGTGCCTCACGCGTCCGGAGATCATCGCCGAGATCCACCGCCAGTACTTCGACGCCGGCGCGGACATCGTCACCACCAACACCTTCAACGCCACCTCGGTGGTGCAGTCCGAGTACGGCCTCGCCGACCGGGTGTACGAAATCGCCTTTGCCGCCGCACGGATCGCGCGGATCGAGGCGGATGCGGCCGAGAAGCGCGACGCATCCCGTCCCCGCTTCGTGGCCGGGTCGCTCGCACCCACCAGTCGCACGGCGTCGATCTCGCCCGACGTCAACGATCCCGGCTATCGCAACGTGACCTTCATGGAGCTGGCGGACGCGTACCGTGAGAATGCGCGCGGATTGATCGACGGCGGAGCCGACATTCTGCTCGTCGAGACAGTCTTCGATACCCTCAACGCCAAGGCGGCGCTCTTCGCCATCGAAGAGGAGTTCGCCGCGCGCGGCATCCGGCTTCCGGTGATGTGCTCGGGCACCATCACGGATCTCTCCGGCCGCACGCTCTCGGGGCAGACGCCCGAGGCGTTCTGGGCCTCGGTGTCGCACGTTCCCCTGCTCTCGGTGGGGCTGAACTGCGCGCTCGGCAGCGCGCAGATGCGCCCGTTCGTCGCCGCGCTCTCCGCGGTGGCGCCGATTCCGATCAGCGTGTATCCCAACGCCGGCCTGCCGAACTCGTTCGGCGGCTACGACGAGACGCCGGAACAGATGGCGGCCGAGCTGGGGGCGATGGCGCGCGACGGGCTCGCCAACCTGATCGGCACCTGCTGCGGCACCACGCCCGAGCACACGCGCGCCGTGGCCGAGGCCGTCGGCGGCGTTCCCCCGCGCAGGCTTCCCGAACGCCGGCGCTACACGCTCCTCTCGGGCCTCGAGACGGTGGAGATCCGCCCCGACTCCAATTTCGTGAACGTCGGCGAGCGCACCAACGTCACCGGCTCGTCGCGTTTTCGCAAGCTGATCCAGGACGACAACTACGACGAGGCGGTCTCCGTCGCGAAGCAGCAGGTCGAGGACGGCGCGCAGTTGATCGACGTCAACATGGACGAAGGGATGCTGGATTCCGAGGCGGCGATGCGGCGCTTCCTCAACTTCATCGCATCGGACCCGTCGGTCGCGCGCGTGCCCATCATGATCGACAGCTCGAAGTTCAGCGTGATCGAGGCGGGGCTGCAGTGCGCGCAGGGCAAATGCGTCGTGAATTCCATCTCGCTCAAGGAAGGCGAGGAGGCCTTCATCGAGCACGCGACGCGCGTGCGGCGCTACGGCGCCGCGGTGATCGTGATGGCCTTCGACGAGCAGGGCCAGGCCGATACCACCGAGCGCAAGGTCTCCATCTGCGAGCGATCGTACCGGATTCTCACCGAGAAAGTCGGCTTCCCGCCCGAGGACATCATCTTCGACCCGAACATCTTCGCCATCGCGACCGGGATCGAGGAGCACAACGCCTACGCGGTGAACTTCATCGAGGCATGCCGGCAGATCAAGGAGCGCTTCCCGCTCTCGCACGTGAGCGGCGGCGTGAGCAACGTCTCGTTTTCGTTCCGCGGCAACGAGCCGGTCCGCCAGGCGATCCACGCCGTGTTCCTCTACCACGCCATCCGCGCCGGCATGGACATGGGCATCGTGAACGCGGGCCAGCTCATGGTCTACGAAGATATCGCGCCGGATCTGCTGGAGCGCGTCGAGGACGTGGTGCTGAACCGCCGGCCCGACGCCACCGAGCGCCTGCTCGAGATCGCGGGCAGCGTCAAGGGCGGCGAGAAGAAAGTCGACGAAGAGGCCGGGCGCTGGCGCACGCTCCCCGTGCGCGACCGGCTCGTGCACGCGCTCGTGCACGGCATCGACGCTCATGTCGTCGAAGATGTCGAAGAGGCGCGCCAGGGCGCCGAGCGCCCCATCCACGTCATCGAGGGTCCGCTCATGGACGGAATGAACGTGGTCGGCGACCTGTTCGGTTCGGGCAAGATGTTCCTGCCCCAGGTGGTGAAGAGCGCGCGCGTCATGAAGAAGGCGGTCGCGCACCTCATCCCGTTCATCGAGGCGGAGAAGTCCCAGACCGGCACCATCAAGGCGAATGGAAAGATCGTGGTCGCCACCGTCAAGGGCGACGTGCACGACATCGGCAAGAACATCGTGGGCGTGGTGCTGCGCTGCAACAACTACGACGTGGTCGACCTCGGCGTCATGGTTCCCTACCAGAAGATCCTCGACACCGCGCGCGCGGAGAAGGCCGACGTGATCGGCCTCTCGGGTCTCATCACACCGTCGCTCGACGAGATGGTCACGGTGGCGCGCGAGAGGAAGAAGCAGGGCTTCGACCTGCCGCTGTTGATCGGCGGCGCGACCACGTCGGTGGCGCACACCGCGGTGAAGATCGATCCCGAGTACGATCAGCCGGTCGTCCACGTGCTGGATGCGTCGCGCGCGGTGGGCGTGGTGAACCAGCTCCTCGGCGACGGGACGCGGTCGCACTTCGCGAAGAACAAGAAGGACGAGTACCGCAAGCTGCGCGAGGCGCGCGAAGCGGCCGGCGGCGGCGAGGCCAGGCTCATGCCCCTCTCGGCGGCGCGGGAACGGCGCGAAAAGATCGACCTCGCGCGGGTGCCCAAGGCGCCCTCGTTCCTCGGCACGAAAGTATTCGAGAACTATCCGCTCGAGGACCTCGTCGGGCGCATCGACTGGACGCCGTTCTTCCAGACCTGGGAGTTGCGCGGCGTGTATCCGA
>DASVAK010000040.1:0-5057 GCA_036376395.1 Candidatus Krumholzibacteriia bacterium
GTTGGGGACTGGGGCTGGCGCTCGCGCGGCGCATCGTCGAGGAGTACCACGGCGGCACGATCCGTCTCGCGGAGTCGAAAGCCGGCAAGGGCACGACGTTCCAGGTGCGACTGCCGGGGGCGTGAGGCTATCGTGCGTTCACATGTACGTCGAAAAAAACTTCAAAAATTCTGCCGGAAAAATTTGACAGCGGTTTCATGCGTGATCGTCCGGGTTCGTTGATTCTCCACGAAATCATTTCTCAATCGCATCCAATTCGTTCGTGCGCGTGTTAACGCGCAGCGAATCATTTTTCTCGTCGCGCGACGCGATGTGCGTTTGAGTGCGATCTGAGAGCGCCGAAAACACATCCATTATATTGATCACAGCAGTTGTCTCCTCCCAATGCCCAGGAGGTTGCTGTGATGTCCGAGCTTCGCAAGCTGAGCAATGATGATCTCGAGCAGCGTCTTGAAAGAGATGTCGCTCGAGAGCGCGAATGCACCATCGATGTGCTTCATGACCTGAACGAGATCGAGCGGCGACGGCTGCATCTCGACCGCGGGTACAGCTCTCTGTTCACCTACTGCGTGCGACGGATGAAGTACTCATCCTCGGCGGCCGCGCGGAGAATCCAGGCGGCGCGGTGTGTGCGCCGATACCCCGAAGTGCTGGAGATGCTCAAGAAGCGCGAGCTCAGTCTCAGCACGATCTCTCTCATCGCGCCGATTCTCAAGTACGACAGGACGATCCTCCAGCGTGTGCGGGGAGCGTCGCATCGACAGGTGGAAAAGATCGTGGCGCAGTACGGGCCGCCGGTCGCATTGCGGGATCGGGTCCGCCCGGTACGCGTCGCTACTCCCGGCGCCGGGAGTGAGGACAAACTCTGGGTTCAGTTCCTGGCGGACGAAAACCTGGTGGAGCTGTTCGAGGAAGTGAAGGATCTCATGACGAGAGATGGGAAGAACCCGTCGATCGGCGATGTGATCAAGACGGTGCTGGCCGAGTACCGTGACCGCCACAGCCCGACGGCCCGAAAAGAGAGACGGGATGCGAAAGATCTCCACTCCCGGCGCCGGGAGTGCAAAGACGCGACGAAGACACGCCATATTCCAGACGAAGTGCGAGATGAGGTGTTCGCCCGGGACGGCGGAAAGTGCACCTTCACGGCGAGCGACGGCACGCGATGCGACTCCAAACGCGGCGTCCAGCTCGACCACATCGTCCCGTACTCGGCCGGCGGCACGCACGACCCCTCGAATCTCCGGCTCCTGTGCGCTGCCCACAACCGGCGGGCGGCAGAACTGAGACTTGGAACACACGTCACGGGACGATACTGGCAGTCTCCTTGATATGGCCCGGGGGCGTGCGTATACTGCGATCAGCGCAAATTGACGCAAGTACCACGCAACGAAATACTTCCAATGGAAAAACGAATTCTCTGGGTCGACGACGAAATCGAGCTGCTGAAGTCCCACGTGACCTTCCTGCAGGGGAAGGGCTACAAGGTCGACACGGTCACCAACGGGGCCGACGCGCTCTCGCTGGTCAAGGACCACAAGTTCGACGTCATGCTCCTCGACGAGTCCATGCCTGGCCGCGGCGGGCTGGAAACCCTCGTCGAGATAAAGGAAATGGATCCCTCGCTCCCGGTGGTCATGATCACCAAGAACGAGGAAGAGCGCCTGATGGACAACGCCATCGGCCTCAAGATCGACGACTACCTGCTCAAGCCGGTCAGCCCGCTCCAGATCTACTCGGCCTGCAAGCGCATCCTGGACGCGCCGAAAATCCAGGAAGCCCGCTTCTCGCCCGACTACATCCGCGAGTTCAACGAGCTCAACTCGCTCATGCAGGACAACACGTGGGAATCGTGGCTTCGCGTCCACCGTCGCCTGTGCACGTGGGACCGCGAGTTCGACCAGTTCCGCCAGACCGGCCTCGAGTCCACGCACGACGACCAGCGCCTGAACGCGTCGCAGCACTTCAGCATCTTCATCGAGAAGAACTACCGCAACTGGGTGGCCTCGCAGAAGCGTCCGCCCATGAGCGTCGACGTCTTCCCGCGCCACATCGCGCCGCACCTGCAGGCGGGAGAGAAGATCTTCTTCATCCTCATCGACTGCGTCCGCCTCGACCAGTGGATGGTGATCGAGGAATTCCTCACCGAGCAGTTCGACGTGCAGTGGGACTACTACCTGTCGATCCTGCCCACGGCCACGCCGTACTCGCGAAACGCCATCTTCAGCGGGCTCTTTCCCGACGAGATCGCGCGCAAGTACCCGGACAAGTGGCTGGAGCGCAGCCAGGAAGAGTCGAGCAAGAACAAGTACGAGTCCTTCTTCCTCGCGGAACAGATGCGCAAGTTCCGCCTCGACGAGAGCAAGCTGCGCTACCTCAAGATCTTCACGGCCAATGAAGCCAACGACGCCAAGAAGAAGACAGCGGGGCTTCTCAATTCGCCCTTCGTCGCGATGGTGTTCAACTTCGTCGACATTCTGACCCACGGCCGCAACCAGTCCGAGATCCTGCAGCAGCTGCTTCCCAACGAGGGCGCGTTCCGCTCGTTGATGCGCTCGTGGTTCGACCACTCGGTGCTGCGCGACATCCTGAGCGACCTCGCGCGCGCGAAAGTCAAAGTGGTTCTCACCACCGACCACGGCTCCATCCTGGGCCGCAAGTCGGCGCTGGTGTACGGCCGGCGCGACACGTCGACCAACCTGCGCTACAAGTTCGGCGACAACCTGAAGTGCGACGAGCGCCAGGCCATCATCGCGCGCAAGCCGGAGGAATATCGTCTCCCGGCCGAGTCGCGCACCAAGAACTACGTGTTCGCGCGCGAGTACTACTATTTCGTCTACCCGACCAACTTCCGCGACTACGAAAAAGCGTACGAAGGCAGCTTCCAGCACGGCGGCGTTTCTCTCGAAGAGATGGTGCTCCCGTGCCTGACGCTGACCCCGCGCTAGACCGGCATGGACACGCGGCGCGTCATTGCATGCACGGTGCACACCGCCTCCGCGCAGGAGACCGCGCGTGTGGGCGAAGAACTGGGTGCGTGCCTCGAAGAGGGCGCCTGCATCGCCCTGGTGGGTCCGCTCGGCGCGGGGAAGACGGTGCTGGTGGGCGGGCTCTGCCGCGGTCTCGGCATCGAGGAACACGTCGTGAGCCCGACCTTCATCCTGCTGGAAACCTTCGAGGGGCGCATGCCCGTCGTGCACGTCGACCTCTACCGGCTGGAGCACGAGCGCGAGCTCGACGAGCTGGGCATCTACGACTTCCTCCGCTCCGGCGCGGTGCTGCTGGCCGAATGGGGGGATCGATCCCCACGGCTCCACGGGCTGGCCGACGTCGAGATCCGCATTGAAGGCACCGGCAACGAGCGTTCCATCACCGTCCATGCCGCTCCCGAGCTGGCCGACGCGTTCGCGGAGATCGCATGGTGACGCTCGCGCTCGACACCTCGCACCCGACCGGCAGCGTGTCGCTCGCGCGCGACGGCGCGCTGCTCGGCACCGAGACATTCGCGGCGCCGTCGTCGCACCTGGTGGCCCTCGGCCAGTGCACGAACCGCGTGCTCGGCGCAGCCGGGCTTACGCCCCGCCAGCTCGACCGGGTCGCCGTCGTCACCGGCCCGGGGAGCTTCACCGGCCTTCGCATCGGGCTCTCGTTCGCAAAGGGACTTCACGCCTCGACGGGCGCGGAGATGGTCGCGATGGGCGCGCTCCGCCTGCTGGCGCTGCCGCAGCTGGAAAAAGCGAACCGTGTGTGTGCGATGATCGATGCCCGCCGTGGCGAGGTGTACGCCGCGATCTACGATCGCGACCAAGAGATCGTCGCGCCGGGTGCCGTTGCGCCCGACGAATGGCTCGCCAGGCTCGAGCTCGCGCCGGACCTCTTCGTCGGCACGGGCGCGCTCGCGTACAGCGAGATGATCCGCGACGTCTTTCCCGACGCAACCATCGCGGGGAGTGATGCCGCCTTTCCATCCACCGCGCACCTTGCAATCATCGCGCACGCGCTGCCCGCACTGGACGAGCCGGCCGTTCGAGCCCTCGAGCCGCTCTACATCCGCCCGAGCGGCGCCGAGCAGAAACGGCTCCGCGCCCACGCTCATCCCGCGGAGGACGCCGATGGATGACATCCTCCTCGAGCCGCTCTCGGAACAGCACCTGCCCGACGTGCTCCGCATCGAGCGCGCGTCGTTTCCCGCGCCGTGGACGGAGGGAATGTTCCGCCAGGAAGTCGAGGAGACGTGGCTCTCGCGCTCTTACATTGCCCGCGTGGATGGTGAGGTGGCGGGTTACATCATCGCGTGGTTCCTTCGCGGTGAGGCCCACATCCTGAACCTCGCCGTCTCGAGAGATTTCCAGCGCCGCGGCGTGGGGCGCACACTCCTTCAGCACGTCATCGACCTGGCCGAAAAGGCCGACCACCACATGGCCACGCTGGAAGTCCGCGCCAGCAACGACCCCGCCAAGCTGCTCTACGTGACCATGGGGTTCGCGCCTGTCGGAATCCGCCGCCGCTACTACCGCGACAACGACGAGGACGCGATCGTGATGGTCCGTCGCCTCGGACCCGAGAGAAAGAAATCGTGAGCCTGGCCATCATCGCGGGCAGCGGACTCGGCGAGCTGTCGGCGGCCGTTGAGGTGGAGACCGAGACGCCGTTCGCCGCCATCCCCGGCGTCGGCGCCGCCACCATCGCCGGCCACGCGGGGCGGATCGTCAGCGGTCACCTCGAAGGCCGTCCCTGCCAGCTCATCCTGGGACGCCGTCATTTCTACGAGGGCGATCCGAAGCCCATCGAACATCTCGTTCAATACATCGCCGACCGCGGCGCGACCACACTCCTCGTTACCTCTGCAGTGGGCGCGCTGCGTCGCGACCTCCGAACCGGCGAGCTGGTCGTGATCCGCGACATCATTGACGCGCAGAATCGGGAAGCGCGAGCGGGTGGCGCCGGCCGGAGACCCCGGCAGACTCGCCGCGGTAACGAGCGCGGCGAGTCTGGTCCGGGGTGGCCGGCGACAGGACCCGCGCGCGTGATGACAGGACCCGTCGCGAGCCTTCACA
>DASVAK010000064.1:0-4487 GCA_036376395.1 Candidatus Krumholzibacteriia bacterium
AGGTCGGGCTTCTCGCGCAGGAAACCCGCGGCATGCGCCGCCTCCGCGCTGGCGACCAGCGACGGCGCGATGGGATCCCACGTCGGCCGCATGTGTGACCAGGCCGCGGAGAGGACGGCGTCCGACATTGGCTTGCCCGTGAGCTTCTCCACCTCGGCGTTGATGACACGCTGCGCCTCGGCCGGATTGTCGAGGAGCCACTGCGTCACGGCGACGTGCGCATCGAGCCAGGCGCGCACGACATCGGGGTGCGCATCGAGGTAGTCGGTGCGCACGATGATGTGCGCGGTCACGAAGTCCCCGTTGGGCCAGAGCTCACGCTCGTCGAGCAGCACCGTGCAACCGGCGTCGACCACCAGGCGACTCGCCCACGGCTCGGGCACCCACGCGCCCTGGATCTGCTTGCTGTTGATGAGGTCGATGATCTGGGCGTTGGGCGTGGGAATGACATCCACCGTGCCGCCCTTCTCGCGCGGCTTGAGGTGGTTGCGCGCGAGGTAGGCGCGCAGCGCCACGTCCTGCGTGTTGCCGAGCTGGGGCGTGGCCAGGCGCTTCCCCGCCAGGTCGGCGGGACCCTTGATGCCGGCGTCGGCGCGCACCACCAGCGACGCACCGGCACTCGTCGCACCTGCCACAATGCGAATGGCTTTGCCGCTCGATTGCACGTATCCGTTGATGGCCGGGTTGGGCCCGATGTAGGCGAGGTCGATCCGCTTCGCGAACATCGCTTCGATCACCGAGGGACCCGCGTTGAAGACGGTGGACTCGATGGTGACCCCGGGGCCCAGGGCCTTCGCGAAGTCGCCGCGGGACAGCCCGGCCAGCGCCTGGGCATGGGTCAGATTCGGAAAGTAGCCGACGCGTATCTTCGAGCCGGCAGGCGGCGCGGATTCGGACGTGGTTACGAAAGACCCCGCGACGACAGTGGCCAGGATCGCGATGGTCGCCAGACGGCGCATGGGAAACCTCCAGCTGGGCTTGGTTTGGACCTAAGAGTGTAATAGCACTCCTATTGGAGTGTCAAGCCACCGAAGGCCGCGGCCGCGATGGAGCCAGGGGGATGGTGGGCCCTCTAGTGAGAGGACAGCTTCAGCCCGGCGATCCCGACCACGATCAGTCCGACGAAGAAGAAGCGCGCGAGCGCGGCCGGCTCCCCGAGAAGCACGATACCGAGGATGAACGTGCCGGTCGCACCGATTCCCGTCCACACCGCGTAGGCGGTGCCGATCGGAATGTGGCGCTGCGCGAGCAGGAGAAAGAAACCGCTGAGGACGATGGACACGCTGGCGAGCGTGATCGCCCACCCGCGATGCTGCGGCATGGACGCGAACTTGAGCCCGATGGGCCAGCCCCACTCCATGACGCCGGCGATGAACAGGTAGATCCAGGACATGCCGCGCCATCTTACCCGCACCGCACGACGATGACAACGCCGCAGGCAACCGTGATATAATGAAACGGTTCGCCCGGCTGCCCCCTGTATCCGCACCCCAAGGAGTCCGCCGTGAACATCGCAGCCGCACGATGGGCGCTCTGTGCCTCCCTGTTTCTTGCCGTTCCCGCGCTCGCCGACGACCTGACCCACTTCGAAAGCGCACCCGTCCACCCGGTGGACATGTCCGCCAGCGGCAACTACCTCTTCGTCACCCATACCGCGGACCACCGCCTGGTCATCTTCGACCTCAACACCACGCCGCCGAAGCGCGTCGGCGAGGTAATGGTCGGCCTCGAGCCGGTGACGGTGCGGGTTCGCGACGGCAACACGGTCTGGGTCGTCAATCACATCTCGGATTCCATCAGCATCGTCGATATCGCGTCGCGCCGCGTGGTGCGCACACTGCTGGTGGGTGACGAGCCCACCGACGTGGTATTCGCCAACAACCGCGCCTTCGTGTGCGTTTCCGAAGAGGACCGGATCGCGGTGTTCAACCTGCAGGATCTCTCGCAGGCGCCGGCGAGCCTTCCGCTGGCAATGAGCGACCCGCGCTCGCTCGCGCTCTCGCCCGATGGCGGCACGCTCTACGTGTGCGCGCTGGACAGCCAGAACAGGACCACCATCGTGCCGGCGCCCATCGTCGCGCAGAACGGCGGATTGCCCGCGCCCAACCCGCCCAAAAACCCCTCGCTTCCCGCGGCGCCGGCGGTGGGACTCATCGTGCGTCACAACGGGACGGCGTGGGTCGACGAGATCAACCGTTCGTGGAACTCGGTGCTGCCGTACACGCTGCTCGACAATGACATCGCGATGATCAGTACGGCGTCGCCGGCGGTCACCGGCTACCTGCACGGCGTCGGCACCACCCTCTTCAACATCGCCGTGGCCTCCAACGGGACCCTGTTTGTCACCAACCAGGAGGCGTCGAACCAGGTTCGTTTCGAGCCCAACCTGCGCGGCCGCTTCGTGCAGAACCGCGTGAGCGCCGTCATCCCCGGCTCCGACACGGTGACGCCCAAACACCTGAACGCGCACATCAACTACGCCAACGCCGCCGGCGATGCGGGAGAACGCGCGCTCAGCATCTGCATTCCCACCGACATCACGATTGCGCCCAACGGCGCCGCGATGTACGTCGCGGCGTTCGGGTCGCACAAGGTGGCGGTGCTCAACTCGTCGGGAGTGGTGACGCGACGCATTGCGGTGGGCGAAGGGCCGTGCGGCCTCGCGCTCGATACCGCGCGCAACCGTCTCTACGTGTTCAACCGCTTCGACAACACGATTTCATACATCGACCTCGCCACCGACATCCGCGACGACATACCCGTCGGTTTCGATCCGAGCCCGGTGTTCGTAAGGGAAGGACGAAAGTTCCTCTACGACGGCGATATCTCCTCCGCGCACGGCGATCTCGCGTGCGCGAGCTGCCACGTGTTCGGAACCATGGACAATATCGCCTGGGACCTCGGCAACCCGGCCGCGGCCGCGATGGAGCCGGTTCCGCCCGGTCAGGTGCCCCAGCTTCCGCCCTTCCATCCCATGAAGGGGCCGATGACCACGCAGTCGCTCAAGGGCCTGTCCGGCACCGAACCGCTCCACTGGCGCGGCGACCGCGCCGGCTTCCTCGACTTCAACCCGGCGTTCGTGAGCCTGATGGGTGCGCCCGCGCAGCTGTCCAGCGCGGACATGAACACGTTCCAGCAGTTCACGTTCAGCATGCGCTATCCACCCAACCCGTTTCGCGACCTGTCCAACAACATGCCCGCATCGATCAACGGCGGCGTCCCGCAGACGGGCGAGAATCTCTTCCTGACCGCGCCGCTCGATGCCGGCGCCGCGACGTGCGTTTCGTGCCACGCGCTCCCGACCGGCGAGAACGGCACCATCATCCCCGGGCCGTTGCTCCTGGAACCCGAAGCGAAGAAGGTCCCCCAGCTGCGCAATCTCTACGAGAAAACGCGCTTCGACAACACGGCGGCCACCAACGTGCGCGGGTTCGGCTACACGCACGACGGCGCCGCCGATGACCTGTTCACCTTCCTCCAGTTCAGCGGATTCACCTTCTCGAATGACCAGCAGCGACGCGACATCGCGGCGTATCTGCTCGCCTTCCCCACCGGCACACAGCCCGCCGTGGGCGCACAGTGGACCATGGATGGCACCAACCAGACGGCGGGAATGACGCGCCTCAACCAGCTGCAGAACGCGGCGGATGGAAACGTGATCGGGCTGGTGGCAAAGGGCCGCGTGAACAACCAGGCGCGCGGCTGGGTGTACGTGGGCGGAGGCAGTTACCGCTCCGACAAGACCTCGGGCGGAGACCTGTCGCAGTCGGCGCTGCTCGCACTCGCGGGCGCCGGGCACGAGATCACGTTCACGGGTGTGATGGAAGGCACCGAATGGCGCCTCGGTGTGGACCGCGACGCGGACGGCTTTCGCGACGGCGACGAGCTCGACGCGCACTCGGATCCCGGCGATCCCTCATCGACGCCGAACAATGCGCCGACCGGGGTGGCGGGCGGCGCTCGCACGCCGGCGCTCCTGTTCATGGCCGGACCCAACCCGACTTCGAGCGAATCCCGCCTCGGCATCCACCTCGAGCAGGGCGGCAACGTGACGCTCGCCATCTACGACGTGCGCGGCGCGCTGGTGCGGCGGCTCGTCACCTCCGCCAGCCGGCCCAGCGGCACGACCGTCGAGAACTGGGACCTGAGATCGGATGCGGGGACGACGGTGAGCTCGGGCATCTACTTCGCGCGGCTCGAGGTTCCCGGCAACGTGATTACGCGCCGCGTGACGGTGGTGCGCTGATCAGCGCCGGGCCACGAACTTGAAGCGGCAGGAGTTTCCGCCCCTGGCCATGCACTCGAGGTGTTCCACCTTGCTGTCGGTGAACGAGGACATCAGGGCCAGATCGAACTGGCAGACTTCGGGATTCTGTTGCGCCAGGTCGTGGAAGACGCAGTTGAACGCCTCGATGTTGCCGTCGGCGGTCCGGCCGCGCGTATCGTAGCCGAGGTCCTCCATCACTTCGGAGAGCTTCTCGATCCGG
>DASVAK010000079.1:0-8180 GCA_036376395.1 Candidatus Krumholzibacteriia bacterium
GCTGGCCGGAATGCGGTCCAGGGCGGTGACGTTCCCGGAGCGATCCACGGCTCCGAAGGCCAGCACGCCGGTGGGGCAGCTCTGCACGCAGGCCGAGCAGCGCACGCACTCCGGGTCGCGCATGGCGAGCCCCTTGTTGGCGAAGTTCATCACGTCGATGCCCTGGTGGCAGACCGAGGTGCACACGTTGCACGAGATGCACTTCTTCTTGTCGGGCACGATGGCGAAGCGGCTGAAGCGGGCGTAGATGTGCATGAGCGCGGCGAGCGGGCACATGAAGCGGCACCACACCCGGCCGCTGAACCAGAAGTAGAACCCGTAGCCGATCACCCCGGCCAGGAAGACGTCGACCGTCCACTTGTAGTGGTGCATGGCGGCGGGGAAGGCGCGATCGGGCCACGAATCGGGTCGCACCCATCCGGCGATGCGCATGGCCAGCAACGCCACGGCCACGGCCAGCACGACCTGGCCGAAGACGTTCGCGCGGTTCCACGCGCGGCCGTGCGGCATCTTGGTGCGATGCGTGTCGCCCAGCGTTTCCGCCAGCGCGCCGCACGAGCAGATCCAGCCGCAGTACGCGCCCTTGCCCCAGCGCCAGATGATCAACGGAATCAGAACGAAGGTCTGGACGAACGAAATCCCCAGCCACCACCCCAGGGGCTGGTCGGTGAACACGTTGTAGACGTCGAGCGGCCACGCCAGCACGAAGCCGTACGCGCGCCAGTACTCGCGGCCGTGGCCGTAATCGACGACGGGGAAGAGCGCGTCGAGGAATCCCGTCGGAAGCAGGCCGTTGCGCCCGAGCCACGGCAGCACGATCTCGGGCAGGATGAACAGCGGCAGCACCTGGATGGCCATCAGCACGGAAGTTTGCAGCGTGATGTAGGGCGTCCGCCGCCGGCGGATGCGACGGATGCCGAAGATCACCACCAGCGCCGAATACGCCAGCGTGTACCAGAACGACGGCCCCGACGCCGATGTGGCCACCACCGACAGAAGCGAGTTGTCCCCCGCCACGGCGAGATCCGCGATGTTCGTCGGCCACCAGTGGTGGGCGTAGAACCAGTTGCCGAGCCAACCGCCCGACTTCCAGTTGTACATCGCGACGCAGAAGAGCACGAACGCAACCAGGCCGATCACCGCGCGTCGCGTCCATTCGCCCGCGATGGGGACGCCGCTGCGCCGGAAGAACGCGAGCGGCGCGTCGCGGCCGATCATCACGAATACGGCGTCGTTGGGAACGGCCTCCACGTCGCCCGCCGGGGTGCGCACGACCACCGCGTCGGGCCGGATCTCGACCACCTGGGTCGACATGCGCGCATCGAGCCGTCCCGCCGCGCGCAGTTCCTCGAGCGCGTCGACGTTTTCCGGCTTCGGGCGCGAGAACGACGCCTGCCGGTGGCACAGCGTGACGCGCGCGCCGGCGTTGCAGAGGGCGATGGCCGATTCGAGCGCGCTGTCGCCGCCGCCCACGACGACGACGCGCTGGCCTGCGAAGTCGCGCGGGTCGTGGAGCCGGTTGCTCACCTTGTCGAGCGACTCGCCCGGCACCCCGAGGCGACGGAAATCGCCACTCTGGCCCAGCGCGCAGATCACGCGGCGCGCGCGCACCGACGGCGCGCCTTCCACTTCCACCTCGAAGTGGTCCCCGCGGCGAAGCACGCGCGTCGCGCGCGCGGCCTCCGCGTGGATGCCGGCGCGGTCGGCCTGCGCGACCAGCTCCTCGTGGAGCGATTCTTTGACGTCGGCGGTGATGGTGAGCGACCCGGCCGGTGTCATCTCCTTCGGGTAGGTGAAGATGGGTTTGCGGCGGGGAAAGTTCGCAATGGTGGAGAACACGGCGCTGGCTTCGAGCAGGCGGACGCGCAGGCCCAGCGCGCGCGCCTCCATCGCCGCCGCGACGCCGGAAACGCCCGCGCCGACAATGGCGATATCGGCCACGTCATCGCCGCTGGCGCGACCGGTTGCGAAGGCGGGGTCGGCCGCAATCGTGCGCACCACGCGTGCGCCGCAGTCGGCGGCGAACTTGAGCAGCGGTACGCCGAGGAGATCGCCGGTGACGTAGAGGCCGGGGATGCGCGTGGAACCGTCGTCGCGAACGGCGGGCAGTTTCTCCACCCGGCCGTCGGGCCACTGCAGGTGCAGCCAGTGCAGGTATCGACGCAGGAAATTCATGCGGCGCGCGAAGGCATGCACCGATTATCGGCAAACGGCGTGCCCCGATGCAACATTGACTCGTTACGCCCGCGCGGGATAACGTCGCCCGGATGAAGCGGCTGCTGTGCGTGTTCGCGCATCCGGACGACGAATGCCTCGGCCCCGGCGGGACCATCGCGCAGTGCGCGCTGGACGGCGGCGAGGTATTCATCACCACCTTCACGGCGGGCGAGGCGGGCACCATCGGCATATCGAAGACGCTGCGCCCCGACGAGCTGGCCCGGCGTCGTCGCGCCGAGCTGGCCGCCGCGTGCGACGCGCTCGGCGTGTCCGGCCACCGCATCCTCGGTGTGCCCGACGGCGGCGTGCGCAAGGTGGACGCGGCGTGGGCGGTCCGCGAGATCGTCGACGACATCCGCCACTTCAAGCCGCAGATCGTGCTGACGTTCCACCATCTCGGTGTGTCGGGTCATCCCGATCACATCGCGGTGGCGGCGTTCCTCGACGAGGCGTTCGCACTCACGCCCGACGGGCCGCAGGCGTACTACGGATGGGGCATTCCGGCGAGCAAAGTGGCGCTCTACGACCGGCCCAATCTCGTCCCCATGCCGGAGCCGGAGGTGGTGGCGCGGGTCACGCCCGGAGAGCACGCCATGGAGCGCAAGATCGCGGCGATCCGCGCCCACGAGACCCAGATCGCGTTCTTCCTGAGCCTGCAGGAAAAGATCGATTACCGCGCGCTGTCCTCACCCGAGCACTTCGCGCTTCGTAGCTCGCGTGTGCGGCAGGCGCCCGCGTACCCGGTGACCGACCTGTGGGACGGCGTGGTTTGAAGCGCGCCGCGTCGATGGCCGCATTCGCGCTCGCGCAGGCTCCGGTGCTGGCGGCGGCGCACGAAACCCAGGCCGGCGGCGGCGCGGCCGCTATCCTGGGCCGGCTGCACATGGCGCTGGTCCATTTCCCGGTCGCGCTGATCCTGATGGCGGCGGTGGCGGAGCTGCTGTGCATCACGCGCCGCGACGGCCGCTACTCCGATGTCGCGCGTTTCATGATCACCGCGGGCGCGTGGATCTCGATCCCCGCCGCAGCCACCGGATTCTTCCGCGCCGACACCATCACCATGAACGACGCCGAGCAATCGTTGTTCGCCATCCACCGGGTGGCCGGGATCGCGACGCCGGTGCTGGTGTTCCTGTGCGCCGGTCTTGCGGAAGGCGTCAGGCGCAGCGGACAAATCTGGGAACTGTTCCTCTTTCGCGCCGTACTACTGCTGGCGGCCGTTTCCGCGGCCGTGGCGGGCTACGTCGGCGGCGAGATCGTGTTCGGAATTTTTCCCCTCTGGTAGACGGTTGACGCTTCCCGTCGAGCGCGCTATTCTCGGGTTTCCTCCCGTCGCGGCGCTGGTGCTGGAGGGTGAACGACAGTCGCCGCGCTCCCGAACCTGATCGTTCAACCCGGCCGCATAGAAAAAGCAGACCACTTTAGATCTGACCTGGAGTCGCATGGACAAGAATGCGTTCGGCGCCGTCGCCTCGAAAATCGACGGCTTCCGCGATGAAGTAATCCGCCTGCAGACCGAGTTGTGCCGCCGCCAGGCGCTCGATCCCACGAGCGGTGGCACCGGCGAAGAAGAGAAGGCCGCCTTCCTGCAGTCCTACCTGGAAAAACTCGGGCTTTCGGTCGAGCACTACGATGCGCCCGATGCGCGCGTCCCGAGTGGCCGTCGCCCCAACCTGGTCACCTATCTGCCCGGCAAGCGCAAGGAGCCGCGGCTGTGGATCATCTCGCACACCGACGTGGTGCCGACGGGCGACCCGTCCCTTTGGACCGGCGATCCCTGGACGGTGCGCGTGGCCGGCGACAAGCTGATCGCCCGCGGGGTCGAGGACAACCAGGGCGGTCTCACCGCGTCGGTGATGACGGCGAAGGCCTTCCTGGAGGCGGGCGTCACGCCGGAGATCCCGATTGCGTTCGGCTTCGTGGCCGACGAGGAAACCGGAAGCGTGTACGGCCTCCAGCACCTCATCAAGGAGCACAAGAGCCTCTTTCGCAAGGGCGACCTGATCATCATTCCCGACTCCGGCAATCCCACCGGCACCGAGATCGAGGTCGCCGAAAAGGGGATCCTGTGGATCAAGATCCGCACGCTGGGCAAGCAGACGCACGGCTCGACGCCCGCGACGGGCATCAACGCGCACAAGGCGTCGGCGTGGTTCATCGTGCGCATGGAGTCGCTCTACAAGACATACCGCAAGTCGAACAAACTCTTCCATCCGCCCATCTCGACGTTCGAGCCGACGAAGAAGGAAGCCAACGTCCCCAACATCAACACCATCCCCGGCGAGGACGTGATCTATTTCGACTGCCGGGTGCTGCCCGAGTACTCCATCGACGACGTGATCCGGACCGTCAAGGCCATCGCGCGCGAGACCGAGAAGAAGTTCAAGGTGAAGATGGAGATCTCGATGATGCAGAAGGAAAAGGCGGCGCCACCGACCGACGCGAAGTGCGAGGTATCGATCGCGATCACGCGCGCCATGAAGGAGATCCGCCGCAAGACGCCGAAGACGATCGGCATCGGCGGAGGAACGGTGGCGAAGTATCTGCGCGAGGCGGGATTCCCGTGCGTCGTGTGGTCCACGATGGACGAGCAGGCGCACCGTCCCGACGAATACGTGCGTATCCCGCACATCCTTGCGGACGCAAAAGTTTTTGCGCACATCGCGCTGCAGGATCGCTGAGCGCGGTTGTGCCGATCAGGCGTAATTGTTAAGTTTGCAATTGCCCTCGCATCGACGAGGGAAATCACTTCAAAGGAGTACGCAGCATGCAGGGTATCGCGTTTGGACCCACCATCCGTTTGTTGAGACAGGCCAAGGGTATATCGTTGCGCGAGCTGGCGCGCCAGCTCGGCGTATCACCGGCGTTCCTGAGCCAGATCGAGGCCGGACGCCAGCACAAGATTCCGCGCGCCCGCATCGTCCAGGTTGCCGAGATGCTGGGCGTTTCCGAGGGGTACCTGCTGAGCACCGCC
This sequence comes from Candidatus Krumholzibacteriia bacterium, assembly GCA_036376395.1. GTDB lineage: Bacteria > Krumholzibacteriota > Krumholzibacteriia > WVZY01 > JAKEHA01 > JAKEHA01. The sequence goes on from DASVAK010000079.1 coordinate 5,192, forward strand.
CGCCAGATGCACCCCGAGCTCATGAAGTTCATGAGCGAGAACCCCGAAGCCGCGGAGTTCATGACCACGGCGATGAAGGGCGGCCTCGAAGCCGAGGAGTTCACCCAGCTCCGTGAGATCATCGCGGACAAGAAGCGGCGCGCCAGCGTTCTCAAGTCTGCGCCCGCGCCGAAGAAGCGCAGCGGCGTCGGCATCGCCGACAGCCTCGACACGTTTCTCGATACGGCGATGTGCCAGACCGGTGTTGCCGTCCAGAACAAGGAGCGGCTGCTCCAGCGCCTGGTGAAGGACGCGAGCAAGCGCGCCCGCAACGTGTCGCCGGATGATCTGCTGCGGCGGCTCGAACGCCGCGAGGAGCAGGCGCCGACGAGCATCGGCGGCGGCGTCGCGATTCCGCACGTGTTCGTTCCCGGCGTGGACAAGGCCGTCGTGGGCGCGTACTTGCTGCAGCGGCCGATCCCGTACGGACCCACCGACGCCGACAAGGTGCGCACGGTGTTCTTCCTGATGGGGCGCGAGGGACAGCCCGAGCATCACCTGCCGATTCTCGCCCGCATCGCGCGCCTGTGCGCGACGCCCGAGTTCCTGCAGGTCCTCGCCAAGGCGAAGACGGGACGCGAGCTGCACCGCACCATCGTGTCCTGGGACGAGCGCATCGGGTCATAGCGCCGGCCGGTTCCGGTGTCCGATACGAAGCGGCCCGCCATGTGGCGGGCCGCTTTCTTTTTGCATCGATGTCTGCATTTCCTCTCACGGGCATTCCCGATTGCGGCGCGCGCTTTTTCGTTGATATGCTTGAACATCCGGCCGGAGCACGCACCCCGGCCGTCCGCATTTTCACCGAGGCTCACCCGTGTCACTTTTCCGACATCTTTCGCATCTTGCGGCCCGCCCGCCGGGAGCCCGGCCATGAGCCTGGGCGCAAGAATCCTGGGCGCGGTTGCGCGCCGCCGGGCCCGTTTCCACTACGAGCGGGTCCGGCCCGAGATGCCGGTTTCACAGCTCTACGAGATGCTCGCGCCAGGCCACGGGCTCGACCTGCTTTCCGCCGACGGCTTCAGGCAGCTGTGGCTTGCCCACGCCGCGGCCACGCCCGATGACCTGTGGTCGGCGACGCCGCCGGCCCCGCCTGCCCCCATCGCGCGCGCGCAGCGCGGCGAGGCGACCGTGCTCACGCGGACATTCACGGTGACACCCGCGACCGACTGGCACACCGAGCCGTTCCACGGCGTGAGATGGCCGGCGGTCCACGTCGATTCGTGCCCGTTTTCGCTCCCGGGCGGCGACCTCGGGCTGCTCTGGCACCTCAACCGCATGTCCTGCCTGGTGGACTTTGCCGCCGCGTACCGGGCCACGCGCGACGAAGCGATCGCGGACCGGATCACCGCCCTGATGGAATCGTGGGCGCGCGCGAACCCCTACCTGGTGGGCGCGAACTGGCTGAGCCCCATGGAGACCGGTCTGCGGCTGTTCGCATGGAGCATCGCGCTTGCGGGCATCCGCGACGCGCCGGCCCCGTCGCCGGATCGTTGCCAGACCATCCTGCGCTCGATGTTCCGCCAGGCGCGTTTTCTCGCCGCGCACTTCTCGCGCTGGGCGATCCCGAACAACCACCTGGTCGGGGAGGCGGCGACGCTCTCGGCGTTCGCGGCGTACTGGCCGCTGCTGCGTCCGGCACCGGAGTGGATGGAGCAGAGCAGCGCCACGCTGGTCGAGGAGGCGGGGCGCCAGGTGCTCGCGGACGGATTCCATTTCGAGAACTCCGTCAATTACCACCTCGTCACGCTCGACTTTTTCCTGCTGCATCTGCACGCGCGTCTTGTGCGCGGCGAAACCCCCGACCGCGCGATCCTCGATGCCGCCATGGCGATGGCCGATGCCGCGCTCTCGCTGGTCGCGCCGTCGGGTCGCATGCCGATGATCGGCGATGACAGCATGCCGCATCTCGTGGTAATCGCCGGGAGGATGGGGTCACCAGGTCCGGTTTCGGGGCACGTCACGTTCGAGGACTTCCTGCGCCTCGAGCACGCGCGCCTGTTCACGACCACGCCGTGGGGGCGCGAGCTGCTCGAGCTGCGCCGTCCCGTGGTGGAGTCGCGGCGCTTCCGCGAGGCCGGGATCGACGTGGCCCGCGACGAGCACAGCCACCTGGTGTTCACGCACGGCCCGCAGCATGACCGTCCGTTTTCGCAGGGACATCTCCATGCCGACGCGGGAAGCTTCGAGCTCGAGCTCGCCGGGGTTCCGCTCATCGTGGATCCGGGCTCGTACCTTTACGACGGCCCGCCGGGATTGCGCGCGCACATGCGCAGCGCGCGGGCGCACAATTCGGTGATCGTCGACGGCGTCGAGCCGATGACGCCATCCGCTACGTTCGCGTGGCAGTCGATCGCCACGGGCGATCCGCTGGGCTTCGGCATGACGGATGGCGTGGTGGCCACGGGGTGCCGCCGACAGCTTCCCGCGCGGCAGGGTGCCGGCGTCGACCACGCGCGGTGCCTGATCCGCGCGGGCTCCACCGTCGTGATGGTTGACTTGCTCGGCCCGCGCGACGTGGTGGCCGGCGCAGCGCCGGTGGCGGCGCTCTATTTTCATACCGCGCTCGCGCCGGAATCGGCGGTGGTGGAGGGCACACGCGTTCGCCTCACCGATCCCGCGCAGTTCGTGCGCGTGTTCGAGGTGCTCGAGGATCCCGGCGTCACCGTCGAGGTGATCGACCGGCCCGGCGACCCCGACGCCATGTGCTCGACCATGTACGGCGAGGTCTCGACGGCAACCACCATCCGGGTAACCGTGCCCGTGCCGCAGCCCGTGCTGCTGGTTTCCGTGCTGCGCGAGCCGACGGTGGCGGTGACACGCACGCGCATGGGCGTGGGCGAGATCGGGTGCGCCATCGAGGACGGCCATGTCCGCCGCGTCCTCCGCGTGCGGGTGGATCCGTTCGCGGTGTACGCAGGGGGCCGTCTCATCGCCGGTGACGATGAGTCGT
>DASVAK010000083.1:0-5247 GCA_036376395.1 Candidatus Krumholzibacteriia bacterium
GCATCCCGGCGCTCCTGTACGCGATCAGCTACATGCCGCACACGCCGCTCAGCGCTCGAATTCCAGATCTTTCTCCCACGATCGCTTCCCTCGTCGAACGCTGCCTGCAGAAGCGCCCGGAGGATCGCTACAGCGGGGGAGCCGAGCTCGCGCGGGACCTTCAGCAAGCGTTGCGAAATCGAAACGCAACCCGGTCGAACCTCACCCCCGCGCCACGCCGCGCGGCACCATCGGGCAGTCCGGAGATCCGTTATTGCCGGACCGCCGACGGCGTGCCGATCGCGTATGCCGTTCACGGGTCCGGGCCCACCCTCGTGCGTGTCCTCGGCTGGTTTACGCATCTGGAAATGGAGTGGGAATGGCCGGCGTTGCGGCTGATCTGGGAACGTCTCGGGGAAACACACACGGTCGTGCGTTACGACGGCCGCGGTATCGGGCTGTCAGGCCCCTGGACGCAAGAATTCACCGAAGAAACGCGCCAGCTCGACCTTGACGCCGTGTTGAACGCGATCCGCGCTGACCAGGTCGCGCTGTTTGGTATCTCGGAGGGCGGGTGGTCAGCCGCACACTACGCCGCCCACCATCCCGATCGCGTCAATCGCCTGATCATCTACGGTTCGTACTCGCGGGGAATGCAATTCCGGCCGGGATATGACGCGGACGAAACCCGGGCCCTGGAGACATTGATGCGAAAGGGATGGGGCAGGGATACGCCACAATACCGGCAGATCTTCACCACGGCCTACTTCGGCGCAGATGCGGATCCGGGGTTGGTGGCGCATTTCAATCAACTGCAGCGCGCGGCGGCCGACGGTGATACCGCGGCCCGCTACCAGGAGTCTCTAAATCGTCGGCCCGACGGCCACGACGTATTTGCCAGCATCCGGACTCCGACGCTGGTCATCCACTGCCGGGATGACCAGATCGTTTCCTTCGAAGAAGGACGCCTGATTGCGGCCATTGTTCCGGGAGCGCAATTTATCCCGTTCCCCACGGGGACACACTACTTCCCGGTGGAGGACGCGATCACGATGCGCATGGCAGAAGCGATCACTCGCTTCACACACTAGCAGCGCCTACTCCCTCACACCCTCGAGCAGCATGTCGACGATGTTGTCGGCGGAGACGCCGTCGGCGTCGGCGTTGAAGTTGGTGACGATGCGGTGGCGGAGCACGGGATGCGCGATGGCGCGCACGTCCTCGAGGCTGGGGAGGGGACGGCCGTTCATCACCGCGCGCACCTTGGCGCCGAGAATGAGGTTCTGTCCCGCGCGCGGTCCTGCGCCCCACGACACGTACTGCTTCACCTGCGAAATGGAGTCATCGCGTGTGGCACGCACGAGGCGGATAGCGTAACGCAGCACGGTGGAATCCACCGGCACGGTGCGCACGAGGGCCTGGGTCTGCAGGATGTCGTCCGCGTGCAGCACGATCTTCGGTTTATTCGAAGCGGGTGACGTGGTCGATTCGACGATGCGTATCTCTTCCTCTTCGGTCGGATAATCCACCTGCACGTTGAACATGAAGCGATCGAGCTGTGCTTCCGGCAGCGGATACGTGCCTTCCTGCTCGATCGGATTCTGCGTTGCCAGCACGAAGAAGGGCAGGTCCAGCTCGTAGGTGGCGCCGCCCGCGGTCACCTTCTTCTCCTGCATGGCCTGCAGCAGCGCGGCCTGGGTCTTGGGCGGCGTGCGGTTGATCTCGTCGGCGAGAATCACATTCCCGAAAATCGGACCATGGATGAACCGGAACGCGCGCTTGCCGCCCTGGTCCTCTTCGAGGATCTCGGTGCCGGTGATGTCGGACGGCATCAGGTCGGGCGTGAACTGGATGCGCGAGAACTTGAGGTCCAGCGCCTGCGCCACGGTGGATATAAGGAGGGTCTTGGCCAGCCCGGGCACGCCCACGAGCAGGCAGTGACCGCCGGCGAAGAGCGCGATCAGGAGCTCCTCCACCACGGTATCCTGGCCCACGATGACCTTGCCGATCTCGGAGCGCAGGCTCTCGAAGGTCTGGTTGAACTTGCGGACATCGTCCATGGTGGCGGTTCGGTTCTGGTCGTTCATCGCAAAATCCTTTCTAGAAGGATTGGAATCTAACAAATCGGCAGGGCCCGGCGCACGTCCTCATTATACGCCGGTCGCTCCTCTACATGCCGGCGACGCCCGCCTACTCCGGCGGGGCTTTCCCGCGCCTGTGAGCGCCGTTATACTCCGCGCATGATCGGGCGCAAGCTGCTCCACTATGACATCCTCGAGTCCCTCGGCGAGGGCGGGATGGGTGTCATCTACAAGGCGATGGACACGCGCCTGAACCGCCCGGTGGCGCTCAAGTTCATCGCGCCCTCGCGTCTGGGCGACGAGCAGAACCGCACGCGCCTGGTGAACGAGGCCCGCTCGGCCGCGTCGCTTCGCCACCCCAACATCTGCACGGTCTACGACATCGAGGAAACGCCCGACGGGCAAACCTTCATCTCGATGGCGTACCTCGAGGGGCAGTCGCTGCGCGATCGCATCCAGAAGGAAGGGCGGCTTCCCGTCGAGGAGACGCTTCGCATCATTTCGCAAGTGGCGGAGGGGCTTCGCGAAGCCCACGCGCGCGGCGTCGTGCACCGCGACATCAAGAGCGCCAACATTCTTCTCACCGATCGCGACGAAGCGGTCATCCTCGATTTCGGGCTGGCGAAGGTGCCGAGCGGCGCGTCGGTCACGCAGACCGACACGTTTTCGGGCACGGTGGCATACGCATCGCCGGAGCAGATTCGCGGCGACCGCGTCGATCATCGCACCGACCTGTGGTCGCTGGGCGTGGTGTGGTACGAGATGCTGACGGGCGCGCTCCCGTTCGCGGGCGAGACGCTGCCCACGTCCATCCACTCCGTGCTGGAAAGCACGCCGACGCCGATTCGATCGCTTCGCGGTGAGGTGCCGGCGGGCGTGGAACGTATCGTGTCGCGCCTCATGCAGAAGCAAGTCGCGCAGCGCACACCCGATGCCTCCACGTTGCTCGAGGAAATGCGCACGCTGACCAGCGCCGCGACGCCCGAGAAATCGAAGACACCCTCGATAGCGGTGCTGCCCTTCGCGAACATGAGCAACGACCCCGAGCAGACCTATTTCTGCGACGGCATCGCCGAGGACATCATCAACGACCTCACACGCATCGAGGGGCTGCGCGTGGCGGCGCGCACCACGTCGTTCGCGCATCGCGCGGCGTCGGTGGACATCCGCGAGATCGGCACGCAGATCGGCGTCGACTCGGTGCTGGAAGGGAGCGTGCGCAAGGCGGGCAACCGGCTGCGCATCACCGCGCAGTTGATCGACGTCTCCAACGGCTACCACATCTGGTCGGAGCGCTGGGACCGCGAGCTCGCGGATGTCTTCGCGATCCAGGACGAGATCGCGCACGCGATCACGGCGGCGCTGCGGGTGAAGCTCACCCCGCGCGATGAGAAGATGCTGGCCACGCCGGGCACCACCGACGTGCAGGCCTACGATCTTTTCCTGCAGGGTCGCCGCCGCATGTACGAGGGCCAACGTGGTCTGCGCGAATCGCGGCTGTTCCTCAAGGCGGCGGTCGAGCGCGACCCGAAGTTCGCGCGCGCACACGCCATGCTCGCCCTGGCGGGCGTCTTCATCGCGCAGTTCTTTGCGAAGGAGGCGGAGGACCTGATCACGCCGTCGCGCGAAGCCGCCGAGAAGGCGCTGGAGCTCGACCCCAACCTTCCCGAGGCGCACACCGCGAAGGCGTACCTGCTCGCGCAGATGGGCCAGGAAGAAGAGGCCGAGCGCGCCTACCTCAAAGCGATCGAGCTCAATCCCGACCTCTACGAGGCTCGCTACTTCTATGGCCGCCTCATGTTTCCGCAGCAGCGCTGGCCGGAGTTGATCGAACAATGGGAACGCGCGATCGCGATCGACCCCGAGGAATACCAGTGCTCGTGCCTTGTCATCTCCGTCTACCGCGACCGCGGGTGGTCGCGGGATCGGTTGCGACCGTTGCTCGAACGCGCGAAGGAGCGCGTGAGCGCCTACGTGGCCCGTCACCCCGAGTCACCGCGCGCATACTACCTCGGTTCGGGAATCCTCTTCGAGCTGGGCGACCGCGAGGGCGGCCTGCACTGGGTGGAGCGCGCCCTGAGCGTCGACCCTGCCGACCCTGGCGTCCATTACAATGTGGCGTGCACGCTGGCAATCGCCGGAGAAAAGGACCGCTCGCTGCACCACATCGAGCGCGCCATCGATTGCGGATACGTGGGAATGAGCTGGCTCAGCAACGATCCCGACCTGATCTCGATCCGCGACGAACCCCGCTTCAAGGCCGCCATCGCGCGCTCGCGCGAGGGCCACACGCGCTAGCCCGCCAGCACGCCGTTCAATCGCTCGATGCCGGTCATCACGCGCTCCGGCGCTTCCCCCGCGAAGCAGATCCGCAACCAGTTGCCGTAGGCGGCGCCGAAATCCTCGCCCGGCGCCACCGACACGCCGGCGTCGAGGCACGCGTTCACGATGTCAGTGACGCTGCGGCCGCGCAGGTATTTCTCGATGGGAAAGAAGAAGTAGTACGCACCCTCCGGCAGCGGCGCGTCGAAGCGCAGCGCCTTCGCCACGCGGTCGCGCGTCTGCTGGTACTCGGCGACGAATCGCCCCGCCCACGCGTCGTGTGTGCGCACAGGATCGATCATCATTTCCTGCGCAAGGGTTGATGGACTGTAGAGCTGGTGCACCATCGACTTGTTTATCGCGCGGATAACACTGTCGCCGGCGACAGCGCACCCCAACCGTAGCCCCGCGAACATGTACACCTTCGAGAACGTGAACACCGAGACGCACCGCTCCAGCGTGTCGTGGAAGCTCGCGGGAGAGACGTGCTCGCGGCCGTCGTAGGTCATGCCGTCGTAGGCCTCGTCGCTGATGAGCCAGAGGTCGTGGGCGCGCGCGAAGCCGGCCACGGCGGCGAGCTGGTCGCGCGTCAGCACGCGGCCGCTGGGATTGTTGGGGCTGTTCAGGTAAATCGCGACGGTGGACTTCGTCACCGCCCGTTCGAGCATGTTCTCGATGCGCGTCGCATCGCTTCCCACCTCGGTGTAGAACGGCACGTCGATCACGCCGCCGCCGGCGGCGCGCACCATGCCGCGGAAGAACGGCCAGTGCGGCGCCAGGATCATCACATCATCGCCCGGATCCACCAGCGTCTGCACCGTGGCGGAGAGCGCGTTGGTCGCACCGGCCGTGATCAGCACGTTCT
>DASVAK010000112.1:0-2366 GCA_036376395.1 Candidatus Krumholzibacteriia bacterium
GTTGGAGAACACGCCCGCACCCAGCCAGATCGAAACGAACAGCCCGACGGTCGCCTGCGTGAAGCCGAGCTGTACGTAGGCAAACGTCGCATAGAACGGAAAACACATCGCGGTGAGCTGGTAGAAGATCCGCATCCACAAAAACGCCCGGTAATCCTCCAGCGAGCGCAGCATCGCGAATCCCTTCGCGAACTGCTCGCGCACCGGCACCGGCTTTCCGACGTGTTCGGCCGGCGGTTCCTTGACGAACATGTAAGACAGCACGCCGGCCGCCGAGATCACTCCGCCGATGATGATGAGGATGCCGTAGTCGTACGGGAATGGATGCCCGGCGAGCCCCACGTCGAGCGCCGCGTCCTTGACCCACCGGTAGGCTTTCGTTTGCGCCCACACCGCGCCCGGATCGCCGCCGAGCACGGCCGCGATCAGGATGCCCGCGCCCACGCCCAGGATGCCGCCCGCCACGCGCCGGCCCCCGAAGAACGCGCCGCGCTGGTTCACCGGCACGGTCTTGGATGTGATCTCGAGAAATGGAACACCCGCGACACCGGCCGCGAACGCGTTGACGGCGAGCCCGGTGATCACGCACGCCATGATCACGCCGCGATGGGTGGGGTCGATGAAGAAAATGCTCGCACCCGCGCCCACGAATCCAATGAAGCGAAACACCGACGCCCCCGCGTAGATGGGAAGCACGCGCCGGCGCGCCTGCGCGATGCCGGCCACGAACACCTGGGGCAGAAACCAGAACGCGGTGAACGCGGCGGTGACCAGTCCAACCAGGATGCTCGAGCCGCCGAGCGTGGCGATGAAGACGGGCAGCACGGTGAACGGATCGACGAAGGCATTGCCCAGGTTGACGAGCATGCCATTCATGACCCCGAGGGTCTGGTTGCGGCGGGAGAGGGTGGTGTGCGGCGGGCGATGTGGATTCACGCTGCGCCGAACCTAGCGCGGAAGTGGGCGCGCTGCAAGCGTGGAGTGGGCTATAATGCGCGTCCCATGATACGCGGCATCGGCATCGACACCATCCAGCTGGCGCGGATCGCGCGCGTCCACACGGAGTACGGGGAGAAGTTCCTCAACCGGATCCTGACCGCGGTGGAGCGCGATTACGTGCGCCGCTGGGCGGACCCGGTTCCCCGCATCGCGGGGCGCTTCGCGGCCAAGGAGGCGTGCATGAAGGCGCTGGGGACGGGCTGGGGCGCGGGCGTGGGCTGGCAGAACATCGAGGTGCGGCGGGGACCAGCGGGAGCGCCGCAGGCGTTCTTGAACGGCGCGGCGGCGGAGCGGCTGGCGGAGCTGGGGGCCACACGCGTGCACGTCACCATCACGCACAGCGACGATCACGCCATGGCCATGATCATCCTGGAGTGACGTCGCGCCGGCGCACTCCGAGTCCCGGCGCGTCAGACAGCATCAGCTTCCCGTTCTCGACCTTCACGCCTTCGAACGGATCGTCGCGGAGCAGCAGGTTTCCGTCCAGGTCGGCGTAGTCGCACAGCGGACTCAGGTGCGCCGCGGCCGTCACACCCAGCGACGTTTCCAGCATGCATCCGATCATCACCTTGAGCCCGTGTGCTCCGGCGCGCTCGATCATCGCGAGCGCGGGCGTGATGCCGCCGCATTTCATGAGCTTGATGTTGATGCCGTGGCCCTGGTCGTGCTTCTTCTCCACGTCGCGCTCGTCGACGATGCTCTCGTCCAGAATCACCGGCAGCGGGCAGAGGCGCTTCAACTGCCGGAGATCGTCCTCGTCCGCGTGCGGCAGCGGCTGCTCGCACAGCTCGATGTGGCGCCGGTAGAGCTCCCGCGTTTTCTCCACCGCGGTCTCCAGGTCCCATCCCTCGTTGGCGTCGACGCGCACCGTCTTCCCGCTGCGATGCAGGACGCGGTCGAGGATCTCGAGATCGCCGGGCACGCCGACCTTCACCTTGAGAATCTTGTACGGCGCCGCGGCGTCGACTTTCTCGTCGATGACCTCGGGCACGTCGATGCCGATGGTGAACGAGGTTTGCGGCGCGAGCTCCGCGTCGGCGCCGAGGAGTTGCCATACCGGCCGGCCCTCGCGCTGGCCGCGCAGGTCCCACAGCGCCATGTCGATGGCCGCGCGCACCGACGAGTGTTTCGCCAGGGCGCGGTACAACGGCGTCGTGCGGTCGTTCAACCGCGCACGCACCGCCTCGGGCTCGCCGTCGAGCAACCGCCCGATCGACTGCACCGCGGCGCGCACGCTGAGCGGTGTCTCGCCGTAGAACTCCTGCGGCGACGCTTCGCCGATGCCGGTCAGGCCGTCGGCGGTGAGAGATATCACGAAGACGTCGCGTTTGGTCTTGGTGCCGCGCGCGATGCGGAATGCATGCCGC
>DASVAK010000119.1:0-5726 GCA_036376395.1 Candidatus Krumholzibacteriia bacterium
TCGTCCTTGATCAGCGCAATGTTGCCCTGGTTCTGCTGGATCGCCGTCTTCGTGTGCATCTCGGGCGGATTCTTGAGATTCGCCTTCGCCGCGGCGATGACCGACGGGATGGCTTCGAGCCGTCCCTTCACGCTGGCGAGGCGCTGGTCGAGCGGCGCGAACTCGCGTGCGACCAGCGAGTAGATGGCGCCTCCCATGTTGTAATAGATGGGATTCCACTCCTGCTCCTTGAGCTCCTCGGCCTCGAAGATGGTGCGATCGAGGTTCGACTTGAGGATCTCGTAGTCGATGGCGTTGGTCTGGTTCAGCGTCTTCGGGTCGATGGCGGCAAGCTTCGCAAGGTAGTCACGGCTCAGCTTGACCTGCGCGGCGATGGCCGCGGCCGACCGGTCGGTCAGTTGCGCGTCGTAGCGATGATCGCCGAGCAGCGTCGCCATCTCGGGGTTCATCCTGAGGAGATCCTCGACGTACGCGTTGGCGACGCTTTCAAAATCCTTGTCGGCCGCGAATACGGCGGAAGCACCGAAAAGCACGACCGCAAGACACACAAAGAGCGCTTTCATTCGTTCTTTCCTTCCTTGGTTGGTCACACAGAGACGCACATGACGATCGAAGCGAGCGGGTGGCGCGGGCCGGAGGCCCCGGCAAACCGCCGCGATAACGAGCGCGGCGGTTTGGTCCGGGGTGGCCGGTGACAGGACCCGCGAGCCGATCGCGGACAGGACCGCGCGGCCTGTCACTGGCCGTCCGGTGTACGCAATACGAACAACCGGGTTTCGGTCATCTCTTCCATGGCGAAACGTATACCTTCGCGGCCCTGGCCGCTTTCCTTCACTCCACCGTAGGGCATGCTGTCCACGCGCCACGACGGCACGTCCCCCACGATCACCCCACCCACCTCGAGCCGGTCCCACGCGCGATGCGCCTTGTAGATGTCGCGCGTGAACACGCCGGCCTGAAGGCCGTACATGCTGTCGTTCACCTCGTCGAGCGCGGCGTCGAAATCATCGAACGACGACAGCACTGCGACGGGGCCGAACGCTTCGCGCGCGCACACGTCGGAATCCGTCGGCACGTTCTCGAGCAGGGTGGCGTCGAGCATCGCGCCGTTGCGCCGCCCGCCGCACAGCACGCGCGCGCCGCGCGAGACGGCGTCGCGGATCCAGGTATCGAGGCGCGCCGCTTCGTCCTCGGAGATCATCGGGCCGATGAAGGTTTCCTCGCGACGCGGATTTCCCGCGACGAGCTTGCGCGTCGCCGCGACCAGCTTGTCGCGGAAGGCGTCGTAGATGCTCCGGTGCGCCATGATGCGCTGCACCGAGATGCAGCTCTGCCCCGATTGGTAGAAGGCGCCGAACACGATGCGCGTCACGGCATCGTCCAGATCGGTATCGGCATCGACGATGACGGCGGCGTTGCCGCCCAGCTCGAGCAGCACGCGCTTTTTCCCGGCGCGCTGCTTGAGTCCCCACCCGACCGAGGGCGAACCCGTGAAGCTGATGAGCTTGATGCGCGGGTCCTCGACGAAGCGCGCGGCATTCTCGCCTCGCACCGGCAGAATGGAGAAAGCGCCCGGCGGGAGCGACGTCTCGGAGAGCACTTCGCCTACGATGAGCGCGCCGATGGGTGTCGCGCTCGCGGGTTTGAGCACGAACGGGCAGCCCACCGCGAGCGCCGGCGCCACCTTGTGCGCCACCAGGTTGAGCGGGAAATTGAACGGCGTGATCAGCGAGCACACGCCGACGGGCACGCGCTTCCACATGCCGCTATAGCTGCGCGCGCGCGGCGTGATGTCCAGCGGCATCACCTCGCCCACCATGCGCGTCGATTCCTCCGAGGCAATGCGGAACGTGTCGATCAGACGCTCCACTTCGCCGCGGCTGTCGCGGATGGGCTTGCCGGCCTCGATGCAGAGCGCCTCCGCGAGCTCGCCCTTGCGCTCGGTGAAGCGCGACACGCAGTGCGCGAGCACGTCGCGGCGCTCGTACGCGGCGAGCGCACGCAGGGGCTCCACCGCGTCGACCGCGCGCGCGATGGCTTCGTCGACCGCGGCGTCGTTCGCCATGGCGACGCGCGTCACCACTTCGCCGGTGAACTTGTCGTTCACCGCGAGATCGGTGTTCGCGGGCACGGGGCGGTTGGCGAGATAGTAGGGGTAACGGTCTTTGAGCACGGCTTCCTCGCCGGCCTCTCCAGCTAGAGCACGTCTGCCTTGATCATGTTGGTGGTGCCGGGCACGTCGACGGGCACGCCCGCGACGACGACCACGCGGTCGCCGCGCTTCGCGAGACCCGCGCTCACCACGGCATCCTTGGCCTTGCCGATCATGGTGTCGGTGTCGCCGCCACCGGTGATGCGGACCGAGATGGTGTTCCAGTACAGCATGGTGCGCTTGAGCGTGGGCTCGTGGGGGCTGATCACCGCGATGCGCACCGGCGCGCGATGGTTCGATACGTAGAGCGCGGTCTGCCCGGAGCGCGTGCAGCACAGGATCAGCTCGGCGCCGATCTCGATCGCGACCGCGCACGCGGCGTGCGCCACCGCTTCGGGAATGCTCGTGCCCGGCTCCGGGGCCTGCTTGGCGAAGTGAGTCGCGTAGTCGATGCGCGCCTCGCTTGCCTGCGCCACCTCGGACATGGTGCGCACCGCTTCCACCGGGTACTTGCCCGACGCGGTCTCGCCGGAGAGCATCACCGCGTCGGTCCCGTCGAACACGGCGTTCGCGATGTCGGCCGCCTCCGCGCGCGTGGGGCGCGGGTTCTGGATCATCGATTCGAGCATCTGTGTCGCGGTGATGACCGGCTTCGCCGCGGCGAGCGCGGCGCGGATCACGTCCTTCTGCACCAGCGGCACCTGCTGGATGGGGAGCTCGAGGCCGAGGTCGCCGCGCGCCACCATCACCGCGTCCGAGACTTCCAGGATGCCGCCGAGGTCCTCGAGCGCTTCCTTCTTCTCGATCTTGGTAACGATTGGGATGTCGCTTCCCTTTTCGCGCAGAAGCGCCCGCAACTTCTTCACTTCCTCGACGCGGCGCACGAACGAGAGCGCGAACAGATCCGCCTGCTGCTCGATGCCGAACGCGACGCTCTTCAGGTCCTGCTCGGTGGGCACGGTCTCGCTCAGTCGCACACCGGGCGCGTTGATGCCCTTGTTCGACTTGAGCTCGCCGCCGATCACGACTTCGCACACCACGTCGGTGTCGGTCTTCGACACGACGCTGAGCTCGATCTCGCCGTCGCCCATCAGGATGCGGTCGCCCTTCGCCACGTCGGAAACGAGCGGCGCGTAGCTGATCGACACTTCCTTCCAGTCGCCGGGAACGCGCCGCGTCGTGAGGATGAACTTCTCGCCCGAGCGCAGCATCGCGGAGCCGTTGGCCAGCGCGCCGATGCGCATCTTCGGCCCGGAGAGGTCGAGCAGGACGGGGACGTGCACGCCGAGCCGGGATGCGACCGAGCGCACCGCGCCGATCATGCGCGCCTGCGATTCGTGCGTGCCGTGCGACATGTTGATGCGCGCGACATTCATGCCCGCCCCGATCAGGGCCTCGATCATGTCGGGGGATTCGCTGGCTGGGCCGAGGGTGGCGACGATCTTGGTGCGGCGTCCCTCCGCCGCGGACGACGTGGCGTGCTTCATTGGCGACAGGCTAGCCCGAATTGCGAACGCGCACAAACAGAATCGACAACAGCGCGGTCACGGCGCCGCCCGCGACCCCGATGAACGGCACCAGCATGAACAGAAAGAATTCCATGTCGAAGCCTTTCGGCTGCCGGGAGAAGGCCTCGACCATCCAGGGGTTGTTGGCCAGCAGCGGGTCCATCCAGAGGGCCTGGATCAGGGTGGCGGTGGCGCCGTTCCAGAAGCCGATCAGTGCCCCGTGTTTGATCGCGCGCCGGGGCTCGCGCCGCGCGATCAACACCGCCGCGGCCGCGACCACCACGAGCCAGACCCAGCGGTCGGCGCCGCGCGGAAACACGCCCGCCACGGTCAGCGCACCGATCACGGGTCCGGGCAGCGCCAGGGGCGCGAGCAGCCGCCAGTTCATGCGGCCTCCCGCGCGGGCGCGGCCGGCGCCGCGGTGCGAATCGCGCCCAGGTAGATGGCGCCGATCGCGAGCAGCGCGCCCATCGTTTCCACGGCGCTGGTGGCACGATGGAAGAACAGGATGTCCCATACGAAGGTGAGCGCCGGCTGCAGCAACAAAATGAGCGCCACGCGCGACGCCGGGACGCGGTGGAAGTTGCGCGAGATGATGATCCAGCCGAGGGCCTGGCAGAGCACGCCGTACGCGACCAGCACAACGGCCGTGCGCGCGTCGGGGATGCGCAGGCTCTCGCGCCCGGCCAGCGCGGCGAGCGCGAGCAGGAGCGCGGTGAACGCACTCACCCAGGTGAGATTGGCCGGCGCCGAGAGCCGGTTGTGTTCGCGGCGCGCGCCGCGCAGCGAGAGCAGGTAGGCCGCGTAGCTCACCGCGGTGAACACGCCGAAAATGACACCCTGCCGGTACGTCGCATCGAACTGCGACCAGCGGAGCCCGACCAGGAGAAACAGCCCCGCGATCGCGATGGGTATCGAGACGAGAAAGCGCGCCGTCGCGGGTTCGCGAAAGATGAGAATGCCCGCCGCCGCCATGAAGAACACCTGGAAGTTGCCGAGGATGGTGGCGAGCCCGGGGCCGACGTCGTGGATGGAACGGTGCCAGAAGTAGATGTCGGCCGCGAACGCGACACCGCCCAGGATCACCCAGCGGAAGTTGTTCCAGCCCTTCCAGAAGGTGTCACGGCGCGCGAGCGCGATCAGGAACAGCGCAATCGCGCCGAACAGGAGCCGGTATACCCCCGCCGAGGTGGGGCCGACGTGCGCGATCTTGACGAAGACGCCGGAGAAGCTGATGAAGAAGCTCCCGGCGACGATCTCCAGCTCGGCACGGTGCACGTGCCTTGAGTGCTCGTCCATCAGGGCGCCGCGGTCCGGCTCATGCCGCGCGGGGCCGCGTCCGGCGCATCGAGAAGCTCGTAGGTGATGCACGTGAAGCGGTACTTCTCGCTCGAGCGCATCGATTCCGCCACGCGCTCGTGCAGGTCGTCGCGCCACGTGGTCCACTTCGTGATATATGCCTCGGCTGCCTTCGCGTCACCCGCGGCCTGGATCTCGAGCACATCGCGCAGCATCGCCGTCACCGCGTCGTGGAATCTCTCCTGGTGGACGGAGAGGCGCGCCGTCTTTGCATCGAAGCTGAGCGCGCCCTTGTCCATGAAGTAGTTCCACTGCATGAGCTCCATGGTCTGGTACGGCTGCGACCGATCCGGCTTGTTCTTGAGCAACACGCGACGGACCCCGCTCGCGTAGAGCGGCGTCAGGTCTTCGGGTTTGTAGAAACCCATCTCGAGCAGCGCGGGCGCGACGTAGAGCGAAACCAGGTCCGACTTCATCTCTTCGAGCGGCGCGGAGGCCTGCTCGAGCGCGAGGTCGAGGTCACGCCCGTCGCGCGTGCGATCCACGCCGAGGTAATGACCGATCTCGTGCCACAGGGTGCGATTGCTCCCTCCGCCCGAGCGATACGCCGACACGAACGACTCCTCCATCGCCGCCGCGTAAGCGGCTCTTGCCACGTCGAAGAGCTCGGGCGATTCCATGATGTTGCGCCGGAGCAGGATGGTGCGGCCGTAGCGACGCGCCGGGCCGGCGTCGTTGGGAAGAATGGAAGCGGTGTTGGCGCTTCG
>DASVAK010000121.1:0-7673 GCA_036376395.1 Candidatus Krumholzibacteriia bacterium
CCAGTGCGCGACGCGATCGCGCGCGGCATCCAGGGCCGCGCGCGTGTCGGCGCCGTTGAACACCACGACATCCGCGCGCCGCAACGCATCCGGTTTCTCGCGCAGGCGCCCGGCCGGCAGAAGATGCCCGCCGTCGAGCGGTGCGTCCGCGTCGAGCAGCACCACGTCGGTATGCCGCGCGACTCCCCAGCTCTGGAAACCGTCATCCAGCACGACGAGGTCGGCGCCCATTCGCACGGCGGCATGCACCGCGCGCCGTTTGTCGGCACAGAACAGCGCGATGGCCCCGGGCACACGCTCCGCCACCAGCGCGCCTTCGTCACCCACCATCGCGGCGAGATCCGGATGCGAGCGCGCCAGGACACGCAGGCCCGACGCATCCGCGGCCGCGACGTCGCCGGGAAGCACGCACGTCACCACGCCGGGGAGCATGGCGCCGCCGTAGCCGCGGCTCACGCACGCCGCGCGCCCGCCGGTCGCGAGCGCACGCGCGAGCCACCACATCGCGAGCGGCGTCTTGCCGTTGCCGCCCGCCTCCAGGTTGCCGATGGAGACCACGCGCGGTCGGTCGGCGTCGCCCAGCCCGGGCACCGAGCGCCGGCCGCGCTCGAGCGCCACACCCGCTCCGTAGAGCCACGACAGCGGCGCGAGCGCGTTCATGCGCGATCGCCCCGCGCCGAACGATCCGCCTCGGCGGTGATGCGGGTGAGCTCGCGCTCGATGTCGAGCCGCCGTCGCTCGATCGCGTCGCGGCCCGCCTCTGCCGGCTCCACGCGCACCGGGTCGCCGTAGCGCACGACAATGCGCGCGAAGGGTGCGGGCAGCTCGAACGCGTCCCACGACCGGAAGACGCGCCGGCGATCCGACGCGCAGGTGATGGGCAGGATGGCGGCGCCCGTTTGTCGCGCCACCTCGACCACGCCGGCCTTCACCACGCCGGCGGGTCCGCGCGGCCCGTCGACGGTGACCGCGAGGTCGAACCCGGCGCGCGCCTTCTCCACCAGCTCGAGCAGCGCGCGCGTCCCGCCGCGCGTGCTCGACCCGCGCACGTGGCCGTAGCCCAGCCGGCGGATGGTCTGGCCCAGCATCTCGCCGTCGGCATGTTCGCTGGCGAGCACGTGGACCCTGCGATTGCGGTGCGTGTACGAGAGTGGCAGCAGGCGGCCGTGCCAGAAGACGAAGATCACCCGCGGCGAGAGGGCGCGCGCCGCATCGAGCTTGCTCCCCTCCTCGACGCGGATCCGCCACGTGAGCCCGAGCGCGCGGATCACCGCGGCGCCCACGGTCGCCACCAGCCACATGGGCGGCTTCACGACAGGAGCTCCTCCGCCATCTGCGCCACGCGCTCGCTGCCGGCGCCGCGACCGAGCTGATCGCGCAGCCCGCGGAAACGCTCGAGCATCGTGTCGCGGTGCGCGCGGTCATCCAGCAGGCGCTCGACCGCGGCCGCGAGCGCGTCCGGCGTCGCCGCCGCCTGCAGGAGCTCGGGTGCCACCTGCTCGCCGAGGAGCACATTCACGAGCCCGATATTGGGAATCTTCACGACGCGTCGCGCGAGCGCGTAGTTGAGCGCGCCGGTGCGGAACGCGACCACGAGGGGAGTTTCGAGCAGTGCGGCCTCGAGCGTGGCGGTGCCGGATGCAACCATCGCCACGCGCGCGCGGGAGAGGAGCGCGGACGCGCCCTCGCTCCATTCGATGCCGGCCTTCGCGTGCCGCGTCAGCTCGTCGTACACGGATGCATCCACCACCGGGCTGCGGCTCGCCATGATGCGGAGCCCGGGACGTCGCTGCGCGAGCCGTTCGGCGGCCGCGAGGAAGAGCGGCAGCATCGCGCGCACTTCCCCGGTGCGGCTTCCCGGCAGCAGCGCCACGCCGTCGCGTTCCGACTGCGGCAGCGGCGCGGGCAGCTCGTGGTCGGTGATGAACGGATGGCCGACGAACTCGGCCTGCACGCCGGCGTCGCGGTAGATCGCCGTCTCGAACGGAAGCACGACGGCCACGCGGTCCACGCTCCGGCGCATGCGTTCCACGCGGCCCGCGCCCCACGCCCACACCTGCGGCGCGATGTAATAGAGCACGCGCCTGCCGCGCGCGCGGGCGTGATCGCACAGGCGCAGGTTCAACCCCGGGTAATCGACGGGAATGAACAGGTCCGCATCGTCGATGAGCGCGCGCATGCGCTTTTCGAGGCGATGGAAGCGCGGCAGGCTGGAGAGAATGCCGGTGAAACCGATGACGGCGTAGTCGCGGTATTCGAAGCGCACGTCCATCCCGGCCGCGGCGCAGTGCGCGCCGGCCATGCCGGTGATGCGTGCGCCGGGCATGCGACGGCGGATCGCCGCCACCACGTGCGCCGCGTGCATGTCGCCCGACAGCTCGCCGGCGCACAGCACGATGCGTGGCGTGGCGCGCATGGGGTTCACGGTGCGGTGGTCAGGCGCGGGCGCCGCCCACGCAATCGAGGATGCGCTCGGCCAGCCGCACCGCCTCGAGCCCGTCCTCGCCCGTCACGGGCGGACGGCTCCGCTCGCCGACCGCGCGGCAGAACGCGCCCAGCTCCTTCACCAGCGGTTCGGCGCCGTCGCCGCGCATCTGTTGTACGGCGATTATGTCGGTCATGGCAACGGACGCCGCGCCGTCGCGCTTCGCGTCGGCGATCCGGTCGGCGAAGCCGTCGGCCTTGCGGTAGTGCACCGCGCTGCCGGTGAGCAGGTCGATGGAGAAATACCCGCGCGCGGAGAAGACGCGGAACTTGCGCATGGGCGACGCGGTCACGCGGCTCGCGGTGACGTTGGCCACGCAACCGCCGGCGTATTCCAGCCGCGCGTTCACGATGTCGGGCACCGCGGTGAGCAGCGCGGCGCCGTTCGCCCGCACGTCGGTTGGTGACGAGCCGGTGAGCAGGCGCAGCAGGTCGAGGTCGTGGATCATGAGGTCCATCACCACCGACACGTCGGCGCCGCGAAGGTTGAACGGCGCGAGCCGGTGGACTTCGATGAAGAGCGGCTCGCCCACCGCGGGCAGCACGGTCTCGATGGCGGAATTGAATCGTTCGACGTGACCGACCTGGAGCACGCGGTTCTTCGCCACGGCGCTCTCCACCACGCGCTCGCCCTCCTTCGAGGTGGCGGTGATGGGCTTTTCGACGAAGACGTCGCAGCCGCGGTCGAGCGCGGAGAGCGCCACCCCGGCGTGGGCGGACGTGGTCGTCACGATGCTGACCGCGTCCACCCCGCCGAGGAGCTCGTCGAGCGAATCGAAGGCGGTGGCGCCGAACTCCGCCGCCACATCGCGCGCGCGCGCCGCGTCCGCGTCGTGGCAGGCCACGAAATCAACGCCGGGCAGGGACCGCAGCACGCGCACGTGGGCACGCCCCAGGCGGCCGGTCCCCACCACTCCGATACGCAGTCCCACGATCTACTTCGTGATGCCCCGCTCGCAGTGACGCAGGAACTCCGCCATCTCGGCCGCTTCGGCGCTGTCCCAGTCGTCACCGTCGAGCTGCTCGAGCACCTGGGTGACATTCATGTCGCCGCGGTAGAGCAGCTTGTAGATGCGCTTGATCAGCGCGCGGCTCTCGGCGGAGAAACCGCGCCGCTCGAGACCGATGGAGTTGATGCCGTAGATCTGCGGCGGACTGCCGGCGATCTTCATGTAGGGCGGAACGTCGCGTTCGACGCGGCTTCCTCCCCCGATGAAGGCATACTTGCCGATACGCACGAACTGGTGGATGGGGGTGAGCCCGCCCACGGTGGCGAAGTTGTCGATGTGAACATGGCCGGCGAGGTTCACCGCGTTGGCCAGGATCACCTCGTCCCCCACCAGGCAGTTGTGCGCCACGTGGACATAGGCCATCAACAGGCAGCGATTTCCGACCGTCGTGGTTTCGCCGGTGCCGGTGGCCAGGTTGACGGTGACGAATTCACGCAGCACGTTGTCGTCCCCGATGGAGACGAACGTCTGCTCGCCGCCATACTTGAGGTCCTGCGGCGCCGTGCCGATGCTGGCGCCGTGGAAGATGCGATTGCGTTTGCCGATCGTCGTCGAGCCCTCGATCAGCACGTTGGAGCCGATCTCGCACTCTTCGCCGATCTCGACGTTCTCGCCGATGACGGTGTACGGACCGATCTTCACGCCGTCCCCGATGCGTGCCCACGAATGGATCACCGCGGTCGGGTGGATCTCGGTCTTCTTGAGGTTGTAGGTTTTCATCGCGCCCCTTTCCGCGGGGCGCCGGCATTGTCACGGCGATCACGTCACACGTCCCACCTTGTGCGGGGGCCGCGCGCCGCGGTTCGCGCTCCGTTGCTAGCGCTCCACGATGACCGACGACAGCTCGGCTTCTGCGGCGAGCACGCCGTCGACGTATGCAAATCCTTGCATCGTGCAAATCCCCCGACGCAGACTCTTCATCTCGAGTTCGAAACGAAGCTGGTCTCCCGGCACCACGGGGCGCCGGAACTTGGCCTTGTCCACGCGGGTGAAATACACGAGGTACTTCTTCGGATCGTCCACTGTATTGAGCAGCATCACGCCGCCGGTCTGCGCCATCGCTTCGATGATCAGCACGGCGGGCATGATGGGGTGCCCCGGGAAATGCCCTGTGAAAAACGGTTCGTTGATGGTCACGTTCTTGATGCCGACGACGCGCTTGCGGTCCTCGAGCTCGAGAATCCGGTCCACCAACAGGAAAGGATAGCGATGCGGCATGATCTCCTGGATCAGGCCGATGTCCCAGACGCCGGGCGCGGCGGGCGCGGTCGAGCGCTTCTTCTGCTGGTGCAGCTCGTGGAGCTTGCGCACGAAGCGCACGTTGGCGGCGTGGCCGGAGCGGATCGCGTGCACGTGGCCGCGAATGGGAGCGCCCAGGAGCGACAGGTCGCCGATCAGGTCGAGGATCTTGTGCCGCACGCATTCGTCCGGGAAGCGCAGCGATTCCTCGTTCATGACCCCGTCGTTGCGAAACACGATCGCGTTGTTGAGGCTGCCGCCCTTGATCAGCCCCATGCCGCGCAGGCGCTCGACGTCGTCATACATGACGAACGTGCGTGCCGGCGCGATCTCCTTCTCGAACACGTCGGGCGAGACGGTGAAGCTCGCGTATTGCGTGCCGATCTGGGGGTTCTCGTACTGGATGGTGAAGCTCACGCGGAAATCGTCCGCGGGCACGGCGTTGATCTCGATGCCGTTCTCTTTCAGGGTGACAGCGCGGTCGATGGTGAGCACGTCGGCCGGGGCGCCCTGCGCCACGATGCCGGCCGTCTCGAGCGCCTGCGCGTAGGACGCGTACGTGCCGCTGGGCGGCTCGGGCGGCTCGTTGCCGTCCATCTCGATCACGAGATTGTCGATGCCGAGGCCGTAGCACGCGGCGAGAATGTGCTCGACGGTGTGGATGGCGGCCTCGCCGTTGGAAATGGTCGTGTTGCGATACGTCGACACCGATTCGGGAATGCTGGTCACGGTGGCGGGAATCTCGACGGGAGGATCGAGGTCGACGCGCACGAACGTGATCCCGGCCCCGGAGGGCGCGGGCTTGACGCGCATCGTCACCTGGTTGCCGGTGTGCAGTCCCTGCCCCTGGATGACGAACTCATTCGCGATCGTCCGTTGCTGTCGTACCATTCTCGCCCCCCTTCTCCCGCTCGAGCAATCGTCGCTCGAGCGCCTTCACGCGCCGGAACAACTCCGGCAGCATGGCGATGTGCGCCTGGATGCGGCGCGCGGCCGAGTGCTCGCGCGCCGGGTAGCCCGACACCGTCGTGCCCGGCGCAACCGACTTGGTGACGCCCGCCTGGGCCCCGACCACGGCGCCGTCGCCGACCGTCACGTGGCCTCCCACGCCGACCTGTCCGCCCATGACCACACCACGACCGACCTCGGTGCTGCCCGAGATGCCGGTCTGGGCGGCGATCACGGTGTCTTCGCCGAGGGCCACATTGTGGGCGATCTGCACCAGATTGTCGATCTTTGTCCCGCGGCGAATCCGGGTCTCCCCGGTGGTCGCCCGGTCGACGCAGGTGTTCGCGCCGAGCTCGACGTCGTCCTCGATCACGACGATCCCGATCTGGGGTATTTTCTGGTACGAAGCGCCTTTACGGGCGAACCCGAAGCCGTCCGAGCCGACCACGACGCCGGGCTGGAGGATGACCCGGTCGCCGATCCGGCATCCCTCGCGGATGGTGACGTGGGAATAAATGAGGCAGCGTTCGCCTACCCGGGCCCCGTCGCCCACGAAGACGCCCGCAACCAGCGTGGTGCCATCGCCGATCGAGGCACCGGCTCCGACGTGGCAGAACGGGCCGATGCACACGTCGCTGCCGATGCGCGCGGCCGGGTCGATCGACGCCTGCGGATGAACACCGCGCGCGTAGCGCGCCGCGGTGTCTCCCGCGAAAAGGTTCAACACCTGGAAATACGCGTAATACGGATCGTTGACGCGGACCAGCGGGATGCCGGCGCTCAGTCCGTGCCCCGCGAGGATCGCCGACGCCCGGGTGGCCTCGACGAACTCCTCGTAGCGGGGATTCGCGACGAAGGTGATGTCACCCGGCTGCGCCTCGCGGATCCCGGCCACGCCACGGATGACCAGGTCGGCGTCGCCTTCGAGCTCGCCGCCCACCAGCACGGCAAGCTCACCCAGCTTGTAGCAGCGCTCACCCAAGGTGCTCCTGTTTGCGAACCGAAACCTACTGCTGCTTGCGCAGCTCGGTCAGCACGACTTCGGTCAGATCGAGGGTCTTGTCCGCGTAGACGATGTTGGCGTTGGCCACGTCGAAGACCATGGTGAGGCCCTGTTCCTTGGCGATCCGCTCGATCAGCTTGTTGATCTTCTCGACGATGGGCTGGGTGAGTTCCTTGTTGCGCTTGGCGGCAAGACCGGTGTCGCCGAAGGTCTCTTCCATGAACTTCTTGTACTCGTCCATCTTGCGCTGGAACTCGAGGCGGCGCTCGGCCTTCTTTTCCTCGGAGAGCATCGGGCTCTGCGCGTTGAGCTCCTCGCCCATCTTGGCGAGGTCCGCCTCGTAGCGCTGCTTCTGAGCCTCCCACTGCTGGACGTCGTTGCGATAAACGCGCTCGGCATCCTGCGTTTCCTTGTTCTCCGCGAAGATTTTTATCGAGTCAATGTAGCCAATCTTGATGGTCTGGGCAATCGAAGAAACGGCCGTGCCGGCGACCACCGCCAGGGCCAGCGCCGTCATGGCAATAAACTGTTTTCTCATCGGGTTACACTCCTTTTGTCGTCCACTCTGGCGCCCGGCCAGTGTTCAAGCAACCTCTAGAAACCGGAGCCGAACGTGATGTGCGGCTCCCACCGTCCGCCTCCGAGGCGATCGAATCCGTACGCGTAATCGAACCCGAGCATCCCGATCATCGGCAGCTCGATCAGAACGCCCAGGCCCGCACCGCGATATCCGTCTCCAATCTCGGCGCCCTCGAAGCTGTTCCAGGTGTTGCCGAGGTCGAAGAACGTGCGCGCGTACACCGTGGGCGGCACGATCGGAAATTCGATCTGCGCCACCGTGATCGTGTAGAAACGGCCGCCGGTGAAGGCGTCGTTGCCGCGCGGAACCAATTCGTAGAAGTCGTATCCGCGCATCCCGTAACGGCGGTTGCCGCCCAGGCGGAAACGCTCGTAGTCGGGCACCTGCGAGGTGCTCGTATAACCGTCGA
>DASVAK010000128.1:0-7655 GCA_036376395.1 Candidatus Krumholzibacteriia bacterium
CGAGGATCTTCGAGGCGCACGTGGTGGGCGTGCCGCGCAGGCACATGTTGTCCTTGATGGCGACGGGCACACCGTGAAGCGCGCCGTTGCCCTCGTGCGCGCTGAGTTGCTTCGCGCGTTCGCGCACACGCTCATGGTCGACGTGGAGAAAGGCGTGAACCTCACCGTCGCGTGCTTCGATCCGCTCGAGCGCCGCGTCCGCCGCATCCAGGGGCGTCACCTCGCCGGCGGCAATGCGCCGCCGGAGCCCGGCGATCGTCAGGGTGCCGAGGTCGCTCACGACTCCTCGTCCCTTCCTATCACGCGCGGCACGCGGAAGAATTCCTTCGTGGCGTCGGGCGCCTGCGCGAGCACCGCGGCGCGGTCGAGTCCGGGCGTCACCTCGTCGGCGCGCACGTGTTCGTTCTCGGCCGGGCGCTCGTGCGACATGCCCTGCGTGGGTTCGACGCCGCTCACGTCCACCGCCTGCAGTGATTCCACCATGGCCACGATGCGGTCGAGCTGGCCGGTGATCATCTCGACCTCGTCGGGTGCGAGCGTGATCCGCGCCAGCTTCTCCAGGTGCGCAACGACGTCACGATTGATCTTGGACATTGCACTCTCCGTTCGCTCGCGGGTCCTGTCACCGGCGCCACCCGCGCGCGTCAATCTCGCTACAGCGGTCGCATCGGCGCGTAGTGGACCAGGAACTTGCGCTCGCCGCCGGAATCGAAGATGACGGTGACGCGCGTCTGGTCGCCGCTGCCTTCCACGCGGCGGACGATTCCCTTCCCGAAGCGGTCGTGTATGACGCGCGTGCCCACGACGTAGCCGGCGCCACCGCCGGTCTTTGCCTTCGCCGTCGACGCCGGCGCGTGGTGCTCCTGCGAATACGAATCCTCGTCGGGCGGAGACGACTGCGCGTACTCGTCGGCGTAGGGCGTGCGCGGCTGCCAGCGCGAGCGCAGGCTCTGCGACGACGGGAACATCGTGCTGACGGGTGTGACCAGCGCCTCCACCGGCGTATCCAGGCACGCCTCCGGGATCTCGTTCAGGAAGCGCGACGGCACGCCGCCCTCGAGCATGCCCATGCGCCGGCGCATGCCGGCGAAGGTGAGAAAGAGCCGCTTGCGCGCGCGCGTCATGCCGACGTAGAACAGGCGCCGTTCTTCCTCCACCGCCGAGGGGCTGTCGATCGAGTTGTAGTGCGGGAACAGTCCCTCTTCGAGGCCCGTGATGATGACGGTGCTGAACTCGAGCCCCTTCGCGTTGTGCAGCGTCATGAGGGTGAGCTGACCGGCCTCGAAATCGAGCGTGTCCACGTCGGCCACCAGCGCCACTTCCTCCAGGAAGGCGCGCAGCGACTTGTCTTCCGCGCCCTCGGCGTACGCGTGCGCGGCCGAGAGGAGCTCCTCGACGTTCTCGACGCGCGCCTCGGCGTCGGGATAATTCTCGTTCAGGTACTTGATGTAATCGGTCTGCTTGAGAATGGCGTCCACCACGTGCGGCGCCACCTCGGTGTCGGCGAGCAGCTTGAGCCCGTTGTACGTATCCAGGAACGACCGGCAGCGCGCCACCGCGGCGGAGCCCAGGCTCCCGCCCATCTGCTGGAGCGCCTCCAGCATCGGAATGCCGCGCTCGAGCGCCCACGTCTCGATCTGGTCGACCGTGGTCTTGCCGATCCCGCGCCGCGGGACATTGATGATGCGCTTGAGCGAGATGTCGTCGGCGGGATTCGCCAGCACCTTGCAGTACGCCAGCACGTCGCGCACTTCGGCGCGTTCGTAGAACTTCACCGACCCGATGATCTGGTACGGCATCGAGCCCATCTTGAACACGTCCTCCAGCGCGCGCGACTGCGCGTTGGTGCGGTAGAGGATCGCGATTTCCTTCAAAGCAGTGCCAGATTCCACTTCCCTGCGCACGATGCCGATCACGGAGAGGGCCTCGGACTCGTCGTCCGCGCTGGCGGAGACGCGCACCTTCTCGCCGCCGCCGGCGTCGGTCCACAGGCGCTTGCCCTTGCGGCTGCGGTTGTGCTCGATGACGCCGTTGGCTGCGTCCAGGATGGTCTGGGTCGAACGGTAGTTCTGCTCCAGCCGGATCAGGCGCGTGTTGGGATAGAGGTGCTCGAACTCGAGGATGTGCTCGACGCGCGCGCCGCGCCAGCTGTAGATCGACTGGTCGTCGTCGCCCACCACGAAGAGGTTGCGGTGCACCGACGAGAGGCCGTCGATCATCGCCATCTGGATGGGGTTGGTGTCCTGGAACTCGTCGACCAGGATGTAGTGGAAGCGGCGCGCATACGCCTCGCGCGCCTCGTCGCTCGCGGCGAACAACTCGACCACCTTCATGATGAGGTCATCGAAATCGAGCGCGTTCTGCCGGCGCAGCTCCTTCTCGTACTCCGCGTACAGCGCCGCGAAGCGCTCGTCGGCCGCGTTGACCGCCTTCTGCGCGGCCAGCGAGGGCGGAATGAGGTCGTTCTTCATGCGGCTGATGATGTCGCGCAGCACGCGCGGCGACTTGACGAAGCGCGCGTCGTTGGGATGGCGCGAGAGGATCGACTTCACCAGGTTCACGCTGTCGTCGGCGTCGTGGATGGTGAAGTCGCGCTTCACCCCCGCCATCTCGCCGTGGCGGCGCAGGATGCGCACGCCGGTGGCGTGGAACGTCCCCACCCACATCGACTCGGTCGCACCCGGAACGGTGCGCTCGAGGCGCTCCTTCATCTCGCGCGCGGCCTTGTTGGTGAACGTGAAGGCGAGGATCTCCCACGGAGCCGCGCCGAGGTCGCCCACCAGGTGGGCGATGCGCTCGGTGAGCACGCGGGTCTTGCCGCTGCCGGCGCCGGCAATGACGAGCACCGGTCCTTCGGTGGCGAGGACGGCTTCCTGCTGGCGTTCGTTGAGGAGGACGGAGGACATAGCGGCGCAACCGTGAGACGGTATCATAGCAGGCGAATTACTCCGAGAATTATTACCGAGGGAAAATCCGTAAGTCACCCGTCAGGAAACCGGAATTGGGAACCCGCGGTATTCCGGGATGGCAGCCCGCCCCCTAGCTTGGAGTTGTTCCTCAACTGGATCACAAAACAACGTCAATCTTGGAGGGCATTATTATGGCTCAGCAACAGAGGCGCGGCGGCCCGAACGATCC
This sequence comes from Candidatus Krumholzibacteriia bacterium, assembly GCA_036376395.1. GTDB lineage: Bacteria > Krumholzibacteriota > Krumholzibacteriia > WVZY01 > JAKEHA01 > JAKEHA01. Next base: position 3,139 of record DASVAK010000128.1, read on the forward strand.
CAATCGTCCCGGGCAGACCGACCCCAACCGTGGTGGTCAGGGCGGCGACATGAATCGCCAGGGTGGCATGGGCGGCGGGCAGAATGACCCGAACCGCGGCGGAACCGGTGGCCAGGGCGGCTACGGCCAGGACGACCCCAACCGTGGCGGCCAGACGGGCGGCCAGGGTGGGATGAACCGCGGCGGTACCGACGATACCACGCGCGATCGCGAAGGCCAGACGGGGCGGCCGGGTCAGACCGGGACAGACCGGACGAACCGGACTCCCGGGATGGACGAGGAAGAGGAGAATCGCGACACCCGGCAGAATCGCGACGACGAGACGGCCGGCAGCGAATAGCCGGTCGCCCGCAACAAGCGAGCCGGAGCCCGCGCTCCGTTGCATTGGGAATCACGCGAAGGCGATGCATCGCTCGCCGCCTTCGCGTGTTTCATTTTCCGCCCGGAAATCAGAACGTCAGAACGTCGGCCCCATCCAGAAGTGGAACTGCATGTCCTGGTCGAACCGGTACAGGTCGGTCGGCCAGGCAAACTGGAAGCTCGCGAGGAAAAAGCCCACGTCCATGTAGACGCCAAAGCCGACGTCGGCCTGCGCGTCCTGCAATTGGAAGTGGCCCAGGTCGGTGTTGATGGTCTTGGGCCAGCGGTCGTACCAGGCGTGGCCCACGTCGAAGAAGACCGTGCCGCCGATGTTGCTGAATCCCCAGCGCCCCGGCCAGCCGAAGATGATGTAGTCGAAGAGCGGGAAACGGTACTCGACGCTCGTCATCCACATCTTGGTGCCCTCGAGCCCGGAGAGCGGCCGCGAGCGGTCGGGATAGTCGTAGCCGCGCAGGGTGGTGGGCCCGCCCAGGTAGAACACGCGGCGGTCCTCGCCCGTGCTCCCCGCCGCGGTCAGCCGCACCGCGATGGAATTGCGCCAGAACAACGTGTTGTACCAGCGCCAGTCTAGGTAGCCCGTCGTGCGCGAGACGTCGCGGTTGTTGAACGCCACACCGTGGGCGAGCGACGCGCGCCAGCGCGACCCCTCCACCGGGCCGAACGGCCCGAAGAAGGATGAATCGTGGACGAACGCCAGCGCGGGCTCGATCAGCCGGCGCTGCGAGCGATCCGACGCGGTGTAATAGAAATCCGACCCGACCACCGAGTTCTCGAAGAACTGGCGCTCCGAGTAGTAGGCCTGCAGGTTCGTCTCCATCCGGTAAAACTTGTTGAACGGCAGGCTCATCTGTCCGAACACGCCGTAATTGCGCTCGCTGAACAGGCGCGCGCTGCTGAACGATTCGCCCACCGACGTGACGCGGCTGTCGAAGAAGCTGCTGAACTGGTAGGCCCCCACCGAAAAATCGGCCCGCCGCGGCAGGTAGGTGTACGCGAGCAGAACGTCCGACTGCGCGATGTCCTGGTACAGGTTGAACGCGAAAATCATGTGGTGGTCGCCCAGCATGTCGGAGAGCGCAATGCTGTTGGCGAGCCCGAACCCGTACGTCGACGAGAAATACACGCCGCCGCCCGCGCCGATGAAGTCGGGCGCCAGCCGCATCTTGTAGTCGTGCACGGTGGCGCCGCGCGATTGCGGCTCCTCGTCGCCGGTCCCGGGCTGGGGCGCGCGCACTCCCACGTGCGACGTCGCCAGCGAGGTGGACGTGGCGCCCGAGCCGCCGTGTTCGTCGGCCGACGGGTCGGCCGGGGGCGGCGTCATCGGGTGCGCTTTGGGCTCGTAGGTATCGACGTCGATGTCGCCGGCCTGCTCGCTCGCGCTCGTCACCTCGTGCATCGTCATCGTCGTCGCGGTATCGGGGAGCGACGCCGTCGAATCGGCCGCCGGAGGCAGGCGGTTCGACGCCGGCGCGTAGGCCAGCACCGACTTCTCCGGCTGCGGGTAGTTGCGCGCGAGCATCGTGGTCAGGTCGTCGGAGACGTACACGTCCCAGCCGCCGCGCACGAAGGCCGAGAACGCGATGCGCCCCTTCTCCTCGTGCACGCTGGGGGTGAACAGGCCGCCGAGCACGTCGGTGCAGCGGTGGTACTGCCGGGTCTCGATGTTGCCGGTGTGCAGGTTGTTCACGCCCGACTCGTCCGACGCGTAAATGATGGTCTTGTTGTCCTGCATGATGTACGGCTCGGTGTCGTCGCCGGGCGATTCCACCAGCGGGCGCATCCGGCCCGTCGTCATGTCGTATTCCCAGATGTCGAAGGTCTCGTCGTGGATCACGTTGTTGGGCGAGAGGAAATCGATCTCGGCCAGCTTGCGCTTGTTCTCGCCGCTCGTGAAATCCGACGGCACCGGAACCGTCACGTCGGGGTAGTAGACGAACGCGATCTGCTTCCCGTCCGGGAAGAAGCGTGGTGTCAGCTGGTCGGCGGCGTCGTTCGTGAGCCGCTTCACGGACCCGTCCTTCAGATCCACCGAGATCAGGTCGGTCTGTCCGTGATACGTGGCCGACAGGACGATCTCCTCGCGCGTCGGGTTCCACGCCGGCCCGGCCAGGGCGTTGGCCTCGACCTTGTACTGGCGCTCGGCGCCGGTCTTGTAGTTGCGCACGAACAGCGCGTCGTGCCCGCCCGACTTGGCAACGAACGCCACGCGGTCGCCGGCCGGGTCGAAGCAGAGCGCGCCGGTCAGCACATGGAGCGATTCGTAGCGGTTCGAGCGCGACCCGCTCACCACCTTGCGGATGATCTTCCCGTCCAGCGCCGACATCACGAAGATCTCGATGAAGCCGGAGCGGTCGGAGAAGAACACGATCGATTCGCCGTCGGGCGAGAGGATCGGCTTGGTGTTGTAGTAGCCGTGGTCCTTGATGTGGTCGGTGAGCCGGCGGCCGACGTCGTTGATGTCCTGCTTGTCGGGATAGAGCGGCCAGTAGTGCTTCTTGAGCGACTTGATCCACTGGTCGTAGAGCTCGTCCTCGGTGAGCCCGATGGTGCGCTGGAGGGCGACCTGCGCGCTGCGCGTCCCGCCCAGCGACTGCAGGATTTCGAGCACCTTCTCCTTGCCGTATGTCTGCTCGATGTAGTTGAAGACCGACTGGCCCTCCTTGTAGACGTAGAACCCGCCCACCATGTGGAACGGCACGATGTAGTCCTCGAGCACCGCGTCGCGCACGAACATGTCCGAGTCGGCGTCCCAGCCCACCGCCAGGTACTCGGCCAGGCCCTCGGCCACCCACAGCGGCATCGGGAAGAGATAGTTGCGGGTGAACACGTTGTCGAGCATCCGGTTGTATACGATGTTGAACGTGAACACGTGGGCCAGCTCGTGGATGGCGGTGTGCTGGAACTCCTTGAACGAGCTGGTGAACGGCAGCACGATGCGGCGGCGCGACGGCTCGGCGAAGGCCTGGACGCCCTCGGAGAGCTGGCCCGACTCGACGTTGGTCTCGAGGAAGTCGGAGTGGTTCGAGTAGAGGATGACGGGCACGCGCCACGGCAGCACCGTCTTCAGGGTCACGGAATAGCGGTCGTAGCTATCCTCGAGCACGAGCCCGGCGCGGACGGCGAAGGCCTCGGCACCCTTGTAGTAATGGATGTCGAAGTGCGGGGTGCTCAGCACCTGCCAGTCGTAGTTGTGGTACTGGATTTTGTTGCGGCCGAACCCCTGCGCACGGCCGGGGCTCGAGAGCACCACGGCCAGGAGGATGGCGGCCAGCGCGGATACTGCAAAAGCGCGTTTCATCGGGAAGCGACGGGCGTGGGGTCCCACCAGTACCCAATAATTATAGGGAGTGCCGGGCCCGTCTCACAAGGAACAAACCCTCAGAATTCAAAGCGATACTTGAAGTCGACGTTGTACTCGTCGTAGTACTGCCCCGGCGTCGCGCTCGTCCTCTTGCGGGAGTTCTGGATCATCTGGGAACGTATCAGGAATCGCCTGCCCAGCCGGTACTCGACGCTGACCTCCTGCTCGCTCTGCGTGGAGAACCCGCGCTGGTAACGCAGATAGATGTCCTGCCACAGGTATTTCTGCAGGCCGACGGTGGTTTCGGTCTCGCTCTTCTTGGGGTCGATGCGCCGCTGACCCACCTGGACGTCCACGCCGCCGGTCATCTGCGAGTCGATCACGCGCTGCAGCGCGTTGGTGGCCACGCCGGCGCCGATGCTGTTGCGTCCGAGCATGGCCCAGATCTCCGCGTCGGAGTATCCGGGCGCGCCCTCGTAGCTGAGCTTGATGCGCGGCTCCTTCTCGTCGTAGGGCCAGGTGAGCGCCAGGTAGATGTTGTCATCGCTCGAAGAAGACGGCGTGCCGGCCGGGTTGTTGACATCACCGAGGAACGGCGTGTAGGCGTTGATCTGCATCGACGGGCGCAGCGTTTCCGACGCCGAGAAGTCGAAGGTGCCGTCGGTGATCTCGAACTTGTTGCCCGCCACGTAGTACGACCCGCGCAGGATGCTCATGTCGCCGCGGAAGTAGAGCCCGCGCTCGTCGCGGTTCAGGATGAGGTCGCCCTCCAGCTCGACGGTGAGGTCCTGGTTGCGAATCCACACGTTCTTGTCGGCGTCGAGGTCCACCGAGG
>DASVAK010000140.1:0-7524 GCA_036376395.1 Candidatus Krumholzibacteriia bacterium
CCGGTGCGCTCGCCGCGTGGATGCGGACGAGCTCGCCCATCTCTGCCCCGACTGCAACCGGCCGCTGCTGGCGCGCTACGACCTCGACGCGGCGCGATACGCCATCTCGCTCGATCCCGTCGATCTCGCCCGCCGGCCCAACAGCGTGTGGCGATTCCCCGAGCTTCAGCCCGTGTTCGATCCGCATCATCGCCTCACCCTGGGTGAGGGCGGTACGCCGCTGGTGCATGCGCGGCGCCTCGGTGCGCGCGTCGGGTTCGCCAACCTGCACATCAAGGACGAGAGCATGAACCCGACGGCGTCGTTCAAGGCGCGCGGAATGGCGGTTGCGATCTCGCGCGCGGCCGAGCTGGGGGTGCGCGCGGTCACGGTGCCGTCGGCCGGAAACGCCGCCTGTGCGATGTCCGCCTACGCGGCGCGGGCCGGGCTCGAGGCACATGTGTACATGCCCGCCGATGTGCCTCTCAACTTCATCGCGCAGTGCCGTGCGCTCGGCGCCACCGTACACCTGGTCGACGGACTCATCACCGACTGCGGGCGCGCGTCGCTGGCCGACGCTGAAACGTTCGGCCGCTTCGACCTGTCGACCCTCAAGGAGCCGTACCGGCTCGAGGGCAAGAAGACGCTCGGCTACGAGCTCGCCGAGCAGCTCGCCTGGTCACTACCCGACGTGGTGATCTATCCCACCGGCGGCGGGACCGGGCTGGTCGGCATGTGGAAGGCCTTCGACGAAATGGAAGCGATGGGCTGGATCGACGGTCACCGCCCGCGCATGGTGAGCGTGCAGTCGACCGGGTGCGCCCCCATCGTGCGCGCGTTCGAGCGCGGCGAACCGACGGCGACGCCGTGGCAGGGCGCCCGGACGGTGGCCGACGGGCTGCGCGTTCCCGCCGCCGTCGGCGACATGCTCATGCTGGAGTGCCTGCGCGCGTCGGGCGGAACCGCCGTGGAAGTCACAGACGATGAGCTCATGGACGGCGCCAACACCATCGCGCAAACCGAGGGCATCCTCGCCGCCCCCGAGGGCGGCGCGACGCTGGCCGCTTTCAGCAAGCTTCGCGAGCAGGGCTGGATCGGCGATGGCGACATCGTCGTGCTGTTCAACACCGGCAACGCGCTCTCCTACGCGCACCTCTGGTCCAGCGAAGACGAACCCGCGGAGCGCCGTCACCCGTGAAGCCCCCCGTCGCCAGGAAGATCCCGCACGCCGTGACGATGCACGACCACACGCGCATCGACGAGTACCACTGGCTGCGCGACCGCGAGAATGCCGACGTCATCGCCCACCTCAACGCGGAGAACGCGTACGCCGATGCGCTGCTCGCGAGCAGTGTCGCCGAACGCGACGAGATCTACGCCGAGATGGTGGCGCGCATCCAGGAGACCGACTCGTCGGTGCCGGCGCGTCGCGACGACTTCTACTATTACGTGCGCACCGAGCAGGGGAGACAGTACGAGATATTCTGCCGCCGTCACGGCGACCCGGCGGGCGCGCCCGAGGAGATCCTGCTCGACGAGAACGAGGTCGCGAAGGGCCGCGCGTACTTTCACAGCGGCGTGCGCGAGGTGAGCCCGGATCACCGCCTGCTCGCCTACACGGTCGACACCAGCGGCGCCGAAACCTACGACCTGTTCGTGATGGACATCGCCACGCGACGGATCATCGACGGTCCGATCTCCAACGTGGCGAGCGACGTGGAGTGGGAGAACGACAGCCGGTCGTTCTATTACCTCGAGCTCGACGACCAGATGCGGCCCTGGGTGGTGCGACGGCACATCCTCGGCACGGATGCCGCCGGCGACGCCGAAGTCCACCGCGAGCCGGACGCGTCGTTCTACGTGGGCATCGAGATGTCGCTCAGCCGCGAGTTCCTGTTCGTCACCATGGAGAGCCACTCGGCCACCGAGGTGCGCTACCGCCGCGCCGGCGACGTCACCGCACCGCTGCGCATGGTGCATGAGCGCCGGCCCAACGTCGAATATCACCTGGTGCACTCGGGCGATTCGTTCTTCATCCTGAGCAACGAGGACGCGCTCAATTTCCGCGTGTTCGAAGCGCCGCTGGACGACCCCGGGCGCGACGCGTGGGTGGAGGTCATCGCGCATCGCCCCGCGGTCAAGCTCGAGCAGCTCGACGGCTTCGAGCACCATCTCGTCATCACGGAGCGTGAAGGCGGGCAGAAGCGCATCCGCGTGCTCGACCTGCGCACGCGCGATTCGCACCACGTCGCCTTCCACGAACACGTCTACACGGTGGCGGTCGACCGCAATCTCGAATACCGCACCGGGACCGTGCGGCTGGGCTACTCGTCGCTCACGACCCCGCGCACGATCTACGACTATCGAATGGACGCGCGCACGCTCGAGTTGCGCAAGCGCGATGCGGTGCTCGGCGACTTCGACCCGGCGAACTACCAGAGCGAGCGACTCGATGCCACCGCGACGGACGGGACGAAGATCCCCATCACGCTGGTCTACAGAAAGGACGTGACGCGCGACGGCAGCGCGCCGCTCCTGCTCTACGGCTACGGCGCGTACGGTGTCTGCATCGAACCGCACTTCGTGGCGAACCGCCTGAGCCTGCTCGACCGCGGCGTGATCTTCGCCATGGCGCACGTGCGCGGCGGCGGCGCGCTGGGGCGCGCGTGGTACGAGAAGGGAAAGCTCCTCTACAAGCGCAACAGCTTCACCGATTTCACCGCCTGCGCGGATCACCTGGTGGCGCGGCACTACACCAGCGCAGGACGCATGATCTGCTACGGGGGAAGCGCGGGCGGGATGCTGATCGGCGCGGTGGTGAACATGCGTCCGGATCTGTGGCGCGCGGCCGTGCTGGTGGTGCCGTTCGTCGATACGCTCAACACCATGCTGGACGCCACGCTGCCGCTCACCGTGATCGAGTACGATGAGTGGGGCAACCCGGCCGACCGCAAGTTCTACGAGTACATTCTCTCCTACTCACCCTACGACAACATCGAGCGCAAGGCCTATCCGCCCATGCTGGTCCTCGCCGGTTTCCACGACCGCCGCGTGCAGTACTGGGAGCCAGCCAAGTTCGTCGCGCGCGTGCGCGACTTCAAGACCGACGACAACCCCGTCATCCTGCGCACGCGCATGACCGAGGGCCACAAGGGCGCCTCGGGTCGCTACGATTACCTGAAGGAAGTGGCGACCGAGTACGCGTGGATGCTCGAGCAGTGGAAGGGCGCCCGGGTCCAGTCGAGGTAACCCATGAGCAACCCGTCACCAGCCGTCCAGGATTTCTATCCCGAAGGATTCTCCCACTGTCTCGGGTGCGGCAGGCTGAACACGCACGGGCGCCAGTTCAAGACGCGCATCGAGGGCGACGAGAGCGTCACGCGCTTTACGCCCAACCCGCAGGACACCGCCGTGCCCGGATTCGTCTACGGCGGGCTCATCGCGGCGCTGATCGACTGCCACGCCATGGCCACCGCGTCGGCCGCCGCCGTGAAAGCGTCGGGGCACGACGTCGGGACGGTCCCGTCGCCGCGCTTTGTCACCGCGTCTCTCAAGGTGGATTACATGAAGCCCACGCCGCTCGGGCCCGCGCTCGAGGCGCGCGGCCGCATCAGGGAGCGCAGCGAGCGCAAGGCGATCGTCGAGGTGACGCTGTCGGCAAACGGCGTGGTCACGGCGAAGGGTGAAGTGGTCGCCGTCGCGATGCCGAACACGATGGACCGCTCGTGACTGTGAGGCCGCGCGGGTCCTGTCCGCGAACAGCCCCTGTCGCGCGAGCCATCCGCGACTTCGCACTAAATGTCTCGCCCTCCGGGGCGGCCCCGTTCGCGGCCACCCGCGCGTGAGGCTTCTCAGCCGTGCATCGTGTAGACGAGCCGCGGGTCCCAGCGCGCGGGGTCCAGCAGCCGTGTTCCGTGGAGCGACCACGACTCCGGCGCGGCGCCGCGCAGGCTTTTGACCAGGATGCACGGCATGCCGCGCTTGCGCATCTCCATGTCGGCGGGCTCGAACCCGGCGCGCGCGAGATGCGCGCGATCCGCCTCCGACAGCCCCGCGGCCCACGTCCCCAGCTCCGCAATCCTTGCCACCCGCGTCGCGCACTGCAGGAGCTCCGCGCGAATCGAGTCGCTCGCACCCTCCCAGTCCACGATGTGAAACGGGAGCGTGGGCAGCTGGCACTCGATGTAGCGCGCGAGCACCAGGTATCCGTCCACGCGCCCTTCGTGCTCGTAATAGAAAAAGCGGTACTGGCGGATCGGGTTGCGATAGCGCCACGCGAGGTATTCCGCGTCGCGCACGTGGCGGATGCGACCGTCGTAGGGCAGGCGTTCCACCAGCAACGCCATCGCCGCGACACGCGGCATCGTCTCCGCGACGATCGAGCCGCCCGTCGGCGTGGCCACGCGGCCCATCGCGTCGACGCGGCGGAACGGCTCCGGGGATGAGATGAGGTTGGCGCTCTTGCTGCGCGCGAGCCGCCATAGGCCGGGAACGCGCCGCACCCGTGCGCGAACCACCTGGCGCGCTCTTTCCGGTGTCGACCGCCGCACCATGGGTTCCACCGCGCCCGCGCTTCGCCACCCCGCCGCCAGCGACGACATCACGGTGATGCGTCCGCCGCTGGTGTTGAGCACGTAGTCGTAGCCGCGGCGCGCGAGGTCGGCGAGCGCATCACGCATGATGAGGGTCACCACGCCGCTGTTTCGATGCTCCGGATCCACCACGAAGTCGTCCGCGCACGGGAGCACCACCGCATCGCGTTCGCGCCCGCACTCCCATTTCGTGCCGTACATGCCGCGCATGCCGATGATGCGACCGCCAGCGCGGGCAATGTAGAAGAGCGTCTCGCCGATGTAGGGGTTTTGTTCGTATTTCCAGTCGAGGTAGTCGCGGCTCTCGGGGAAGCCGGTTTCGTAGGTAACGCGGCGGAAATCGACCAGCTCTTCCTTGAGCGAGGGGTCGTAACGGATGACCTCGACGCTCACGCGCGCTTCTCCCGCTCCACGAACGCGACAATCAAGTCGATCGTGTCCCACTGCGCCGGCATGTCGATGGTGGTCACGTCGAGGGGGCGTCCGATCCGGCCTTCGATCCACAGGAGGAGCTGGAACAGCGCGACGGAATCGACCCGGCCCGAGGTGAGCAGCGGCGTGTCGCGCGCGATTCCCGACGCCAGGGCCGGGCTCCACTGCGCGAAGGACGAGATGAGGTCCTCATGCAGGGCCAAAGCTCAGTCCTGCCCGCGCTCGCGCGGCATGGCGCGCATGATCGCCATGTCGACGGGGTGCTGCGATGCGCAGTGCTCCGCGATCTGCGCGCGGTTCACCTTGCCGCGCGAGGTGCGCGGGATCTCGTCGAGCACGTACCAGCGCTGGGGCAACTGGTGCGCGGCCAGGTGGTGCCGGCTCCACTCGTAGAGCTCGCGCAGCGTGGCGTCATCGCTCTGCTTGAGCGCCACCGCGACGCCGACGTCCTCGCCCAGGAGCGCGTCGGAGTACGCGAACGTGCACACGTCGAGGGTGGCGGGGAAGCGCTCCACCACGCCGTCGATATCGCCCGGGTACACCTTCATCCCGCCCTTGTTGATCTCCTCGCGCTCGCGCCCGCGCAGCACCAGCCAGCCGCGCCCGTCGATCACGCCGATGTCACCGGTCGCGAACCAGCCCCCGCCGACGACCTGCGCGGTGAGATCGTCGCGGTCGAGGTAGCCGCGCATGAGCGCGGGAGTCAGCGTCCACACGTGGCCCGACTCGCCGGCGCGGCATACCTGCGACGGATCGAGCGGCGCCCACGGTTCGCGCGACCGGAGCGTGCGAATGATCCCGCCCCACGCCACGCCGATCAGCCCGTCCTCGGGGGTGAAATCACCGACCGTGGTGCCGGCCAGCCAGCTCCCGGTTTCGGTGATCCCGTAGGAATTCATGACGCGCGCGCCCTGCGCCCATTTCGCGATGTCGGTCCAGAGCGCGGCCGAAAGCGGCGCGGAGCCCACGAACACACGCTGCAGCGATCGCTTCGCGGGCGGCTTTGCGATGCGGAGCGCAAGCCGCCACAGCGCGGGCACCGACGACATGAAGGTGATGTCGTGCTCGTCGATGATCCCGCCAATGCGGGCCGTGGTGTCGGGGCGAAACGGCGGCATGATGTACAGGTCGCAACCCGACAGCCACGGGAACAGCGCGTTGCAGATCAGGCCGTGGCCGAAGTGCGTGGGCAGCGTGCACAGCGTGCGCGCGTACGCGTCGAGACCGAGGTGGTCGCGCAGCGCCATCCAGCGCGCGCGCAGCGATCGGTGCGTGTGCACCACCCCCTTGGGCTGGCCGGTGGTTCCGCTGGTGAAGAGAATGAGGGCGTCGGCATCGAGCGCGAAGCCGCGCTTCGGCTCGCGCGCGCTGCGACGCGGCGGCTCGACGCCGCGCGGCACCTGCATCACGTGCACTCCCAGGTTCATGAGCGCCGACGTGAGCGCGGCGTCCGGCGCCTCCAGCCACGACGAGTAGCGGGGCTTGCTCCACTTCGCGAGTGTTTCGATCTCGAAGGCGGTGAAGCGCGCGTCGATGGGAACCGCGCACGCGCCCAGCGTCCACACCGCGAGCAGCTCGGCGAAGAACTCGGGGCAATTGCCGAAATGGATGAACACGCGGTCGCCGGGCTGGAGCCCGGCCGCGGCGTACGCGCCGATGCGCGCCTCGATGCGCATGTGCGTGTCGTTGGGCGCCCAGCGCCGGCCGGTCAGCGGCTCGATCAGGTTGCCCACGCGGAGGTCGAGGAACATGGGGGCACTTTACCCCAGGGGCACCCGGCCGCGCCACCCTCGCCGGGCTGTATTTCCTTGTCAGGCCGATAGTTCACACGCCGATGGAAAAAGCTGATGGTTTTGTCCTCTATTGTGCCGTAGGCTCTGGTCGTCACGCCCCCCGCACCCGAAGGGAGCCAGCCAATGTCAGCAGCAAAATGGGCCTATGTCGCGGGTATCGTCGCCGCCGGCGCGCTGCTCGCGGCCTGCAGCTCCGACGATCCGCAATCGCCCCCGGCCGTATCCTCCGTCTCCGGTACGGTGGTATTTGCCTCCACCGGCGCCCCCGCATCCGGTGTCGATGTCACCATGGAGCAGTGCACGGGCGATGGCATGATGGGTGGCGGCATGATGGATGACGGCCACGCGATGCACGATGCGTGGGATCACCCCCGGCACACCATGACCGACCCCGACGGCAAATTTCACTTCGAGTACATGCACGATGGCGGGCATCGCTACCGCGTGCACGCGGGTAGCATGAATCCGGACGGAATGTGCTATCTCGAGGGTGGAGTCGAGGACGGTGTCGTGCTGCGCATCGAAGATCAGTAGCCTTCCCTGCATCACGGTATCAACAGAAAGGGCCCGTCGTGATCGACGGGCCCGTCTTGTTCGTGGCCTGAGCGGTTGCCGGATCAAAGCTCGGGCAGCGTGTACTTGCGCCCCTTGTTCTGCTCCTGCAGGTACTTCATCAGCGGATCGAAGTAGCGCAGCATCGCCTGCGCCGAGAGATCCGAGCCCGTCGC
>DASVAK010000043.1:0-9803 GCA_036376395.1 Candidatus Krumholzibacteriia bacterium
AAGCTGTGGGCGATCTTCCGCGTGTCAAGAACATCAGGATGAACATCCAGTGGGAGAAGGATCCCGCTGCCCGGAATCGACAACCGGATCCTCAGTTGCTGAGCTGGACCGCGCTCGTTAACTCCGGACCGAATCAGGACGAGACGTGGTACACGGCCACGTTGCTCTACGATTTCGCCATCACGGTTGATATCCCGAATACCGAGGAAGATCTCACCTACCAAACCAGCTACGGGTCAAAGGCGGAGTTCATCGTGCGGAACGCCGGCACCGTCGACGCTCCAAAATGGACTCTCGTTGAAATGCGCGATCTGGGCGCGACACGGGCTCTTGCGAGCGCAACAGCCAGGACCAAATCAACCACCTGGGGACAGGTGAAGGCGCTCTACCGCGGCTGAAAGGACGATCATGAAACACCTGCTCGTAGTCGTATCGCTCGTGTTGTTTGCCGGCACGCTCGCCTGCGGCAGCGACGATGATCCCGTCGATCCGGTCAAGGTCACCGAGCCGCAATTCTGGAATCGCACCCAGAAGTGGCACGTTCTGAGCAATCTCGAGGTTGGCTACAACAAGCGCAGTATCGCGCCCGTTCGCGCCCTGCTCGACGAGAACTTCACATTCTATCTCACCGACAAGGATGTCCAGGGCGGACTACCTGAAGCGTGGGGACGCGAGACCGAGGTCTCCATCACCACGCACATGTTCAGCAGCAGCCCACCCGGAGACATGCCCCGCATCAAGGCGCTCAAGCTCGACATCCAGTGGGAGAACAATCTCTCGTGGGTGGACGTGGCGGCACCGGTCGGCGACGAGACGTGGTACATGGCGACGTGTTACGTGGACTTCAAGCTCGACGTCGAGCCTGATCTCACGTTCATAAGCAACCCGGGAACCAAAGCGCAGTTCGTCGTCCGCAACACGGGTACCGAATCCGAGCCGCTGTGGACGCTGGTCGAGATGCGCGACCTGGGCGCGCCGTCGGGACCGTCCGCCGTCGCGGCTGCCAGGGCGACCGAGCCCGCGACGTGGGGGCACGTCAAGGCGCTGTTCATTTGAACCTGCGCTTCGCTTCCTTGACTAATCCGACCCGCCACGCCTAGGCTTCGCGCGGTTCTCATGCCGCGCCGAAAATCCAAAGACGAAGACGAGTCGAAGCCCTCCCGCGTGCCGGGATCGGTGAAGTTCTTCACCGCGTTCCTGCTCGTTCTCGCCGTGGGCGGGAGCATTGGCATCAACTTCATGAAGAGCACGCGCGGCGCGGTGTTCCTGGTGGATCAGGGCGCCGTGCTGGCGTTCGATCGCGTCCAGCGCGACGCCGGCCGGAGTCTCAGGCACGCACTCGAGCAGCAGGGACTCCGCCGCAACATCCGCGTCGTGCGCGACGCCAAAGACGCCACCCGCGAGCAGCCCATCGAGTGGGATATCACCTGCGCCGAATCCACCGACCTCCTGCAGGTGAACGCCGCCCTCAGCGACGCGCTGGCGAAGGAAGGCCTGGTGGTCCGCCGCAGCGAGGAGTTCGAAAACGGCCGCACGCTCGTCTTCGAGGTCGGCTCACACACCGCCACCACGCACCGGCTCACGCTTCGCCTCGCCAGCGCGGACGCCATCGCGCGGCAGGCCCCACCCCGGGAGAAACGCCCGCGCATCGCCCTGGTGATCGACGACCTGGGCTACGCGAAGGGCGGCATCGCGCGCGAGTTCCTCGACCTCGACATCCCGCTCACCGTGTCGATCCTGCCCACGCTGCGCTATTCGCGCGACATCCTCGATCTGGCGAAGGAGAAGCACCGCTGCATCCTGCTCCACCTGCCCATGCAGAGCGAGGAGCGCGAGAGGATCGACGTCGAGCCGGTGACGACCGGCATGAGCGACGCCGAGATCGCCAGCGTGGTGCGCGGCTACGTCGACAGCCTGCCCGGGATCGACGGGGTCAACAACCACCAGGGATCGCTCGCCACCACCGACGCGCGCGTCATGCACGACGTCATGGTGGCGCTCCAGGGCCGCAACCTCTTCTTCCTCGATTCTTTGACGTCGCCAAAGTCGCTGGCCTATAATGCCGCGGTTCAATCCGGGCTGCGCGCCGCGCAGAATTCGATGTTCATCGACGACGACACCGAACGCACCGGCGACGTCGCAGACCGGATTCGCGAACTGGTAAAGCGCGCGCGCGAAACCGGCGTGGCGATCGGGATCGGGCATCCGCACCCGTGGACGCTGGAAGCGCTGCGCGACAACCTGGACTACCTGGAAGAGGCGGGCGTCGAGCTCGTCACCGTGTGCGACCTGGTCGGGGCCAGCGCGCCCGACTCGACCGCACGCTAGGAGCGACCATGCAGAAGATCCGGCTGGGAGTGAACATCGACCACGTGGCCACGCTGCGCGAGGCGCGCAAGACCTACGAGCCCGACCCGGTCGCGGCCGCGACCGCCGTCGAGATGGCGGGCGCCGACCAGATCACCGTCCACCTGCGCGAAGACCGCCGCCACATCCAGAACCGCGACGTGCGCCTGATCCGCGAAGTAGCGAAGATCGAGCTCAACCTCGAGATGGCCGCCACCGCGGAGATGCAGGAGATCGCGCTGGCGCTCCGGCCCGATTCGGTGTGCATCGTTCCCGAGCGCCGCGAGGAGGTCACCACCGAGGGCGGCCTCAATCTCGCCGACGCCCCCGCCAGCCTGGGCGACATGGTCGCCACCTTGAAAGACGCCGGCATCCACGTCACCGCGTTCCTCTCGCCCGACCTCAAGTACATCCAGGAAGCGGCGCGCTTTCGCTTCGACGCGGTGGAGATCCACACCGGCGCGTACGCCAATGCCCGGCGACCGCGCATCGAGCACGAGCTCAAGCGCGTCACCGACGCCGCCGGGGCCATCCGCCACCTGGGCATGCGCGTCCACGCCGGCCACGGCCTCAACTACCACAACATCGCCGCCGTGCTCGGCGTCCCGGGACTCGAGGAAGTGAACATCGGGCACGCGATCATCGCCCGCGCGGTGTTCACCGGCCTCGATCGCGCCGTGCGTGACATGCTCGCCGCGCTGGGCCGTGTCTAGCCGGGTGCGGGGGCTGATTCCGGCCGCTACAACGGCGTAACCCGGTGGGAACTTCACGGTTGACCCTCATGGCCGACCGTGTATAATGACTCCTTATTTCCGGCCGATCTTTCCTCTCTTGAGAATTTCGTGAAGGGAATCAGAGGTTTCTGAATGAAGACCCGTTGGAAACTGGTCGTCATTGCCGCCGTCCTCGGCTATTGCGTATGGGCGCTGCTCCCGAGCATGCGTTTCTACTCCAAGACCGAAGAAGAGCGCGCCAAGCTGACGAAAGAACAGCGCGATAAGTTCAACGATACCGCCATCAAACTCGGTCTCGACCTCCAGGGCGGCGCCCACATGGTGATGGAGATCGACGACTCCAACCTGGACGAGAATGCCAAGAAGGACGCCGTCGACCGGGTCATCAAGATCCTGCGCAACCGCATCGACCAGTTCGGCGTGGCCGAGCCCGTCATCCAGAAGCAGGGCGAGAAGCGCATCATCATCGAGCTGCCCGGCCTCGAGGATCTCGACCGGGCGGAGAAGCTGATCGGCCAGACGGCCAAGCTCGAGTTCCGCCTGGTGCGCGAACAGGACGAGGTGGGACGAACGCTCACCATGCTCGACAAGACCCTCCAGGGGGTCTCGGCCGACAGCGCGGCCACGGACACGACCAAAGCGTCCACGGTCGCGACCAACGACAAGACCGCGTCCGCGGTCGACTCGCTCCTGCCGGAGCTCCAGACCGACCAGGACCCCAACATGCCCATGCCGGAAGCGTCGCCGGACCGGCCCTTCACGTCGTACCTCATTTCGTACGTCGACGGCGGCGTGGTCGTGGACGAGCGGCTGGTGCCCAAGGTCACGGCACTTCTCCAGACCGCCGAGGCCCAGCGGGCGATCCCGACCAACTCCGCGTTCCTGTGGGCGGATGAGACCATCCAGCTCGAGGGCGTGACCGGACGCGTGCTCTACCTCGCGGAGAAGAACGCGACGATCGACGGCAGCGCGCTCGTGGATGCCCAGACGCGCAACGACCCCGACGATCCGAGCCGCCTCAACGTGGCCTTCACGCTGAATCGCCAGGGCGCCATCAAGTTCGGCCGCTTCACCGGGGAGAACATCGGCCGTCGCATCGCCATCGTGCTCGACGAGCGCGTGCGTTCGGCGCCGGCCGTGCAGAGCAAGATTCCCAACGGCGAGGGCCGCATCACCGGCATGGCCGACGACGAAGAGGCCGCCGACCTGGCCATCGTGCTGCGCGCCGGCGCGTTGCCCGCCAAGGTTTCCGTGGTCGAGCTGCGCGCCATCGGGCCCACACTGGGTCGCGACTCGATCGAAGCCGGACGGAAGGCCACCGCGGTGGGATTCATCCTCGTGGTCGTGTTCATGATCATCTACTACAAGATGTCGGGCATGCTGGCCTCCATCGCGCTGGTCTTCAACATGATCATCATCATGGCGGTGATGGCGACGCTCCGCGCGACGCTCACCATGCCGGGCATCGCGGGCCTGGTGCTGACCATCGGTATGTCGGTGGACGCCAACGTGCTGATCTTCGAGCG
The DNA here is from genome assembly GCA_036376395.1 of Candidatus Krumholzibacteriia bacterium. Taxonomy (GTDB): domain Bacteria; phylum Krumholzibacteriota; class Krumholzibacteriia; order WVZY01; family JAKEHA01; genus JAKEHA01. The sequence goes on from DASVAK010000043.1 coordinate 4,607, forward strand.
CATCCGCGAGGAGCTGGCGAAGGGCAAGACGGTGCGCGCGGCCATCCAGGCCGGGTTCGACAAGGCCTTCGCGACCATTCTCGACTCGCACGTGACCACGCTGATCACGGCCTTCGTGCTGTGGCAGTTCGGCACCGGCCCCATCAAGGGCTTCGCCACCACGCTGAGCGTGGGCCTCATCGCGAACATGTTCACCGCGCTCACGTGCACGCGCGTCGTCTACGACATCATCACATCTCGCCGTCACGTCGAACGGTTGAGCATCTGACGGCGGAGAAAGAACCATGCAGTTCCTACATAACGCCAATTTCAACTTCGTGAAGATCCGCCGGCAGGCGATGCTGGTCTCGGCCATCATCATCGTGGCGGGGATGGTCTCGATCCTCCTCCACCGCGGTCTGAGGAGCTCGATCGACTTCTCGGGCGGTACGCTGGTTGAGATCGCACTCCAGCAGCCGGTTCCGGTGCAGGACGTGCGCAACATCGTGTCCGGCGCGGGTCTCGGCGACGCCGAGATCACGCGCTTCGGCCAGGAATCCAGCTACCTCATCAAGGTCAAGAGCGCCGAGGCCGAGGGCGGAAACGCCACGGCGTCGCCCGCCGACTCGATGTCGTACGAGCGCGCGGTGGCCAAGAAGCTCGAAGCCGCTCTCTCGGCGGGTATTGCCGGGCAGAAGGTGGAGGTGCGCCGCGTCGAGACGGTGGGACCGAAAGTCGGCTCCGAGCTGCGCAAGGCGGCCTTCGGCGCGGTGATCTACTCGCTGCTCGGGATCCTGGTCTACATCTCGTGGCGCTTCCAGTTCCGCTTCGCGGTGGCCGCCATCATCGCGACCACGCACGACGCGCTGGTCATGCTGGCGTTCTTTTCGTTCGCGGGGCTGGAGATTTCGATCTCGGGGATTGCGGCCATCCTCACCATCGTCGGTTACTCGCTGGCCGACACGGTGGTGGTATTCGACCGTATCCGCGAGAACCTGACGCTTCGCCGCCGCGAGGATTTCGCGACGCTGATCAACACGTCGATCAACGAGACGCTCTCGCGCACGATCATCACCAGCGGCACCGTCATGCTGACGCTGATCGCGCTGCTCGTCTTCGGCGGTTCCGTGATCCGCGAGTTTGCGCTGGCCATGACGGTCGGCACCATCGCGGGAACGTATTCGTCGATCTACATCGCGGCGCCCATCCTCCTTGAATGGCAGGCATGGCACCCGAACAAGCCGAAGAAGTAGCTGCTAACGGCAACCATGTTTTCGTAACGCCCGGCCACCAGGCCGGGCGTTTTCTTTTTCTATTTTGAAGATGAGCTGAGGCTCCGGGGCCCGGGCATGGTGCGCGCGAAACGGCCCGTCCGCGGGAGCGAAGGAGGATCACCCTAGGAGGCCGCTGCAAGTATGATTGCGGCCGACGACGGGAAGCCGACTGAAGCGGAGCGCGGGCCGGGAGCGCGCATCCATGACCGGGCCCAGCACTCGTCCCATTCCTGGGACACCCCTGTCCTCGCATCGCTACAGTTTCGGCTCGTTCGGGTGGTAAGTTGTTGAGGGGGAAGGCCTCCGCCGGGGCATGGGCCTTGCACTTGCTCATCTATTTCATCGTACGCCATGTCTCATCGACTCCGCATACTGACGCTCATTCTCCTCGTTCTCGGGGCGACGACCGCCCTGGCCGGACCGAAGAAGGATGCGCCCGCCGAGGCCGGGCCGGCCACGCTGGCCGACCCGACCGCCGTGCTCGACGACATCCAGCAGGGCTGGATGGACCAGGACGCCGACCTCATCCTCAAGCATTTCGGTCCCAGCAAGGTGACCATCTCGATCGACGGCAGTGGCCCGGGCGGATCGTACTCGCGCGACCAGGGCTACTTTGTCTTCAAGGAGCTCTTCAAGGCGACCGTCACCCGCAAGTTCACCTTCGTGCAGATCCGCAAGAGCAACGCTGACGGCTCCGGCACGTTCGCGATCGCGGAGCGCCGTTACCAGCGTCGCGACGACGGCCGCCAGGTCAAAGACAAGGTTTACATCTCACTCCATCTCGAAGGTGAACAGAACAGCGGCCGCTGGGTGCTCGACGAGATCAAGTCCATCCGCTGACGCCGGCTTGCTCGACTCCCCATCTTCTCTCAGCTATGCTTCCGGCGCCGGGTGCGCGCAGTTGTAACCATGCGAAACCGTCGTCTCATGATCGTCTTCTCCACCGCGGCGCTCGCGGTGGCGTGGGCGTGGTTGCTCGCCCGTGACATCGTCGGCGCGGGCGCGCTGGCGTCGCTGCCCGCCTGGCCGGCCGCGTTGCTCCTCGCGCTCTCGGCCGCCGCGCTCGGTGCGGCGTGGACTTCGCCGCGCGCGCGGGCCGGTATCGCCACCGCGATCATTTTCACCGCGATCGCCTTCGTTCTGTTTCACCTCTCGCGTCCGGGTGACGTCGGAACCCGTCGTGCATGGTGGCGCGATTCATCGCACCGCATTTCCGCCACGCTCGGCGCGGTGGGCGACGAGATCGCTTCGCTCGAAGACGTCTCGGTCGGGCTCGGCTCGCGCGTACGCGCATATCTCGCCGCGCAGAACGCGGTCGCGCTGCGTTCGGATCCAACCGGCGTGTTCGCGCTCCTCGACTCGCTGGCCGGCTCGGTCTCGCGCGGTCGGTCACTCACGCCCGGCACCGCGATCGGATTGCAGCTCTTCGCGCCGGACGGGCAGCGCATCGCCTGGGCGGGCTGGCCCCAGCAAACCGCCGAAATGGACCACTCGTTCCTCGCCAGCGGCCAGGAGTTCTCCTACACGCGCTCGGTCTCGCTCTACCAGATCCTCTCGCACGTGGTGCCGTGCCGGAACACCAATGGCGACGTCGTCGCGACGCTGCTAGTCGACATGCCGCTCGAAGTCGACTACCGGGTCAACAACCGCTTCTTGAAGAGCGCGAGTATCGCCAACACCATGCCGGGAATCGCCAGCTCGCGCGTCTCCTTCGAATACTTCCCGCCCGGTGGAAACCTGCCCCAGCGCCTGGAGAAGTTTCGCGAGCAGCACGCCGCGTCGCGCGAGGCACGCGCGCAATTGCTCGCCGCCGCCCGCGCACGGCCGGTGACGGCGCCGGCGCCGGGCGTGGCGGACACGGTGCTCACCGCGGGCCTCTCGTGGCGCGACTCGCTCCTCACCTACGGCGCGTTTCCCGAAAACGTCCAGCCCGAGGGAGAGGTGTCGGGCAACGAGGCCACGGGCCTCGGAGGCCGCGCGCTCATCCTGAGCCGCTTCGGCAACCCCCTGCTGAACGCGGAGGCGGCGGCCGAGCCGTTTGACCACTTCGCCGCGCAGCGCACCGACAGCCGCGGCGCGCTGGGCATGGTGTTCATCCTGCTCGCGCTGGTCGCGATCTTTGCGCAGGCGATGCAGTGGATCGCCGCCGCCGGATCGCACTCGCGCGGACAACGCGCGGCGCGCGCGATGGTGTTCGGGGCGTTCATGCTGACGCTTCGGTTCTCGCTGCTCGCGTTCGGGACGTCATCGACACGCTCGGGCAGCCGTCTCTTCGACCCGTCGGTGTTCGCCACGCCGGCGCTGGGCGGATTGATGCGAAGCACCTTCGATCTCGCGCTCACCGCGGTGTTCTTCATCGCGCTCGTGTACGGGCTGGTCCGGATCGCGCGGTCCGGGCGCCGGCTCGCGCTACCGACGCCGCTGGCGCGGCCCGCCGCGTGGCGCATCGTCATCTCGGGGTTGGTCGTGGGTGGGGCCGGAGTGGGCGCGCTCGTGCTGGTTCGCCGGCTCACCGAGACGGTGGTGGTGAACGCCAACCCGCGCCTGCTCGGCGAGACCATGGCGCTCACCGACCTCACCGTGCTCGTGCTGCACGTGTCGCTCTTCCTCATCATCAGCGGACTGCTCCTCGCCGCCGTGTTTGGTGCGTGGGGTGTCATGCGAGCGCTGGGCGTCACGCGCGCGATCGTGCCGTGCCTGATCGCGGTCGGCGTGGCCGGTGTGGTCGGTTTCGCCGAGCACTCGTGGGCGCTGGTCGCGCTGATGGTTCCCTTCGCCTGGTTCGTGCTGTTCGCGCCGCGCATCGCGCAACGCGAGGACCTGGTGTCGGTCGGCATCGCGTCGTTCGCGCTGGTCGCCATCACGTCGGGCGTGGCGTACGTGTACCTCACGCGCGACTACGACGAGCTGCGCAAGAACTTCGTGCTGGAAAAATCCAAGGAAGTGAGCAGCCCCGCCGACAACTGGAAGGTCGTCATCCTCGAGGACGTGCTGGGCGATTACGCCGAGCGCGCCGAGATCCGCCAGGCGGTGCGCCTGCCGGGCGTCGCCAACGAGACCGAGCGGCTCGCCTTCGACCTGTGGGCGGACAGTCCGCTGAGTCTGCTCGGATACAGCTGCGCGATCCACGTGCTCAACGCGCAAGACAGCGTGGTGAGCGAATTCTCGGTGGACATGCCCTACCGCGCCCGCATCGCCGAGGGCGGCGAGCGTACCGACACGCCCGAGGGCGATCGCTGGGCCGTGCTGGACCTCACGCGCAGCACACCGCAGGGCTCGGTGCGCTTCTACCGCGGCGTCGTCAACATCGACGAGAGCGGCGCGTTCGAGGACACCACGCTCGTCATGCCGCGTCTGGGCAAGGTCATCGTCGACCTGCCGTTCTTCTTCGAGAGCCTCGAGCTGGCCGCGCGCACCGGCCCGCGCACCCCCGAGGTGCTGCGCAACGTCCAGCAGGGCGGGGTGGCGCCGCGCGTCGAGGAGCCGGAGGCGCTGTTGCTCGCGCGCGTGGACGCCGAGGGGCGCATCACCGAGTCGTCGTCCGAGCAACTGCCGGTGGGCGCGCACGTGCGCGGCTCCATCATCGCGTCCGCGCTCGCGGGGCAGTGGCCGGTGCTGAGCTCCGACACGCGCACGTATCGCGTGCTGGCGCTCCCGTCGGCCGATTCCACGGGAACGCTGCTGGCCGGGTTCGTGGTGCCGTCGCCGCGCAACCACCTGCTGCGCTGGTCGACGGTGCTCTCGCTCTACATGTCGTTCGCACTCGTGTGCCTGATCGTGCTGCTGGCGCTGGGCGCGGTGCCACGGGTGAAGCACGTGCTTCCCACCCTGACCCCGGGACGACGAGTCGGATTCCAGCAGAAGCTGCTGGCGTCGTTCCTCATGGTAGCGCTCGTGCCGGCGATCCTGCTGGGTGCGTTCTCGGTCGACTTCATCAAGCAGCG
>DASVAK010000156.1:0-2747 GCA_036376395.1 Candidatus Krumholzibacteriia bacterium
CTTCGCGGGTCAGCTCACCGGCGTCGAGGGCTATACCGAGAGCACCGCCACCGGAATCCTCGCCGGCATCAACCTCGCGCGGCTGCTGCGGGGGGAGCCGGCGGCCGTGCCGCCGGCCACTACTATGATTGGGGCGCTCTACCGCCACCTTCGCGACGCCGATCCGCGCCACTTCCAGCCGATGAACGCCAACTTCGGGCTGGTCGAAGGGCTCGGCACCGAAGTGCGCGACAAGAAGCGGAAAAGGGAACTGCTCGCCGAGCGGGCCCTTGAACACATGGCAGAATGGCGCGACGGAATCGCAGCGACCCCGGTCCCGAGCGCGGCGTCATGAAGAAGGCGCCGATCGCGGACCAGGCACCTGACGAGTCGGCCGTCCCCCGCCATCCCGACGTCGCCGCGTTCCTTACGCACCTGGAGAAGGAACGGGACGTCTCGCCCAACACGCTTCGCGCCTACCGCACCGACCTCGCCAATCTCGAGGCCTTTCTCGCGTCACAACTGGGGACCACGTGGACCTGGGCCCAGGTTGACCGCCTGGTCCTCCGCGGATTTCTAGGGTACCTAACGAGGAAGGGCCTGGCGAAGCGGAGCACGGCCCGTTCGCTGTCAGCGGTGCGTACCCTGTTCAAGTTTCTCCATCGGGAAGAACTCGTCGAGGCCAATCCGGCGCGCGCGGTCTCCAGCCCGAAGCTCGAGAAATACCTCCCGGTGTGGCTCGAGCGTCGGCAGGTCGACGTCCTGTTCGACATGGCCGAATTGCGCGCTGGCGAAGGCGAGTTCGCCGACGTGCGCAACCTCGCCATCCTCGAGTTGTTCTATTCCACGGGGATGCGCCTCTCCGAGCTGCGCGGCATCAATCGCTCGGATCTCGACCTCGTCGGGCAACAGGTCAAAGTGAGGGGCAAGGGCAGGAAGGAGCGCATCATACCCGTTGGCAACAAGGCCGCCCTCGCTCTGCGCAATTACGAATCGAAGCGCGACGAACTGGTCCGGCGCGTGGGTGCCCGCGCCGAGAAAACGGCATGGTTCGTCGGACCGGGCGGCAAGCGGCTCTCCGTGCGCGCCATCCAGGACATCGTGACGCGATTCCTCAGCAAGCTCGATGAGAACGCGGGACTGTCCACGCACTCGCTGAGGCACTCCTTCGCGACACACCTGCTCGATGCCGGTGCCGACCTGCGAGCGGTCCAGGAGCTCCTCGGCCACGCGTCGATCTCGACGACCCAGATCTACACACACACCAGTGTCGAGCGGCTGCGCGAGGTTTACAAGAAGTCGCACCCGCGGGCGTAGAGCGCAAAGCGCAAGGCGCCAAGCGCATTGAGTTTTGTCCGCCGCCCTTTGCGCTTTGCGCTTTGCGCCCAGTATCTTGGCTCTCCTTAAGAACTGTCCATGACAACGCGCTCGACACTACGCATTCGCTCCACAACCATCCTCTCCGTCCGCCGGGACGGCAAAGTTGCGCTCGGCGGTGACGGACAGGTCACGGTCGGCGAAACCGTGATGAAGTCGAGCGCCCAGAAAGTGCGCACGCTGGCCAACGGCCGGCTCCTCGCCGGATTTGCGGGCAGCGCGGCCGACGGCCTCACGCTGTTCCAGAAGTTCGAGGAGAAGATCGAGCGGTATCCCGACAACCTCCGTCGCGCGGCGGTCGAGCTGGCGAAGGACTGGCGGAGTGACCGGGTCCTCCGGCGCCTGGAAGCGCTGCTGGCGGTGACCGACAAGGAGTCGAGTTTCATCCTCTCGGGCACGGGGGACATCATCGAACCTGACGACGGCGTTCTGGCCATCGGTTCTGGCGGCCCGTACGCGCTCGCCGCGGCGCGGGCCCTGCTGGCCAACACGCCGCTGCCGCCGGCCGACATCGTGCGACGCGCGCTGGAAATCGCCGGCGACATCTGCATCTACACGAACACCCGCATAACGATTCTCGAGGCTTGATGAACGGGATTGCATGATCCGTTCTGATCGGCTGTCGGGTTCACCCATCTCTCACGTCCCACGTCCGCTGTCCAATGGCGTCAAACCGCACTGAACAGGCACTCGCGAAGCTGGCGGACCTGACACCACGCCAGATCGTCGCGGAGCTCGACCGCTACATCGTCGGGCAGAACGACGCCAAGAAGGCCGTGGCCATCGCGCTCCGCAACCGGTGGCGGCGCCAGCGCGCGCCGGAGTCGATCCGCGACGAGATCGCGCCTAACAACATCATCCTCATCGGCCCGACCGGCGTCGGGAAGACCGAGATTGCCCGCCGGCTGGCCCGCCTCGCCGGCGCGCCGTTCGTGAAGGTCGAGGCGTCGAAGTTCACCGAGGTCGGGTACGTCGGCCGCGACGTCGAGGGCATGGTGCGCGACCTCGTCGAGAGCGCCATCGACATGGTGCGCACGGAACGCGAGACGGAGGTCGAGGACCTCGCCCAGGAGCGGGTCGAGGATCGCCTGCTCGACCTCCTGCTCCCGGTCCCGTCGGACGTGAAGCCCCAGGTGGCGCCGCCGCCTAACGCCGACCCGAGCACCCCCACGCCCTCGTCCGGCGGGGTGTTCGTGGTGTCGCCGACCGGCGACATCCAGCAGGACCGGGATGCCGACGCCGCTCGCGAGCGCTACCAGCGCACGCGCGACAAGCTGCGCCAGCTCCTGCGCGACGGGCAGCTCGAGCAGCGCGAGGTCGAGATCGAGGTCACCCAGTCCACGCCGATGTTCGACGTGATGACGCCCCAGGGCGCCCCCGAAGGCATGGAG
>DASVAK010000170.1:0-4420 GCA_036376395.1 Candidatus Krumholzibacteriia bacterium
ACGGCCTGGGGCGACGGCGGCTACTACGCCCGCGTGTTCCTGAACGTGGAGGGCCGCGAGAAAGAAGGTATCGTCGCGCCCGGTGACGTGGCGCGCGTGCGCGCCGAGCTGCGCACGAAGCTCGAGGCGCTGGGCGATGAAAAGGGCCACCCCATCGGAACGCGCGCCCTCTACCCCGAGGAGATCTACCGCGAGTGCCGCGGCATCGCGCCCGACCTGGTCGTGTACCTGGGCAACCTCGACTGGCGCAGCGCGGGCACGGTCGGCAACGGCACGGTGCACGTGTTCGACAACGACACCGGCCCCGACGACGCCAACCACGCTCAGGAAGGCATTTTCATCTGGCACGGGCGCGGGCGCGGCACGGTTCTCGACGGACCCGTGTCGATCTACGACGTCGCGCCTTCCATTCTCGATTACTTCAACATTCCGGCGCCGACGGAGATGATCGGCAAAGTGCTCTAGACCGCAACGGAGGATACTGATGAAGGGCTTCACACTCTGGTTCACGGGCTTGTCGGGTGCCGGCAAGTCGACCCTGGCACGCCGCATCGAGGAGATGCTTCTCGAGCGCGGGATGCACGTCGAGGTTCTCGACGGCGACGAAGTACGCGAGAACCTGAGCAAGGGCCTCGGCTTTTCCAAGGAAGACCGCGACACGAACATCCGGCGCATCGGATTCGTCGCGAAGCTGCTCTCGCGCAACGGCGTGGTGGCCATCACCGCGGCCATTTCTCCCTACCGCGAGGTGCGCGATGAGATGCGAAAGGCGATCGGTCGCTTCGTCGAGGTGTACGTGGAAGCCCCCATCGACGTGCTCGCGGAGCGCGACGTGAAGGGCCTGTACAAGAAGGCGCTGGCCGGGGAGATCAAGCACTTCACCGGCGTGGACGATCCCTACGAGGCGCCCGTCAAGCCCGAGGTCGTGGTCAACAGCAGCACGGAAACCGTGGACCAGAGCGTGGGCAAGATCATCGCGACGCTCGAGGCGCTCGGTTATGTTCCCCGGGTCCCCGGCGCGGAGTACAGCCCCGCCGAGGAAGAGGCCATCAAGACCCGGCTCAAGGATCTCGGCTACATCTAGTCCCATGGCACCCAGGTGGTTTGAGCAACCGAGCCAGCGCGCTTGCGTGGTTGGCCTGGATGGAGTTCCGTTCTCCATGGTCGACCGGTTCGTGCGCGACGGGGTCATGCCGCGCCTCGGCGAGATCAGCGCGCGCGGCGCGTTCCGCGAGACGACGGTGTCTCTGCCCGAAATCTCGTCGGTCAGCTGGACCACGTTCATGACCGGAAGGAATCCCGGCCACCACGGGATCTACGGTTTCACGGATCTCCATCCCGGCACCTACACGATGAGCCTGCCCAGCTTCCGTGACGTCAAGTGCGACACCATCTGGGATCGCCTCGGCGAGCACAAGATGCGCAGCGTCGTGATCAACCAGCCCGCGACCTACCCCGCGCGACCGATCCACGGCGCGCTGATTTCCGGGTTCGTGGCCGTGCACCTCGACAAGTCCGTGTTCCCCGCCCGCTACCTGGCGCCGCTACGCGACATGGACTACGAGATCGATCTCGACGCGGAGAAGGTGCGGGACAACCCCACCGCGCTGTTCCGGGCCTTGCACGAGCTCCTGCGCGTGCGCGAGCGCGCCGTCGACCTGTTGTGGAACGAAGAGAAGTGGAACCTGATGGAGGTCGTGATCACCGGAACCGACCGCCTGCACCACTTCATGATGGACGCCTACATGGACAGCGCCCACCCGCACCATGCCGACTTCCTTGATTACTATCGCGCGGTCGATGCGCTGGTCGGACGCATTTACGACCGCTTCGCCGCCGATGCCGATGATCCGCGCAACTTCTTCGTTCTGTCCGACCATGGTTTCTGCCAGACGCGGGTGGAAGTGAACATCAATACGGTTCTCAAGAACGGCGGCTTCCTGAAGTTCGCCGGCGACGAGAAACGTCTCGACAACATCTCCGAGAGCGCCGTCGCCTTCGGCCTCGATCCCTCGCGAATCTACCTTCACCGCCGGGGCCGCTATCCGCGTGGCGGTGTCGCCGACGGAAGCACCGACGCCCTGCTGGATGAAATCAGCGCCGCCTTCCTGGCCCTGCGCCATGACGGCGAGCAGGTGATCCGCCGCGTGTTTCGCGGACGTGACGTGTATCAGGGACCGGTCGCCGATCAGGGCCCTGATTTGATTCTTCTATGCGCCGATGGTTATGATCTCAAGGGGCGCCTGGGCGCACCCGATGTCATATCAGCGCGCCGCCTGCAGGGAATGCACACCTGGGACGACGCGTTCGTCGTCACCGCCCGCGCGGACCTTGTCCCCGAGGGACGCGAGCTCACGCTTCTTGACGTGCCCGCGATGGTATTGCAGAGCCTGCAGGTGGAAGCAACGCGTGTGTAGTTTCGTCCGCTGGTTTTTCTTCGTCCTCTGCCTGTTCGCGGCCGCGCCCGTCTTCGCGTACATCGGGCCGGGTGCCGGTTTCGCGCTCGTTTCCTCGTTCGTCACCCTGTTCATCGCGTTCGCCGCGGGGATTCTCGCGCTGTTCACCTTTCCCGTCCGGGCCGCGATCCGCCAGTTCAGGCGCCGCCGCAGCATGCGCCGGGCGCGCGTGCGCAAGGTCGTCATCCTGGGGCTGGACGGGCTCGACCCGGACCGGTGCGAACTGCTCATGGAACGGGGCGAGCTCCCGCACCTCGCGAAGCTCAAGCAGGACGGGACCTACCGGCGCCTCGGCACGTCGATGCCGGCGCTCTCGCCGGTGGCGTGGTCGACCTTTGCCACCGGGGTCGATCCCTCCGGCCACGGCATCTTCGACTTCATCTCGCGCGATCCGCGCAACTACGCGCCCGCGCTCTCGTCGAGCGAGGTGTACGGGCACACGCGCATGGTCGGCATCGGACCGTTGCGCTTCCCCGTCTCGCGCGGCGGCGTGCGCGGCCTGCGCCGGAGCCGCACCTTCTGGAGCGTACTCTCGTCGCACGGCGTGCGCAGCGCCGTCATGCGCGTTCCCATCACCTTCCCGGTCGAGAAGATCGACGGCGTGATGATCGCCGGCATGTGCGTGCCCGACCTGCGCGGCACGCAGGGGCAGTTCACATTCATCACCAGCGACGGTGACGAGCCCGCCGGCGGCGTGGTGATAAAGATCGGCGCGCGCGGGGGCGAAATCGACATCCCCGGTCCGACCAGCCCGGTCGACGGCAAGACGCTGATGCTGCGCGCGCGCATCGAGCGCCGGAAGAACAAGCGCAACTCGAAAGAGAGCGACTACGTCCTGGTGGTGGGCAGCGAGACGTACGCACTGCGCGAACGCGAATACACGCCGTGGGTGAAGCTCGCCTTTCGCGCCGCGCGTGGCGTCACCATGCGCGGCATCGCGCGCTTCTACCCCGTCCGCCTGGTCGACGGAATCGCCGTCTACGTGACCCCGATCCACATCGACCCCGAATCGCCCGCCATCCCGGTCTCGCACCCGTCGGTGTTCTCCATCTATCTCTCGAAACTGATGGGGCCGTTCGGGACGCTCGGGCTCGCCGAGGACACCAACGCGCTCAACGACGGCGCCATCGACGAGCAGGGCTTCCTCGACCAGGCCTACGACCTCCACGAGGAACGCCGGAAGATGTGGGAGCATACGCTCTCGCACCAGCGCGCCGGGCTCGCGGTGTGCGTGTTCGACATCAGCGACCGCCTGCAGCACATGTTCTACCGCTACCTCGACCCGACCCATCCCGCGAACCACGGTCGCGACACGACGCGCCACGCCGATGCGGTCGACGAGATGTACCGGCGCATGGACCGCCTGGTGGGCGAAACCCGCGCGCGCGCCGACCGCAACACCGCGTTGTTCGTGCTATCGGACCACGGCTTCAAGAACTTCCGACGCGGCGTGAACCTCAACGGCTGGCTCCTGCGCGAGGGACTCCTGCACTTGAAAGACGGCGCCGCTCCGGGCGAGTACCTGAGCGCGATCGACTGGTCGCGCACGCAGGCGTACGCGCTCGGCCTCTCCGGTATCTACGTCAATCTCGCCGGCCGCGAACGGGCCGGCATCGTGGCTCCCGCCGACGCGCCCGCGCTCAAGCGCCGCATCATCGACGGGCTGTGCGCGCTTCGCGACGGCGACACCCGCGTCATCCGACGCGTGGTCGACGTCGCAGCCGACTGGAAGGGGCCGTATCGAAACGGCGGACCCGACCTGCTCCCCGGCTACGAGAACGGATGGCGGGTGTCGTGGGACTGCGCGAAGGGCGCGGTGAAGCCCGAGCTCTTCGAGGACAACCACAAGTGCTGGAGCGGCGACCACTGCGTGGACTCGGAAATCGTCCCCGGGGTGCTGTTCACCAATGTGTCGCTGCGCCCGGATGCGGCCGGTCTGATCGACATCGGGCCCACCGTCCTCG
>DASVAK010000174.1:0-6546 GCA_036376395.1 Candidatus Krumholzibacteriia bacterium
GATGATCTCCCGCAGCGGGTTCACGGTGCCGAGCGAGTTCGACACGTGCGCGATCGCGACCAGCCGCGTGCGCTCGTTCAGGAGCGTGCGGTACTCGTCCATCACCAGCTCGCCCGCGTAATCGATGGGGATCACGCGCAGCTTCGCACCCGTGCGCTGGCAGAGCATCTGCCACGGCACGATGTTGGAGTGGTGTTCCAGCGTCGAGATGACGATCTCGTCGCCGGCCTTCACGTTCGCGGCGCCGAACGAGCTGGCCACCAGGTTGATGGCCTCGGTGGTGCCGCGCACGAAGATGATCTCGGCCAGCTCGGTCGCATTGATGAGCGCGCGCACCTTCTCGCGCGTGCCCTCGTAGAGCTCGGTGGCGCGCACGCTCAGCGTGTGCACGCCGCGGTGCACGTTGGCGTTGCTGTGCGCGTAGTAGTTCGTCATCGCGTCGATGACCGCGCGCGGCTTCTGCGAGGTGGCGGCGTTGTCGAGGTAGACCAGCGGCTTGCCGTGGATCACCTCGGCCAGGGCGGGAAAGTCGCCGCGAACGCGGGCCACATCCAGCGGAGCATGCGTCGTCGTGTGTGCCATGGGTTACTCCCGCTCGCGCCGCGAGCGCTCCAGCCACTCGAAGAGGTCGTCCTCGAGGCGGAGCTTGAGCGGCGCCTCGCCGATGCGCTCCAGCACCTCGCTGGCGAACGCGTACACCATGAGGTCGCGCGCCTCCTGCTGCGGGATGCCGCGCGAGCGCAGGTAGAAGATCGCGGTGTCGTCGTGTTTGCCGATGGCGGCGCCGTGCGTGCACTTGACGTCGTCGGCGAAGATCTCGAGCTGCGGGTTCGAGTTGATGCGCGCGTTGTCGGAGAGCAGCATGCAGTTGTTCTCCTGCTTGGCGTCCGTCTTCTGCGCCACCGGGTCGACGTAGATGCGCCCGTTGAACACCCCGCGTGAATGCCCGCCCAGGATGCCCTTGTACAGCTCGAAGCTGTGGCAGTGGGGCTTGGCGTGGCGGATGAAGGTGTGGTTGTCGACGTGCTGACGCGCGCTCGCGAGGTAGAGTCCGTCGACGCGGGCGTCGATCCCCTCGCCGTCCAGGATGGTGTGGACGTCGTTGCGCACCAGCACGCCCCCCATGGTGATGCTCATGGTGGAGAAGCGTCCGCTGTTGGCGATGGTCGCGTGCTGCATGGCGATGTGGAAGGCGCGCGTGCTCTCGCGCTGCACCTTCCAGTGCGTGATGGCCGCGTTGTCGCCGCACACCATCTCGGAAACCGCGTTGGTGAAGTACGGGGCATCGCCGAGCGCGATGTGGCTCTCGACCAGCGTCACCTCGGCGCTGCGATCGGCGATCACGACCAGGCGCGGATGCGTCATGGCGGGCGTCGCGCCGGGGACGGTCACGTGCACGACGTGCACGGGGTTCTCGAGCACCACGGAGTCGGCGACCTCGAGGTAGAGACCGTCGCTCCAGAAGGCGGTGTTGAGCGCCGCGAACCGCTGCGTGCCCAGGTCGATCTTGCGACCCAGGACGGAACGAAGCCGGTCGCCGCGTTCACCCAGCGCCTCGGAGAGCGTGCCCATCCATACGCCGCGCTGTTTGGCGACGCGCGAGAGCGAGGGCGCCACATGGCCGTTCACGAAGACGAGCCGGTGGCAGTGCGCATCATCGAAGGTGCGGGCGAGGATGTCCTTCTCGGTGACGGTGCCCGCTGCTTGTGCCGGCGCAAAATCGAGCTCCGCGATGGGCCGCGTGCGCGTGAAGCGCCACTCCTCTTCCTTCAGCGTGGGAAATCCCAGCGCGCGGAAGCGGTCGATACCGGTGCGGCGCAGCTCGTGAACCCAGGCCGGGTCGTGCTTCTTGAGCGCCGGCTCGAGGCCCGCAAACGTGGTTTCGTATCCAGCGACGCCCGGCATCTACCTCGCGACCTCCTCGTAGCCTTCCTTTTCGAGCTCGAGCGCCAGCTCCTTGCCGCCGGTCTTGATGATCTTGCCGTCGACAAAGACATGGACCACGTCGGGCACGATGTAGTTCAAGAGCCGCTGGTAGTGCGTGATGACCACCATGGCGCGATCGGGGCTGCGGAGCGCGTTGACGCCGGCCGCCACGATGCGCAGCGCGTCGATGTCGAGGCCGGAGTCGGTCTCGTCCATCACGCAGATTTTCGGATCGAGGATCGCCATCTGCAGGATCTCGTTGCGCTTCTTCTCGCCGCCCGAGAAGCCTTCGTTCACCGAGCGACCCATGAAGCTCTCGTCGATCTTGAGCAGCTTCATCTTGCCCTTCACGAGCTTCAGGAATTCCATCGCGTCGAGCTCCGATTCGCCGCGCGCCTTGCGCACCGCGTTGAGCGCCGTCTTGAGGAAGTAGTTGTTGCGCACGCCCGGGATCTCGACCGGGTACTGGAAGGCGAGGAACATTCCGCGCGCTGCGCGCTCCTCGGGGTCGAGCTCGACGATGCTCTCGCCGTTGACGAGAATGTCGCCGCTGCTCACCTCGTACGTGTCGCGCCCCGCCAGCACCTGCGCCAGCGTGGTCTTGCCCGAGCCGTTGGGGCCCATGATGGCGTGCACCTCGCCCGCTTTCACGGTGAGGTTCACCCCTTTGAGGATTTCCCGGTCTTCGATCTTCGCGTGGAGGTCCTTGATTTCGAGCATGATTCCTTCCTAGCCCACCGAGCCCTCGAGGCTCACGGCCAGCAGCCGCTGTGCCTCGACGGCGAATTCCATCGGCAATACCGCGAACACCTCGCGGCAGAAGCCGTTGACGATCATGTTGACTGCATCTTCATTCTTGATGCCGCGCGCGCGGCAGTAGAACAGCTGGTCCTCGCCGATCTTCGACGTGGTCGCTTCGTGCTCGGCGCTCGACGACGTGTTGCCCACTTCGATGTACGGGAACGTGTGCGCGCCGCACTTGTCGCCGATCAGCATCGAGTCGCACTGGGTGAAGTTGCGCGCGTTGGTGGCGCCCTTCTCGATCTTCACCAGGCCGCGGTAGCTGTTCTGGCCGTGGCCGGCGGAAATGCCCTTCGAGATGATGGTGCTCTTCGTGTTCTTGCCCCGGTGCGTCATCTTGGTGCCGGTGTCGGCCTGCTGGTAGTTGTTCGTGAGCGCCACCGAGTAGAACTCGCCCACCGAGTCATCGCCGTTCAGGACGCAGCTCGGGTACTTCCACGTGATCGCGGAGCCGGTCTCCACCTGCGTCCACGAGATCTTGGAGCGGTCGCCGCGGCAGTCGCCACGCTTGGTGACGAAGTTGTAGATGCCGCCTTTGCCTTCCTTGTCTCCCGGGTACCAGTTCTGCACCGTGGAGTACTTGATGGTCGCGTCTTCCTCGGCGACCAGCTCGACCACGGCGGCGTGGAGCTGATTCTCGTCGCGGATGGGCGCCGTGCACCCCTCGAGGTAGCTCACGTACGAACCCTTCTCGGCGACGATCAGCGTGCGCTCGAACTGCCCGGTCTCTTTGGCGTTGATGCGGAAGTACGTCGAGAGCTCCATCGGACAGCGCACGCCCGCGGGGACGTAGACGAACGAGCCGTCGCTGAAGACGGCCGAGTTCAGCGCCGCGTAGAAATTGTCATTGTAGGGAACCACCGTGCCGAGCGCGCGTTTGACGAGCTCGGGATGGTTCTCGACCGCCTCGGAGAACGAACAGAAAACGATCCCCAGTGCGGCCAGCTTCTCCTTGAAGGTCGTGGCCACGGAGACCGAGTCGAACACCGCATCGACGGCGACGCCGGCGAGACGCATCTGCTCGACCAGCGGGATGCCCAGCTTGTCGAACGTGCGCCGGATCTCCGGATCGACTTCGTCCAGGCTCTTCGGGCGGTCGCCGCTCTTCTTGGGGGCCGAGTAGTAATGGATGTCCTGGAAGTCGATCTTCGGGTGCTTGATGTTCGCCCACGTCGGTTCTTCCTGGCCCATCTGGATCCAGGCGCGATACGCGCGCAGGCGCCACTCGAGCAGCCATTCGGGCTCGTGTTTGCGCGCCGAGATGGCGCGGACGACGTCCTCGCTCAGCCCCTTGGGGGGCTTGTCCTCTTCGACGTCGGTGACGAATCCCCACTCGTACTCCTTGGA
The DNA here is from genome assembly GCA_036376395.1 of Candidatus Krumholzibacteriia bacterium. GTDB lineage: Bacteria > Krumholzibacteriota > Krumholzibacteriia > WVZY01 > JAKEHA01 > JAKEHA01. The sequence goes on from DASVAK010000174.1 coordinate 4,075, forward strand.
GATTCGTTCCTGGATCGCGTCGTCGGCCGCGGCCTGGGCCTGCTGCCGGTTCTCAGCCATTGGATCCTCCGCACTGGCAGGTAATTGAGGTAATCGCACTAAATTGGTCGCATTCACAGGGTAACCAAAACAACCCGGCGATGCAACGGGGTTGGCGGGCCCTCCCCGTGTGACTCAAAGCATTGTGCCCCAAGGTGTTCACTCCGTTACCGCCGAGTCCGGCATGGCCGCCCGGGAGGCGTCGAAGGGGCGATCCAGCTTCCAGTCCCGGAAGGTCGCCACCACCACCGGCGTATAGTCACCGGCATACATCGTGAGCTTGGAGGGCAACAGCATGCCGTCGGTCCTGGCGTACTCCTCGAAACGAAGCAGCAACTGCTGCGACGCCCCTCCGGCGGGTGCCGCCGCGAAGGTGCAGGCCCGCAGATGCTTCGAGTCCGGGTCGATGTAGAGCCGGTACGAGCCCGGCCGGACGCCACGGCGCGACGCCGGCGTCATCTTGACGACACGGTACGCGGTCGAATCGCCCCAGAGCGTGTCCGGTGCGGACACGGCGAGTTTCGCGTCGGGATCCATCGCGAGGAAGGGCAGGTTCAGCAGGTAGTAGTTCATTTCGGCGAGGAACCCGGGCGCGTACGGTTGATTCCAGTTCAGGCTCCAGACGCGCGTTCCGTCCCATCCCATGCGCTGTTCGGTTCCCGCGACGTCCACCATCATGCGGCCGTTGGCCGGATCGACCGTGGTCTCGTACACGGCCACCGTCGAATCGCTGGCTCCGCCCGCCATCTCCACGGTGAACGAGATCGACTGCGCGGTGCGCCAGCCGACCATGCCGCCGTGCGCATCCGTCATGGCGACGACAATGGGCGGCGCGTCTTCGACCGGTGCGGCGGTTTCGCCCGCGTTTTCCTTTTCCGCCTTCTTCTTCGAACACGCGCCGGCAACGGCCATGGCGGCAACGATGGCAACGACGGCCCGCAGGTGGCGGCGATCGCGAAACATCATGAAATGGGTCCTCCCGGAAAATTGCGGTCCGGGGAGTATACCCGACCGGGCGCATCTGCGCACGGGGGTGCCGGTTGCCGGGCCGGGGTGGCGGCGACTACTAACCGAAGAGTCTTGCCATCGTAACGACGGTGTTGATTGCCGCGTGAGCAGCCATCGCCGGTAGCAGGGAGCCGGTCTTTCGCACCAGCCACGCAAAAAAGCAACCGATCGCAAACGTCTGGATGATGGCCATGGGATGGACATGGCTCACGGCAAACAGCAAGGCGGAAAACACAATTGCTTTGGTCGGCGAATAGCGGACAAGGAAGCCCGAGAACATCCATCCCCGGAAGAGAAGCTCTTCAGAAACTGGTCCGAGAATGCAGACCAGCAACAGCAATATCACGGACGTGTCCGGTGGGTCCTGCTTGGTCTTGATGTCCTCGTAGAAGGGGAGCAGACGCGCCAGCGCAACAATGGCAAGCGTGATCGCGAACACCCCGACGATTGCCAGTGCGAGTTGGCGCACGCCAACGCGACGAAATGGAAACCACGATCGCCATCTGCCTTCTGATGTCCGTATACCGCGCCACAGGATGAACGCCGCGCCCATGACGTACCCGATCCTCAGGCAAGTGTCGTCATCCAGGACCCTCGCAAGGCCGGGGGAGCCCGGGGCGATCAGGTTGAGCACACCGGCGCAGGCGAGTACGACCAGCCAGAAAAGCAGCAGGTAGCCCAACGCGGCTGCGAATCCAAGACCGGCCGGACTCGCGATTTCGCTGTCCGTCTGCGCGGGGGCGTGCTCTACGCCCGCATCACTGGTGCTGTTCGTGTCCATACTGAACTCGCAGCCCTGCTTGTGGACCAGTATATGATGCGACGCCGCTCTTGATTCACTGCATTTGCGACAGGTCGCGCCGATCCGCGGGGTAATGGACGCATCGGAATCTATTCCTTCACTCAACACCCGCAGGCCGCGCGCCAGGTCGCGCCATCCCTGCTACAATGGCGGCCATGTCCCATTCCGCCAACCAGGACTTCCTCGAGTTCGTCCTCGACCAGCTCTCGGGGCTGCGCCGCGTGACGTCGCGGCCGATGTTCGGGTGCATCGGGCTCTACAGCGGGGATGACTTCTTTGCCATCATCGACGAGGGACGCCTGTTCTTCTGCACCGACGAAACGACGCGGACGCGGTACCGCTCCGCCGGGATGTCCACGTTCCAGGCGCTGCCGTCCTACTACGAGGTGCCCGTCGACGTGCTCGAGGACGACGCGTCGCTGTGCGCGTGGGCGCGAGAAGCGGTGGACGTCCATCGCAGGAAACCGCGGTCGCGGGGAAAGAAACCACATGCGGCGCGCTAGCCTGGTCGTCGCCATCGTGCTCGCGGCCGGCATGCCGGCGCGCGCCGACGTGTTCGACACCTACTGGCACGACGGCAACGCCGAGCTGGACGGCTACCGGCTCACCGTGTCGCGCTATGG
>DASVAK010000192.1:0-4657 GCA_036376395.1 Candidatus Krumholzibacteriia bacterium
GTCGAGCATCGCATCGCCGACCACCACGATGCGCTTGCGCTTCATGTTGCCCAGAAGCTGGGTCAGACGCTGTCGGGTGATCGGGCTTCGGCTTGGCGGCATGCGCGAAACTTACGGAAGGTGGACGGTGGATGGCAGAAGTCGGAAAACAGCAGAACGGCGGCGTTCCGACTTCCACCATCCGCTTTCTGCCTTCTGCCCCCGTTATCTTTCCCGGCACATGGAGAATCTCAAGCTCGACGTGGTCGTGACTCGTGGGGCACACGTGGAATCGAGGCATCGCGTGCATGCCGCGGTCGTTGATGCGCAGCAGGGGCTCATTGCCGACGCGCGACGCTCCGACGAGGTCGTCCCGTGGCGGTCCTGCGCCAAGCCTTTCCAGCTCATGCCGCTCATCGCCGCCGAGGGACTCGAGAAACTCGGCTGGGGTGACGACCAGATCGCGCTGGCGTGTGCGTCGCACGGCGGGGAACCCGAGCATGTGGCCATCGCGTCGCAGATGCTGCTCGACCTCGGGCTCGAGGAGGGCGACCTGGCCTGCGGTCCGCACGAACCAATGGCACGCCGCGGCGCCAAGCTGCTCCGCGACTCCGGTCTGTCGCCCACGCGGCTGCATAACAACTGCTCCGGCAAGCACGCAGCGATGCTGGCGCGCGCGAAGCTCGCAGGCTGGGCCACGCAAGGTTACGAGAAGCTGGGCCATCCGGTCCAGGACTCCTGCCTCGGCACCGTAGCGGCGTGGACCGGCGTGCCGCGCGAGAAGATCCTCTGCGCGGTCGATGGCTGCGGCGTCGTGGTGTTCGGTCTCCCACTCGAGAACATGGCGGCCGCGTATGCGCGACTGGCACGCGATGCCCACGGTGGCGCCGAGATTCCTCGACGCATAACGAGCGCCATGAGCTCGCGGCCCTTCCTCGTCGGTGGCACGGACCGCTTCGATACGGTGCTGATGGAAGAGACCGAGGGTCGGGTGTTGTCGAAGATCGGTGCCGAAGGTGTCCATTCGGCGGCCGTGCTGGATCGCGGCATCGGCATCGCGATCAAGGTCGAAGACGGCGCGACGCGCGCGCAATATCCGGCACTGCTCCGGGTGCTGCAGTGGCTCGATGTGCTGCCCGAAGGCATGCCGGCGAGTCTGGTGGAATTCGCGACGCCTCGCCTCCGCAACACGCGTGGCGAAGCGGTGGGCGACGTGCACGTCATCGCTGCTTGAGGCTGCGCAGAGCTTGGGCTTGCCATGCGCTGAAATGATCGCACCCGCGTTCGTAAGATGACCGATATTCCGGAACCGCTCATTACTCTGCCCGCGCTTGGAGATGAGGAGCGGGCACTCGTCAGGCTGGCGGCGGTGATCGCGGCCGGCAGCGAGGCCGATGTCCGCGCGGAGCTCGCGCGCGCCCAACAGGACGCGCGCCCTGAATGGATCGAGGAGGTCATCCTGCAGTCGTACCTGTTCGCCGGTTTTCCACGCACGCTCAACGCCGCCCGCGAATGGCGGCGCGTGTCCGGGCGTCCGGCCCCTGCCACCGACGAGGGGGAGCGACTGGATCTCGCCGCCGAGTGGCAGAGCCGGGGCGAGGAGACCTGCGCGATCGTGTACGGGCCGTTCTACGAGCGCCTGCGTCAGAACATTCGCGCGCTCCATCCCGCGCTCGACGCTTGGATGATCGTGGAGGGCTACGGCAAGGTGCTGTCCCGGCCGGAGCTCGATCTCGCGCGTCGCGAGCTCTGCATCGTCGCCGCGTGTGCCGCGTCGCGGCAGGACCGTCAATTGCACTCGCACCTGCACGGCGCGCTCCACGCGGGCGCATCGGAGTCAGCGATCACTGACACCCTGAGCGCCATCAGCGTACTTGTTTCCGTGGACGACGCGGCGCGCCATCGCATGCTGTGGGCGCGCGTGCAGGGAGCCGCCGATGTTCATTGATCGCGTCGTCGTCAAAGTGAAAGCGGGTACCGGCGGCTCGGGTGCAACGTCCTTCCGCCGTGAGAAGTTCGTGCCGATGGGCGGGCCGGACGGCGGCGAGGGGGGCCGCGGCGGGGACATCATCGTGCGCGGAGATCGCAACCTGGCCACGCTGCTCGACTACACGTACCGCGACAGTTGGGAAGCCGAGCGTGGCGAACATGGCATGGGTGCCAACAAGACGGGGAAGTCGGGCGAGTCCGTGGTGCTCCCGGTGCCGCCGGGGACGGTGATTCGCCATCACGGGACATCCGAGTTCATCGCCGAGATCCTGGCCGATGGCGAGGAGATCATCGTGGCCAAGGGAGGACGGGGTGGGCGCGGGAATTCCTCCTTCGCCACGTCCACCCACCAGGCCCCTCGTGAGTGGGAACCCGGCCGGGAGGGTGAGGAGAAGACCCTCGAGCTGGAGCTCAAGCTCATCGCCGATGTGGGGCTGGTCGGCATGCCTAACGCCGGTAAGAGCACGTTGCTGTCGGTCATCTCCCGGGCGACGCCGAAAATCGCCGACTACCCGTTCACGACCCTCTCGCCCAACCTTGGCGTTGTCCAGCTGACCGATCACCGGACATTCGTGGTCGCCGACATCCCGGGGATCATCGAGGGTGCCTCGGAAGGGAAGGGACTGGGCCTCCAGTTCCTTCGCCATATCGAGCGGACGCGTATCCTCGCCTTCCTCATCCCCATCGACGCCGTCGACTGGCAGCAGGACTTCGACCAGCTGCGCCACGAGATCTCGGTGTATTCGGCCGAACTCGCGCAGAAGCCGTACTGCGTCGTGTTTTCGAAACTCGACCTGCTGGGCGAAGAGTACGTGCCGCCCATCGAGGCCCCGGGCGCATTCGGGACGTTCTCGATCAGTGCGGCGGCTCGCACGGGACTCGACGCACTCCTCGCGGCATGGTGGACCGAACTCCTGCGAATTCGAGTGGAAGACCAGCGCCGTGAAGACGCGGTGTTTCCCTGAGCAGGAACTTCGGGAAGCCATCGCGTTCGCGCTCCTCCCGCGAGTCGGTGGCGTCGCCTTTCGCGAAGGCGTGGAGCGCCACGGATCGGCGTCGGCGGCGTTTCGCGTCACGGATGCCGCTGGAAAGTCCGAGGCCCTGACCCACGCCGCTGACGTCATTGCGCGGGCCAGGACGAAATCAATCACGTTGCTGGTTCAGGGTGAGCCGGCGTATCCGCACGTCCTGCTCGACCTCGCCGATCCACCACCATTCCTGTATGCGTTAGGCGATGGGGCACTCCTCCGTGGCCGGCGCGTGGGAATCGTCGGAACCCGCCACGCGTCCCACAGCGGCGAGAGGATAGCACAGCAAATGGCGACGGCTCTCGTTCACGCCGGCGCGGTGGTTGTCAGCGGAATGGCCTTTGGCATCGATGCGGCCGCGCATCGCGGGGCGCTCGATGCCGGGGGCGGCACGATCGCCGTGCTCGGTGGTGGCGTAGATTTGCCGTACCCTCCCTCGCATGCGATGCTGCACGAGCGGATCGCTGCATCGGGCCTCGTGTTGGCCGAAGCGCCGATTGGATCCCGCCCCGTCAAAGGCGCATTCCCGAAACGGAACCGCATCATTGCCGCGTTGTCGGAAGTGCTGGTGGTGATCGAGGCGGGCGAGCGGAGCGGTGCGCTCATCACGTCGCGAATCGCGCTGGATTTAGGGCGAACGGTGGCCGCCGTTCCCGGTCCCATCGACTCGCCGCGAAACATTGGCAGCAATCGGCTCCTTTCCGATGGCGCGGCGTTCATCGGACGGGTGGAAGACGTTTTGTCGCTGGCGGAACTCGAGAGCACTGCGCCGAAAGCCGTTACTCCGGCCGTGCCGGCGAAGGGCGACGACGATCCCTCCGAAATCGCGATCCTCCGCGCCGTCCGTTCCGGGACTTCGGAGCTGGAAGACCTGGCTCGTAGCAGCGGGCTCCCGCCGCGCGAATTCGCTGGCGCGCTCTCGTCGCTCGAGCTCACCGGCCGACTGCTCGTCACCGACGCGGGGAGCGTGGCGCTGACCTCTCGTGCCATCGGGGTCTGACCCCGATCTCTCTGCTCCAGCGGCTAGCTTTCCTCTGTGGACGCGAGACATGTGTACGTGCACGTGCCCTTTTGCGCGCGGCGTTGCTCGTATTGTGATTTTGCCATCGCCGTGCGACGCACGGTGCCGGTCGATGATTTTGTCGATTCGCTCGAACGTGAGCTGCAATCGCGCCTCGGGGAGGCCTCCGCTGAGCTCCAGACGCTGTACCTCGGCGGAGGCACCCCGTCACGGTTAGGGGCCGAAGGCGTCCAGCGGGTGCTCGACCTGGTGAGGAAGCGGTTTCCCACCGCACCTGGAGCCGAAGTCACCATCGAGGCCAACCCGGAAGACGTGTCGGCCGGGGCGGCGACCGCCTGGCGTGGCGCCGGCGTCAATCGAATATCGTTAGGCGTCCAGAGCTTCGACGATGCCGTGTTGCGCTGGATGCACCGCACCCACGATGCCGCGCAGGCGGTGAAGGCGGCGGCCATCCTGAAGGAAGCCGGGTTCGATGATTGGTCCCTGGACCTGATCTTCGCCCTCCCTCCTGAAGTCGACCGCTCGTGGACGAACGATCTGGAGCGCGCGATCGAGCTGGAGCCGCCGCACATCAGCTCCTATGGCCTGACCGTCGAGCCGCACACACCCTTGGTGCGTTGGCGTGAGCGCGGGGAGATTC
>DASVAK010000194.1:0-8395 GCA_036376395.1 Candidatus Krumholzibacteriia bacterium
CCAGTTCTCCACCACGACCACCTGCAGCTGCGGCTTGACCGCGGTTTCTCCGGCGTAGGTGCCGACGAACCGCTGTCCGCCGCGGAAGACATCGTAGCCGGCTGTGCGGCCCAGCAACATGCGCGCGCCGTTGATGTTGAAGAGGGGACGCGGTGTGCCGAGCTCGAGCGAGGGGCTCGTGGTCACCACAACTTCCATCACGTCGGTGTTCGAACAGTAGAAGAGCTTTCCGCCCGCGGGATCCCAGCGCGGTCGATTTCCACCGGCGGTCGAAACCTGTCACTTGCCCCCGGGCTCGGGGAAACGCGTCAGGTAGATCTCGTTCTGCCCGGATTCATTGGACATGTACGCGACGTAGCGCCCGTCGGGAGAAATACGCGGGCCGGCTTCGTTCGCATTGGTTGAAACCAGCACGACGGCCTTCGTGGTCGTGTCGGCCGGAAGCGGCACCGCGAGCAGGTCCCCGCGTTTGCCGGCAACATCCCGGTCGAACGCGAGCCACTTGCCATCCGACGAAATGCTTCCGACGAAGCCGCGGTTCACCAGGGACGGCTGTCCACTGCCGTCCGCGGGCACCCTGTAGATCAGCGCGCTGGCCGGTGAGGTGTAGTAGATGTCCTTGCCGTCGGGCGTCCACTGCGGATTGATGTCCCACCCCGGTTCGAAGGTGAGCCGCGTGCGCGTTCCGCGCACGAGATCGAACACCCACACGTCGCCGTTGTTGGACTCGCTGATCACCGCCGCGACGCGCTTGCCGTCCGGCGATACCGCCGGCTGGCCGACGATCTGGAATGTACCCTCGAGCTTCGTATCCAGCGATCCGTCCCGCTTGAGGATGGCGAGATCCACCGCTCCTTCGTTCCCGCCCACCAGGTGGACGAGCATCCCGTCGGGGCCGACGCACGGCTCGGCGCCGTCGGCCACCACCAGGAACGGCTCGCCGGTCACCTTGAGCGATTCAAGCGAGAACGGAAGCGCCCAGATGCCGCTGTTGTTGGGCGTGCGACGGTAAAGGATGTGGCCGTTCGCGTAGCGCGGTGACCACAGTCGTTGATCGGCGATATTGATGATCGCCGTGCGCTTTCCATCCGCCCACAGGCGGATCTCGCACGGACCTCCCGTCTTGAGGTGGGCGACGTACAGCACCCCGCGCCCGCCCGGGAGCTCGCTGGGCTCGTGCACGTCGGACTCGTCGTCGGCGATCGGCATCACCTCGGTGGGATCACCGCCCATCGCAGAGACCTGCATGACGGTGTTGCCACCGGTCCCGAAGATGATGCGGCCGTCCTCGGTCCACCAGCTCGACGAGCCGCCGCTGAACGCGAGCGAGGTGGCGCTGATGACGGTCCCGTTCTTGCCGTCAGCACCAATGCGATGGTACGTCGCGCCGACGCGGTACGCGATCTGTGTGCCGTCGGGCGAGAACGCGGGCACATCCGCGCCTTCGGTTCCCGGCAGCACCTGGGCCTGCGTCTTGTCGAGGTCGCGAACCCAGAGCTGGTCGTTGTGAACGAATGCGATCCGTTTCCCGTCCGGGGACAGGGTCAGGCGCTGGTCGTGCGGGGTGTTGGATTCCTCGTCCAGCGTGATCACGAACTTGCGCAGCGGCGCTTCCGGGGCTGCCGGTGTCATCTTCTTCGCGCCGAAAAACGCAACACTCGCGACGACGAGAAGCGCCGCGCCCCACGCCAGGTCGCGCCCCTTGCGCGAGGGCGCAGCCGCGGCGGTGCCCGCGGGTTTCGACGCCTCGTCAGCGCCCGCGTGGCGCGCGTGATCGATGGCAATGCGCGCCTCGCCGATGTCGCGCAGGCGCAGCTTCGGGTCCTTCTCCAGGCAGCGCTTCAGGAGGTCGCGGATGGCGCGGGGTGTCTCGGTTGGAAGCATGGCCAGATCGGGCTGGGTTTTCAGTACCGAGGCAAGGGTGTCCGAAATGGTGTCGCCCTCGAAGGCCTGCCGGCCGGTCAGCATCTCGTAGAGCACGCAGCCGAACGCGAACACATCGCTGCGCTTGTCGACCGTCTTTCCGCGCGCCTGCTCGGGGCTCATGTACGCGGCCGTGCCGAGGATCACGCCGGCGATCGACGGCGAGCTGGTCAGGATCGTCGGCGACTGCGACAGGCGCGGATCGCGCGGATCGTCGGAGTCGAACGCCTTGGCGAGACCGAAGTCGAGCACCTTCACGCGGCCGTCCGGCGTGATCTTCACGTTGGCGGGCTTGAGGTCGCGGTGCACGATGCCCTGCTCGTGCGCGAACTCGACCGCTTCGGCGATGTCGCGCGCGATGGGCAGCGCCTCGTCCAGCGCGACCGGTCCGCGCGCGATGCGCTGCGAGAGATCCTCGCCGCTCACCAGCTCGAGCACGAGGAAGCGCTGCTCCCCGGCCTGTTCGAGCCCGTAGATGGAGCCGATGCCGGGATGGTTCAGCGCGGCGAGCAGCCGGGCTTCGCGCTCGAAACGGCCGAGGCGGTCGGGGTCCTGGGCGAATATCTCGGGGAGGATCTTGAGCGCGACGTCGCGGCCGAGGCGGGTGTCGCGGGCGCGATACACCTCGCCCATTCCGCCGGCGCCGATCTTCTCGATGACTTCGTAGTTGCCGAGCTGTTTTGACGACATGGGAGCGCAACGAGTATAGGGCAATCGCGGGGCGCGACCATCCGAAAATATCAGGCGCGGCCTGACTTCCTCTTGCTGTCGCGTCTACACCGGATGATATTGTCTTCTCCGGACCCCATCGTGAGGAATCCCCGATGAAAGATCGCATCGTCGCCGTCGTGGTCATCGTGGCGCTCGTCGCCGGAGTCGCTGTCCTGGTCAAACAGAAGCGCGGCTCCCCGCAGGCGACGCGCGAGCGCATGGTCGAGAAGTTCATCGCCATCCTCCCCGACAGCCTCGGCGACGAGCACATCCTGGAGATCCGCCAGCTCTTCTACACCATGAGCGAGCGCGAGAAGCTCGGGAAGGTGAAGCCGGAAACGGCGGCCGACATCGACGGCAAGCTCGCGGCCTGGGTGGAGAAGGGGCGTATCCGCCCCAACGAGTTGGTGCACTTCATGGCCGAGGTGGGCTACAGCACGTACAAGGACGACGAGAAGTACATGCTGCCGGACGGGTCGAACGACAACCCCGTCCTCAATCCGAGCGCGGGCATGGTGAAGCTGGGATTCGATTCGACGCAGTACGATTCGGCGTTCTGGGCGGATTTCGAGAAATGGAAGAAGGAGAACCCGGAGCTCGTCGATTCGCTGATGCAGGAGTTCTACGGCCGGCAGGGCACCCTGCCGCATCCCCCGAAGGGACACTGAGGATCGGTCAGAGCGCGCGCGTGTCGCCCTCGAGGACGATGCGCCGCAACACCTCGCGCTCCACGTCGCGGAAATTCCTGAACTCGATGTGCTCGATCCGCTTCGTGCGGCAGTGCTCGAGCAACTCCCCTTTCGCAAACACAAGGTCGGCGCACTCGGACGGACACCGGTCCGACAGGCCGTTCCCCACGTACACGATGAAGTAGCCGCGGTGGCGGTAGCGGTAGAGATGGTGGGTCTTGCAGCACCCGCACTCGGTGCAGTCGCGCTGGTTGTACCACGGGAACTCGACCTGCATGCGGCCGCCGTCGAAGCGCAGCCGGTTGGCGTAGAATTCGACCGACCCGCAGCCGTGGCGCGCGAGCATGCGCTCTATGTAGAAATCGAGGCCGTCGCTCAACACGACGACCTCGATGCCGCGCCGGCGCGCGAAATCGTTGAAGTCACGGAAGAACGGATCGAGCCGGCAGGTGCGGGTGAATGAGTTGAGATCGTCAGCCGTGCAGGTCGACGCGGCCATCTGCCGCTCCAGGCATTCGCGCGACGAGATCTCCCCGCGCATCCAGCTGCGCGCCGCGTCGTGCGCGGACGGACCGCCAAAACGGCGGAACAGGAGGTCGCCGACATCCTTGTCGGCGACCGTCCCGTCGAAATCGCACAGAACGACGATCTTCTGCATCAGTTAACCAGGGGCGAGGGGGCTGGTTACTTCTTCGGCGCCGTCTTCTCGCTGTCGGATTTCTTCTCGGCCGGCTTCTTGACCGAATTCTTGTTCTGCTCCTCCGCGTACGAGAACAGGGACTTGAGCGTCGGATGCTTGTCCATCAGGCGGATGACTTCCTGGACCTCGGGGTCCGAGTCGACAACCACCTTGTACATCGCGTGGCGGCCGAACTTCGCGTTGACGGCCTCGCGCGCGATCATGGTGCGGATGTAATCGACGTTGTCCGGCGTGAGCTCTTCTTTCTTGTACTCGAATTTCTTCGTCGCCAGGTACTTGTAGAAGTCGTTCAACACCGCGTCCGTGGTGCGGAAGTCCTCGGTGATCGTGTGGCTCTTCAGGTAGTCCTGCGCGAAGGAGAAGCCGAGGTAGTCCTTCTCCAGGCGACGCTGCAGGTCGGTGTACTGGCGCGTCTCGAACTCGACGTCGGGCGTGATGCCGCCGCCACCGTAGACCACGCGTCCGCTCGACGTGTAGAACAGCGGTTTCTCCGGCAGTTCCTTGGCCTGCTTGATCTCCAGGCCGTTGGCGTCGGTCTTCGTGTCGGGCGTGATGTCGTCCTCGACCTCGCCGCCGCCGTCGTTCATCGCCACGAGGTCCGCCTCGTCGGGATGGTCGTTCTCGCTCTTGTGGATGCTGCGACCGCTGGGTGTGTAGTACTTCGCCGTCGTGAGCTTGACCGCCTCGCTGTCAGAGAGCTTGAACACGGTCTGCACCGTGCCCTTGCCGTACGAGGTCTGGCCGACCACGACCGCCGCGTCCCAGTCCTGCATGGCGCCGGCGAAGATCTCCGACGCGCTGGCGCTGCTGCCGTTCACCATGACCACGATGGGATAGCCGCCGTGGACGTGACGGTTGGCCGAGTAGTACTTGCGGTTCGAGTTCGCCAGCCGGCCCTTGGTGTAGACGAGGAGCTTGTCCTTCTCGAGGAAGAGCTCGCACACCTCGGTCGCGGTCTGGAGCAGGCCGCCCGGATTGGAACGGAAGTCGAGGATCAGCTCGCGCATGCCCTTGGCTTCCAGCGCCTCCAGAGCGTCTTCCATCTCGCCCGCGGTCTTCTGCGCGAAGTTGGACACGCGCAGGTAGCCGACGCCGTCCTTCACCATTCCATAATAAGGAACGGTGGAGACGTTGATCACCTCGCGCACCAGCGTGTACTCGGTGGCATCGGTGTCGCCGTTGTGGCGGATCTTGAAGGTCACCTTGGTGCCGGGCTCGCCGCGCAGCATGCCCACGGCCTTGTCTACCGTCCAGCCCGCCGTCGACGTGCCCTCGATCTCGACGATCTGGTCGCCGCCCTTGATGCCCGCGCGCTCCGCCGGCGTCCCGTCGATGGGAGACATCACGGTCGGGAAGTTGTCGCGGAACGAAATCAGGATACCGAGCCCGCCGAACTCGCCGCGGGTCGAGACCATCAGGTCTTCGTACTCGAGGCCGTCGAGGTACTGGCTGTGCGGATCGAGCTCCGACAGCATCCCGTCGATGGCCTTCTTCATGAGCTTGTGGGTGTCGACCTCGTCGACGTAGTTCTGCGACACCTTCTCCAGGATCTTCGTGAAGATCTCGAGGTCGTGGTAGACGTCGGTGCGCTCTTCCTTCGGCGCCGGCTTCGACGGAGTCTGGCCGAACGAGACGACGGATATCGTGAAGAGCGCGAAGAAAGAAACAGCGATGATGAGCGGGCGGGATATGAAGCGCTTCAAGTCAAGCCTCCCGAAACTCGAGATCCACGGTGCCAAACGACGTGGAGGTCGATACTTGCAACATACATTCCAGAGTCGGCCTCGTCAGGCGGCACCGTCGCGGCCCTCGCGCGGGGCATCATCCTTGATAAGCGGCCGAAATATAATATGGACAAAATGGGCCCTGCAACCTGCCCTTTTCGACTCCGCGCTCCGTTGTTAGACTCCGCCGATGCCCGCCGGTCGGGCGGAATGGCGGATGATGCCTCTCAACGACTCTCGATTCATCGTCTTCGAAGGTCTCGATGGCGCCGGAACCACGACTCAGGCCGCCAAGCTCCAGGCCTATTTTACGCGGCGCGGGACGCCAAGTTTCCTCACCAATGAGCCCACCACCGGGCCCATCGGGGCATTCATTCGTCGCATTTTGACCGGCCAGGAGCGCGGACCCGACGGCCGGACCTACCGCCCCGGTGAACAGGCGATGGGGCTCCTGTTCGCGGCCGACCGGCTGGCCCACTCTCGGCTGGTCGAGGAACAACTGGCGCGCGGCGAGCACGTGGTCTGCGACCGCTACCTCTTCTCGTCGATGGCCTACCAGACACTCGACCCGGAGATCACGGGCGAATGGGTGATCGACGTGAACCGCGGGTGCGCGGTGCCCGACGTCACGCTCTTCATTGCCGTGCCGGTGGAGGTGTGCCTCTCGCGGGTCGGCGCGCGCGGCGCCGCCACCTCGATCTACGAGACGCGCGCCCACCTGGAGACGATTGCCTCCAATTACGACCGTCTGCTCCCGATGTACCAGGAGCGCTTCGGAGGCGTGGTGCGCATCGACGGCAACCGCGGCATCGACGAGGTGCACGACGCCGTGGTCGAGGCGCTGGGCCTGTAACGCGCAGGTACGTTTCGCGATGGGCGCGCCCGCCGGGCGGCCGCGGATCGCGCCGGCGGGCTCCGTTATTATTTCCCGGCTGCCCGTGGTAGTCTGGCGGCATGAGCACCCCACGACGCCTCCCACCCCGGCCACGTCTCCGGTTGCCCCGCGGCATCGGCCTGGCCGTTCTCGTTCTGATCCTGCTGTTCTTCCTGCCCGCGCTGATCCGGCTCGCCGTCGATCAGCTGTGGTTCGACTCGCTCGGCTACGGTCGCGTGTTCACCACGCGGCTGGTGGCGCGGCTCCTCCTGTTCGCGGGGGTGGGCAGCGTCGCGTTCGCTCTGGTCTATTTCAACGTGCGCTTCGCCATGCGCGGCTTCGCGCCGCGCCCGCGCATCGTCGATCCCGCCACCGTGGCGCCCGCCGCACTGGCGTGGGTCACGCGGCGCATCGCGCTGCCCGCCGCGCTCGTGGTCGGGATCTTCACGGGACTCGCCGCGATGGCGGGGTGGCTGGGTGTGCTGCGCTTCCTCCACCAGCAACCCTTCGGCGCCGTCGACCCCGTCTTCGGCCGCGACGTGGCCTGGTACGTTTTCACCGTGCCGCTCGTCACGAGCGTATTGCGCGTGCTCACTGTTCTCACCACGATCTCGCTGATCGCGGCGGTCTTGATCTATGCGCTGCGCCGCGACGTCTCGCTGCTCGCGCGCCACGTCACCGTGGAGGCGCCGGCGCGCTGGCACCTGGCCGCGCTGGTGGCGGCGCTCTTCCTGCTCACGGCGCTGCGCATCCAGTTCGTGCGGCTCCCGGGCCTGCTGCACACCCCGTCCGGGACGCTCACCGGCGCCACCTACGCCAACCTGCACGGCACGCTGTTCGGACTGCGCCTGGCCGCCTTCGCGGCGCTGGCCGGCGCGGTGTTCGTGCTGTGGAAGGCGCGTGGGCCCGGCCTGGGGCGCGCCGTGTTCGCCGCCCTGGGCGCGTATCTCGGCGTATCGATCCTGGCCGCCAACGTCTACCCGTCGCTCATCAACCGGCTGGTGGTGGCGCCCAACGAGCTCGCGAAGGAAACGCCCCAGCTCGCGCACCACATCGCCGCCACGCGCCGCGCCTGGGGACTCGACAGCGTCGTCACGCGCGACCTGACCGGCGGCGCGCAGCTCTCCGAGGCCGACATCCACAACAACACGGCCACCATCGACAACATCCGCCTGTGGGACCGCGATCCCCTGTTGCAGACCTTCGGCCAGTTGCAGGAGATCCGGACCTACTACGACTTCCTCTCCGTCGACGACGACCGCTACATGATTGATGGACGATACCGGCAGGTCCTGCTCTCGCCGCGCGAGCTCAACCCGGCCTCGCTCCCGACGCGCACGTTCATCAACGAGCACCTCACCTTCACCCACGGCATGGGTCTCACGCTCGGCCCGGTGAACCAGGTCACCAGCGAAGGCCTGCCCGTGCTCTTCGTGAAAGACCTGCCGCCGGCCTCGAGCGTGTCGCTCAAGGTGACGCGACCGGAGATCTACTTCGGCGAGATCGGGGACTCGTGGGTGTTCGCCAACACGAAGCAGCAGGAATTCGACTATCCGTCCGGGGACGACAACGTCTACACGTCGTACCAGGGGTCGGGCGGCGTCCCCGTAGCGTCGTGGGGTCGGCGGTTGTTGTTCGCCACCTACTTCCGCTCCCTGAAAGTGCTGCTTTCGAGCGATATCACCAACGAGAGCCGCGCGATGTATTTCCGCAACATCCGCGAGCGCGCCGAGAAAGCGCTTCCTTTCCTGCACTTCGACCGCGATCCGTACCT
>DASVAK010000195.1:0-9172 GCA_036376395.1 Candidatus Krumholzibacteriia bacterium
CGTCACCGTCGAGGTGCAGAACGCGTCCACGCGCAACAACGGCCGTGGCACGCTGCTCAACACGCAGTTCCAGCTCCTCCAGGGCCAGCGCGCCATGGCGGAGACGTACACCTTCGCCGAGCCGATCATCCTGATCGTGCGTGACGACGCGGGCAACGCGCCGGCCGCGACCGAAGTGATCACCGTCTCTCCGGGAGCTCCGACCGAGATCAAGCTCTCGAGCACCCCGAAGTGGGTCGGCGGCAATTCGAAGGCCACCATCAACGCGCGCGTCGTCGACGCCTACAACAACGGCGTCCCGGCGCAGCCGGTGACCTTCTCGCTGCTCCTCGGTGAAGGCAGCCTGTCCAACCCGGACTCGCTGACCGCCGATGACGGCGTGTCGCGCATCACCTTCCGCAGCCCGCGTCACCCCGAGCTGGGCCGCATCCGCGCCGTCTCGGGACCGCTCAGCGCGGAAATGGACATCCAGACCGCGTTCGTCGATCCGAGCGCGGCGGGCGGATACGTGACCAACTATCCCAACCCGTTCCACCCGAACGAGGCGCCGACGACCATCGCGTACAAGCTGGCGGACAACGCCACGGTGACGCTGAAGATCTACACGCTCACGGGCGGGCTCGTGTTCGAAAAGAGCTTCTCTCCCGGTACGCCGGGCGGCAGCACGGGCTTGAATGAGTTCGTGTGGGATGGCCGCAACGGCAAGGGCGACGTCGTCGCCAGCGGCGGCTATGTGCTTCGCGTCGAAGCGGCCGGCCAGGGCGAAACGCTTCACACCATGACCCGCAAAATTGCGGTCGTGCGCTAACCCGGGAGGACGATTCACATGCGACGCATGAACATCAAGAAAGTCCGTTCAATGCTTCGAGCGATCGCCACGGGTGGCGCTGCGTTCGCGGCTCTCACGATCGCCAGCAGCACCGCGCGCGCCGCGGAGGACGCGGCCGCCGGTATGCCGGGCGACTGGCTCTCGCGCTACATGACGGCGCGTTCGATCGGCATGGGCGGCGCCTTCGTCGCCACCGCCGACGATCCGCTGGGCGCGGTCTGGAACCCGGCCGGCCTGACGCAGTCGATGCAGAACGCCGTTCATTTCGAGACGGCGCGCTACTTCGAGGAAACGTCGATCAACGGCCTGGGCTTCGTGGTGCCGGCGCGCCGGCTCCCCACCCTCGGCGTGACCATGCTCTCCATGAGCTCGGGCGGCTTCGAGCGCACCAACGAGCTCAACCAGTCGCTGGGCGAGTTCAAGAACAGCGACATGGCGTTCCTCCTGAGCGGCGCGAAGGCGATTACGCCGCGCCTCTCGGTGGGCGCGAACTTCAAGATCGTGACCCAGAAAGTGGAGGACTTCAACGCCACCGGTTTCGGCGGCGACATCGGCGGTCTCTTCAGTGTGACGCCGCGGCTCAAAGTCGGTCTGTCCATGCTCAACCTGGGCGGCCCGTCGCTCACGCCGCGTGACGTCAAGGAGACCTACCCGCTCGAAATGCGCGGCGGCTTCTCGTTCGCGTACCTGAGCGGCCGCGGCCTGCTCTCGGTCGAAGCGGATCACCGCGACGGCCCGGGCACGACGTTCCACGCCGGCACCGAGATGTGGTTCCAGGAGACCTTCGGCATCCGCGCCGGTTACAGCGATACCGAGCCGGCGGGCGGCGTCAGCTACCGCATCAACCCGGCCATGCAGTTCGACTACGGCATGAACGACCACGAGCTGGGCCTGATTCACTACGTGGCGCTCTCGTACAAGTTCGGCGGCTTCTTCGCCAACTCGTACGCGTCGCCCGAGGTGTTCTCCCCCATCGGTGAGAACTCGGTGACCCAGTTCAACATCAAGTCGCGCACCAAGGCCGACACCCGGCAGTGGCAGCTCGACGTGGTCGACAAGCACAACGTGGTTGTGCGCACGTTCGGCGGCTCCGGCGTTCCGCCGGCCCACGTCATGTGGGACGGCAAGGACGAGAACGGCATGACGCTGCCGGACGGCTACTACACCTATCGCCTCGTGGTCACGGACGAAGAGGGCCGCGTGCTTCGCGCGGAAGACCGCAAGGTGCAGATCACGACGTCGGGCCCGCAGGGCGGCGTCCCCGTCATCGTCGAATAGCGAGGCGACCATGAAGCGAACACTCATCACCATTGCCGTGCTGGCCCTGACGGCCGGCACGGCCGCGGGGGGAAACCCCAACGCGACCTCCCAGCTCTCCGACCTGGGCATGGTCTTCGAAAAGGCGCGTCGCGTGAGCGCGGTCGAGCGGACGGAGACGCTCAACGATCTCGATGCGCGCGTGAACAAGCTCATCGGGGATCTCGACGGCCCGCAGAAGGCGGCCGCCTGGTTCCTCTCGGGCGAGATCCGGTTCGCCAACGGTCGCTACAACGAGGCGGCGAACGCGTTCAAGTCCGCGCAGAAGGAAGCCAAGGAGTCGCCGCTGGCGGCGGATGCGGCGCTTGGCGTGCTGCAGTCACAGACGGCGGCGGGCACGGGCGTGAGCGAAAAAGAATGGCAGGCGTGGTTCAAGAACCACGGCCGCTCGTCCACCGCATCCGAAGCGCTGATCGCGCGCGCCTGGTACGGCATCCAGCGCGACAGCCTGAGCCTCGCCAACTCGGCGCTCAAGGATGCGCGCTCGCGCTTCCCGTGGATCACGAAGGATCCGCGCTACGATCTCGCGCTCAGCACCACGGCGTACCTCGAAGGACGTTACGCCGAGGTCACCATGATGCCGAGCGGCTCGCCGCTCGATGCGGCGTGCGTGTACCTGCGCGCGCTCACCGATGAAGCGGCCAAGCGCCCGCTGCAGGCGGCCGCGCGCTACCAGGATGTCGTCGACCGCTACGGCGATTCGCGCCTGCGCGACGTCGCCATGCTGGCCAAGGCCAACGTGTTCATGAAGAGCGCGTCGTACCGGAGTGCTGCCGAGGAGTTCGCGTCCGTCGCCACCAAGGCGACCGACCCGGGCATCCAGGCCGAAGCGAAGCTTCGCGCCGCTGCGGCGACCTACCTCGCCGGCGACCGGGAAGGCGGCGCCGACGCGCTGCGCGCGGTGACGTCGGAATACGACGGCACGCCGGTGGCGGCGCGCGCGCAAGCCGTGCTGGGCGAAGTGCTCTTCCAGTCGCAGCAGTACGACCAGGCCATCGTCGAATTCAACAAGGTGCTGACGCGCTACTTCCAGCATTCGCTGGCGTCGCTCGCGCAGTACCGTGTGGGCCGCTGTCTCGATGCGATGGATCGCCACAACGAGGCGACGAGCGCGTACCAGACCGTGGTCTCGGGTTATCCGACGTCGCGCGAAGCGCCCCCGGCGGCCTACCTCGCCGGCACGGGCATGCTCGCGCAGGACAAGCCGATGGCGGCGGTTCCGTACTTCCGCGTCGTGCTTGACCGCTACGCCCAGACCAAGGGCGAAGGCACCATCGAGTTCGCCACCCCCGAGCGCCAGGAGCTCGTGGAGGCGTCGCTGTGCCTGCTCGAGCTGTCGTATCACCGCGCGGGCCAGCTCGGCCTGCTCTCCGGTGTGCCGCACCTGATGCTCAAGCGCATGCCGGCCAGCAAGTCGACGTGGCGCGCCGACGCGCTCCTCATCGACGCCGACGCGCTCGCGGCGCAGGGCCGCCACGCCGAGGCGCAGGAGATGCTCGCGCAGCTCATCACCGAATTCGGCGGCACGCCCGTCGGCGTTCCCGCGCACCGGCTGCTCGCGTGGTCGTACGCGCAGGAAGGCAAACTCGACCTCGCCATGGAGACGCAGGACAAGATGCTCGCGCGCTACGGCGCGACCGGTCGCACCGACGACATGGCGAGCGCGTACCTGAACAAGGGCCACATTCTCTTCAACGAGAAGAACTACAAGCAGGCCGCGAAGACGTACGAAGCGTTCCTGTCGGATTTCGCGGACCATCCGGACCGCGTCATCGCGCTCTACCAGGCCGGCATGTGCTACCAGCGCCTGGGTCAGAGCGGCGACGCCGTGGACCGCTGGGACGAGATCACCGGCATCGACCCGACCTCGCCCATCGCCGAGAAGGCGTGGACGCGCGCGGGTGACGTGTACTTCACCACCGGCCACTACGACAAAGCACGCTACTGCTACGAGGGCCTGCTCGCCAATTTCGGCGAGAGCAACGGCGCGGCCGTGGCCCTCGTGCGCATGGCGCAGTGCGACTACAACTCGGCGCATTACGCGCAGGCCGTGGAAACCTTCAGCGAAGTGATCACGCGCTTCCCCACCCACGCCGTGGTGGCGGACGCGAAGAAAGGCATCGAGCAGTCGCTCTACCAGCTCGGCCAGGGTAACGAGGGCGAATCGACCCTCGCGCAGCTGGTCGAAAAGTTCCCGAACAGCTCGTTCGCGGCCCAGGCGCAGTTCGAAATCGCGCTGCGACGCTACCAGGCCGGGGACTTCGAGACGGCGGCGGAGGCATTCCGTCGCGTGATCAGCCAGTTCCCGTCCTATTCCAGCGCGGACCGCGCGCACTTCCTGATGGCCGACTCGTACACGCGCGCCGGCAAGACGGCGGAAGCGCGCGCGGCGGCCGAGCAGTTCGTGTCGTTCTTCCCCAACAGCGAATACCGCGGCCCCGTGCAGCTCCAGCTGGGCGCGGCGCGCTTCGCCGAGGGTGATTACATGCGTGCGGCCACCGACTTCACGCAGGTGCTGGCCGATTCGGCGGCGCCGGAAGTGAAATCGGCCGCGGCGTACAACCTCGCCCTGTGTCACCGCATGCTGGGCGAGCCCGACAAGGCCATCGAGATGCTCGAGGCGTATCGCAGCGCGAACCCGCGCGACGAGCGCAGCGCCGAAGTGGCGCACCAGATCGGCATCATTCACGAGGAGGCCGGACGCTTCAAGAACGCGGAGAACGAATACAGCCGCGCGCTCGAGTACAAGATGCCGGGTGCGACGCTGGTCGAGATCCGCTACCGACTGGGACTTTGCCGCGAGAAGCAGGGTGACGAAAGGGGGGCGATCGCCGCCTATGCTCTCGCGGCATCTTATTCCGAGAAGGCGGACACCTACCGCCTGTCAGCGATCGCGCACAGCGCCGCGCTCCACGAGAAGCGCAAGGACTATCCAAAGGCGCTGGCCGCGTACCGCGACCTCATCAAGAACTCCACCGATCCGGAGATCGTAGTGGCCGCCAAAGAGCGCGCCCAGGAGCTCCTGCAGGGCAAGCAATAGGCCCCACTGAAGAATCGGTGGAGCTGGAGCACGCCAGTTCCACCCGCGGGTGGCATCGGCCGGAGACCCCGGCAAGCTCGCCGCGGTAACGAGCGCGGCGAGCTTGGTCCGGGGTGGCCGATGACAGGACCCGCGGGGGCAACACAGAGCGTGCGAAAGGACTAACGAGGAGGAAAGAATGTCGAACTTTGACTGGATCAAGATGACACAGGAGAGCCCCGTGCTGATGGTGCTCCTCGCTTTGAGCGTGGTCACCTTCGGCGTGTGCCTCGAGCGCATCTACTACTACTGGACGCGCCGCGGCAACCCCGACCAGATCGCGAAGGACGTCCTGCAGAAGATGCGCAAGGGCGACATCAAGGAAGCGATCTGGACGTGCGAGCACAACAATCACCCGGCCGCCGCGACGATGCAGGTCGTGTGCGCCTCGCCGGTGGAGAACACCGAGGCCCTGGACGAGCGCATCATCGTGACGCTGTCCGAGCAGAAGCTCATGCTGGAACGCAACCTGAACATCCTCGGCACGATGGCCGTGACTGCGCCGCTCGTCGGCCTGCTCGGCACCGTGTGGGGCATCATGCGCGCGTTCCATGACATGGCGCTCGTCGGCTCGGCCGCGCCCACCGTGGTCGCGGGCGGTATCG
Source organism: Candidatus Krumholzibacteriia bacterium (assembly GCA_036376395.1). Taxonomy (GTDB): domain Bacteria; phylum Krumholzibacteriota; class Krumholzibacteriia; order WVZY01; family JAKEHA01; genus JAKEHA01. The sequence goes on from DASVAK010000195.1 coordinate 5,831, forward strand.
CCGAGGCGCTCATCACGACCGCCGTCGGCCTCATCGTCGCCGTGCCGTCGCTGATCGCGTACAACCATTTCGTTCGTCGCATGAACGTGATGCTCACGATCGCGGAGAACCAGGCCCGCGCGCTGCGCAACGCGCTCAATGATCGCGGCAACCCGGACGACCGCGGCACCACGACGCGCAAGCACGAGCAGTCGCGCTCGGTCCGCACCACCTCGCCCGAGGCCGTCGAAGTCGGCTAGGAGAACGCATGGGGTACAAATCGTACAACCGCGACACCGCCCCGAACTGCGAGGTCAACATGACCCCACTGATCGACGTGTCGCTCGTGCTCGTCGTCATGCTGATTCTCGCCACCCCGCTGGCCTTCGAGTCGCGCATCGACGTCAAGGGCGCGGCCAAGACCGGCCAGCAGGCGGAGGTCGAGAAGAAGAGCGAACGCATCGAGATCATCGTCGAGTCGGAGGAAACGGTGCGCGTGAACCAGACCGTGGTGAACCGCGCCGCGCTGCAGAGCGCGCTCTTGCCGCTCCTCCAGGCCAGCGTGGATCACGGCGTGTTCATCGGCTGCGAGGCCGGTGTGAGCCACGGCGCGTTTGTCGACGTGCTCGACCAGGCCAAGCAGAGCGGTGCGACGGAGATTGCAGTCTTTGACCTGTGATCGGAGATCCAGATGAAGCGATTCCAGTCCGAGGCGCAGAGTACCATCGCGAAAGTGAACGTCACGCCCATCATCGACGTGGCGCTGGTGCTGGTCATCATCCTGATGATCACGGCACCCATGATCGCGGTGTCCGACGTGGACGTGTCGCTCCCCGAGGCGCAGACGCGCAACCTCGAAGGGCACGACCGCGTCAGCATCACCATGGGCTCGCACGGCGAGCTGGCGGTGGATGAGGTCGAGGTGACAACGGCCTCGCTGCCGGAAGTGCTGCGCTCGCATCTCGAGGGACACAACGAGAGTGTCGTGGTCGTGATCCGGGCCGACCGGAGCGTTGCCTACGGCGCCGTGCGCACCGTGGTCGACGCGGCCCGCGCGGCCGGCGCCACCCGCATCGCGGTGGGCACGAACCAGCGTGGCACGGTCCAGTCGTCCTACCAGGGCGAGCAGAAGAAGGACAAGCCGACGCACGACGCGCTGCTCCAGAAGGAGAAGGCGCGCGAGGACGTGAAATCGTAATGAAACGCCACTTCCACCATGACACGGCCGCGAGCCGTGCGCGTACACGCGAGTGCCTGCTCGTGAGTTTCATCGTGCACATGCTGATCTTCCTGTGGCTCGGCCTCACCCAGGCCGGCGGCGGGGAGCTCGCGGGCCTGACCGAGATTTCGTTCGTGGAGGAGACCGACCCCAACGGCCTGCCCGACGCCGCGCCGCCGATGGCGAGAGAAACGACGAGCAGCGCGCCGGTCCAGGAGGTCTCCCAGAAGGCGTCGCGCGAAGCGACCGCCCCCGAGCATTTCGAGCGCGCGCTCGAGCGCGGCGCCGATGCGCCGCGCCCGCAGTCGAGACGCGCGGTGACGGATCTGTTGAACGACCGCCTCGACGCGATCGACCGCGACGGCAGCTCGACCACGCGCGTGGCGTCGCTGATTCCGGCGCCCAACGTGGGCATTCCCGCGCCGGCCGGAGTCCCCGGACCGGGCGACCGTCCCAACGGCACACCCGGCACGCTCCGTCGCGACGGTGTCCCCGGCGGCATGGGTAACTCTCCGGTGGCGCTGCGCCGCCTCGAGGGCCGCCCGGTGGCGAAGCCCGTGATGGCCGCCGCCGTCGTCGATGTGCCGACGGAAGCACCCGCGCCTGCCACCAATACCGGCGGCGGTGCGCGCAATCTCGCGGGCGCCAACCTGGTGGGTCCGGTTGCGGACCGCGCGGTCGTGCACTACCGCGTCCCCGACTATCCCGACTGGGCCAAGCGCGACGGCGTCGAGGGTTCCGTCACGCTGTACTTCTTCGTGCTGCCCGACGGACGCGTCAAAGAAAACGTGCTCGTCGAGCGCACCAGCGGTTTCTCGGATTTCGATGAGCGCGCGATCGAAGCGCTGCTCCAGTGGAAGTTCGTGGCCCTGCCCGCCGGTCCGACGACCAACGAGCAGTGGGGCCGCATCACGTTTGATTATCGCCTGAGCTCGCAATAGCGCGAGTTCGCAAGGAGCCGAGTCCGCGGGTGGCGCGGATCGGGGGTCCGGCAAACCCCGCGATAACGAGCGCGGGGTTTGGTCCGGGGTGATCCGCGACAGGACCCGCGGACGAGTGCAAGAGCGGATTCGCGGGTGGCGCGGATCGGGGACCACGGCAAACCCCGCGGTAACGAGCGCGGGGTTTGGTCCGGGGTGATCCGCGACAGGACCCGCGAATTCGCGTGAAGCAACGGAAGGAATGAGATCATGAGCAACCGAACCCGCATCGTGTTGATCGGCGTGACCTGCGCACTGACAATCGCTCAGTCCGCAGGCGCGGCCGACACCAAAGCGAAATCCAACCCTTCGAAGAAGGCGACGACCGCGGCACCGGACAGCACGATGCACATTGACGCGGGGGCCCAGGGCAAGAACTTCAACAGCATCACGATTGAAGGCGAGGACCGGGTGCGAGTCCAGTTCGACCGGCCGGAACTAAAGCTGGACGTCGATCCGGCGTCGGCTCCGGGGCTCGACTGGGAAAGCGTATGGACGGCGCTCGGCGCGGAGTCGTTCGATTTCGTGGATCCGTTGCTCGAACGACCCGCGTACGAGCGTTCGCCGTACGCTCCGCGCCCGTGGCTTGATTCCTTCCGTGACGGTCCCGTCGCGCGCTTCCGCCCCGAGCTGAGCGGCGTCGAGAAGTGGTCGCTGGAAGTCGCCGACTCGCGCGGCCAGACCGTGGCGAGCTTCAAGGGCGACGGCAAGCCGCCGAAAGAGATCGCGTGGGACGGCAAGACCAGCGCCGGCACGCCCGCGCGCACCGATCTGACCTATTCGTACGTGTTGAATGCGACCGACAAGGCGGGCAACAAGCGCAGCTTCGTGGGCGATGCCTTCACGCTGCCGCCGCACGTGTCGCAGGACAAGACCGACATCAGCATGTCATTCCCGGTACCGGTGGAGAGTGTGCAGGAGAGAGTCCCCGTCGCGGTGGTGCTAGAGGCGGCAACGAGACTCAATCACTCCGCGCCTCCCACGGTGCCGGTGAGGGTTGAAGTCACCGCTCCGACCGCCAGCAGCGCGAAGTCGATCGCCGATGAGGTGGTGGCGACCCTGACGCCGCACCTCTACGGCGATCCGGCGCGCATCAACGTGGTGACCAACGTCGACGCCGGCAGCGCCGAGCGCGCGTCGGTGACGATCCGAACGGCAGGACCG
>DASVAK010000210.1:0-2116 GCA_036376395.1 Candidatus Krumholzibacteriia bacterium
GTTGCCGCTCTCGCAGGATGAGCGCGTGGCGCCCGCGCTGGGCATGCGCCACCGCGCCGCGCTGGGCCTTTCCGAGGAAAGCGACGCGCTCATCATTGTCGTCTCCGAAACGGGCTCGATCGCGTACGCGCTGGACGGAAAACTCTACCGCGGTGTCGATCTCACGGCACTTCGCTCCGAGCTGCTCCACAGCTTCGGCATGGTGCGCGAGAGCCGCTTCTCGGCCGCCGTCGAGTCGGGCTGAGCCGCGCTCGCTTTGACACCCGCCGGGCTTCCAGATATCATCCACCGTCATCGAACCTCCCGTTCACGATCCCATGGTCGGAGCCTCGTTCTCCCACTACCGCGTCGTGCGCAAGCTCGGCGAAGGTGGAATGGGTGAAGTCTTCCTCGCCGAGGATCTCCGGCTCGAGCGCCACGTGGCGCTGAAGTTCCTTCCCGTCCACATCGCAAGCGACCCTCACGCCCTCGCGCGTTTCGATCGCGAGGCCAAGGCGGCGGCGGCGGTCAGTCATCCCAACATCATCACGGTCCACGAAATCGGCGTTTCCGAGGGCAAGCCGTACATCGCGATGGCGTACGTCGAGGGCCATTCGCTCTCCGAGGTGCTGCGCGAACGCCGTCTCTCGGTGGGCAAGTCGGTGGACATCGTCTCGCAGGCGTGCGAGGGCCTCGCCGAAGCGCATCGAAACGGCGTCATCCACCGCGACATCAAGCCCGCGAACCTGCACATCGATCATTCCGGGCGCGTGCGCATCCTGGACTTCGGTCTCGCGCTCCGCTCCCACCTCACCAAGATCACGCAGGAGCAGGTCGCGGTGGGAACGGTGGAATACATGTCGCCCGAGCAGGCGACCGGCGGCCGCGTCGACGAGCGCTCCGACATCTTCTCGCTCGGCACGCTCCTCTACGAGCTGCTCGCGGGCAAGATGCCGTTCGAGGGGCCGCACACGGCGGCGGTGATCTTTGCCATCACCACCCTCGAGCCCACGCCGCTGCGGCAGCTCAATCCGGCCGTGAGCCCGGCGCTCGCGTCCGTGGTGGAACGCGCGCTGCAGAAAGATCCCGCGCAGCGTTACGCCAGCGCCGCCGAAATGGCGGCCGCGTTGCGCGCGGCGGGAGGCTCGGAAGCGCGCATCGAGCGCATCAAGCGCCGGCATCGCCGCACGGCCATCCGCACGGGGCTCGCGCTCGCGCTCGCCCTGGCCCTGTTCACCGGCTGGAAGCTCTATCCCCGCTCGGGCGAGTCCATCGCCGTGCTCCCGTTCGCCAACATCTCCGATGAGCCGGAGCAGCAGTACTTCGTCGACGGCATGACCGAGGCCATCACGACCCGTCTCGCCCAGATCGACAAGCTGGTCGTGATATCGCGAACCTCGGCCATGCACTTCCAGAAGACCGACAAGACGATCCGCGAGATCGGGCGCGAGCTGGACGTGGGCTGGATCGTGGAGGGATCGGTGACGCGTTACGGGAACCAGGTTCGCATCACCGCGCAGCTCATCGACGCGAAGAAAGACCAGCACCTGTGGGCGCAGGAGTACAAGGCCAACGACGTCACCGACCTGATGGACGTCCAGTCGCGCATCGCGGCCGAGATCGCGCGGCAGGTGAGCGTGCACGTCAAGCCGGAGGACCAGGCGCGCATCGACGCGGTCCAGACCCGCCACGCCGAGGCGCTGGACGTGTACCTGCAGGGGCGCGAACGCTTCAACCGGCGCATGCCCGCCGACATCACCGCGGCGCTGGATTACTTCAACCAGGCCATCGCCATCGACTCGACCTTCGCGCAGGCCTTCGCCGGAATCGCCGATTGCTACACGGTGCGCGCGATGTGGAACTGGGACACGTCGCAGAACACCTTCCCGCGCGCGCGCTACGCGAGCGAACGCGCGCTGCAGATCGATCCCATGCTGGCCGAGGCGCACGCGTCGCGCGCGATGGTGCAGCTCTACTACGACTGGGACTGGAAGGCGGCCGAGGTGAGCTTCAAGACCGCCATCGGCCTCAACCCCAACTACGCGACGGCGTACCACTGGTACGGCCTGGCCCTGATGTCGCTGGGTCGTTACGGCGATGCGCGCGACAAGCTCGAGCGCGCGGTGCGGCTCGATCC
>DASVAK010000217.1:0-29695 GCA_036376395.1 Candidatus Krumholzibacteriia bacterium
TAGCGCAGCCCGCGCAATACGTGCTGCTTCCCTCTTCGTCGTGGACGTTGCCGACATAGACGTGGTGCAGCCCGGCTTCGAGCGCGATGCGCCGCGCGCGGGTGAGGGTCTGCGGCGGCGTGGGCGGGACGTCCAACATGCGATAGTCGGGGTGGAACGCGCTGAAGTGGAGCGGGATGTCGGGGCCGAGCTCCTGCATGATCCAGCGCGACATCGCGCGCAGCTCCTTGTCGGAGTCGTTCTTGCCCGGAATCAGCAGCGTGGTGATCTCGAACCACACACTGGTCTCGCGCTTCAGGTACACGAGCGTGTCGAGCACGGTCTGCAGGTCGCCCTTGCAAATCTTCCAGTAGAAGTCCTGCGTGAACGCCTTGAGATCCACGTTGGCGGCGTCCATGTGCTCGAAGAATTCCCGCCGCGGCGCCTCGCAGATCTCTCCCGCCGTCACCGCCACCGTGGCAATGCCGAGCTTGCGGCACTCCTTCGCGACGTCGATGGCGTACTCCATGAAGATGACGGGATCGTTGTAGGTGAAGGCCACCGAGCGACAGCCGTTGGCGTGCGCGGCGCGCGCGATCGCCTCGGGCGACGCGGATGCGGAGAGCGTGTCGATCTCACGCGACTTGGAGATGTCCCAATTCTGGCAAAACTGGCAACCTAAATTGCATCCCGCCGTTCCGAACGAGAGCACCGACGTCCCCGGTAGAAAATGATTGAGCGGTTTCTTCTCGATGGGATCGATGCAGAAGCCGCTCGAGCGTCCGTAGGTGGTGAGCACAACCTGGTCGCCCTCGCGCGCGCGCACGAAACACATCCCGCGCTGCCCCTCGCGCAGCTTGCAGAAGCGCGGGCAGAGATCGCACTGGATGCGCCCGTCGTCGAGCGCGTGCCAGTACTTCGTCGCGACGTTGCGTTGAGCCGGGTCCACGCCTCAACGATACACAATCCCGGGAGGAGGCGGTATCCTTCCCGGCATGGAACGGTTCGATGTGATCGTGGCCGGGCTGGGGGCGATGGGCAGCGCAGCGCTCCACCATCTCGCGCGCAGCGGCGTCCGCGCGGCCGGCTTCGACCGCTTTGCGCCTCCGCACGCGCTGGGCTCGTCGCACGGCGAGACGCGCATGATTCGCGAGGCGTACTACGAGCACCCGGCCTACGTGCCGCTGGTCCGGCGCGCCTACCAGCTCTGGCACGAGCTTTCGCTCCCCGGCGATCCGCTCATCGTCGAGACCGGGGGGCCGTACGCCGGACCGCCCGACGGCGAGCTGGTGCCGGGCATCCGCCGCTCGGCGGAGCTCCACGCCATCCCCATCGAGACGCTGTCGCACTCCGACGCCTCGCGGCGCTTCCCATGGCTGCACTTTGATTCTTCAATGGAGATCGTGGCCGAGCCGCGCGCGGGATTCGTCCATCCGGAGCGCTGCATCGCGCGGCACCTCGAAGAGGCCGCGAAAGACGGAGCGGAGATCCACGCCGACGAGCCGGTGCTGGAATGGCGCCACGACGGCGGCGGAGTCGTGGTGCGGACGGCGCGCGGGGAGTACGCCGCCGCAAAACTGGTCCTCGCCACCGGGGCCTGGATGGTGGACGCGCTCGCGGAGATCGGCGTCACCACGGTGGTCGAGCGCCAGCCGCTCTTCTGGTTCGCGCCGCGCGCCGGCGCGCCGAAGCCCACCACGGTATGGGCCATCGAGTTCGAACACGGCAAGCTGCTGTACGGGTTCCCGGCCACGGACGCCGGCATCAAGGTGGCGATCCACTACGGCGGCGTGCAGCGCACCACCGCCGAGCAGATCGACCGCAGAATCAACGACGACGATTCACGCCACCTGCGCCGCTTCACCGATCAATATATGCCGGGGGTGCTGGGGGAGATCATCGACGGCCAGGTGTGCATGTACACCAACACGCCCGACCTTCACTTCATCTTCGACGCGCATCCGCGCCACGGTAACGTGCTCGTGGTGAGCGCGTGCTCGGGTCACGGCTTCAAGTTCTCGAGCGCAATCGGGGAAGCCGCCGCGCAATGGGCCACCGAAGGCGCGCCGCGCATCGACATGTCGCTGTTCGCGCTCTCGCGCCTGCTCGGCTGACTACTCGAACCGGCCCGTGTACAGCCGCCAGTCGCTGGCGCGGAGCATCTGCTTCATCTCGGCGATATCGCGGCGCATCACACTATTGATGGCGAGCCGCGTGAGCGTGATGGGCGCGTCGCCGCTCGTCAGCAGCGCGACCAGTCCGCGGCGCTTTGGGTAGTGCTCGATGATCACATTGTCGGTCGAATCGATGCCGGCCGCGGACTTCGCCACCTCGATGGCGCGCTCGTATCCGCCCGTGTCGTCGATGAGGTGGTTCGCGACCGCCTGCCGGCCCGTCCACACGCGGCCTTCGGTGATCGGACGCAGCTGTTCCACTGTCATCTTGCGCGCGGCCGCGATTTCGCGCAGCCAGAGCTCGAACGACGCGTTGTGGTAGCTTTTGACACGCTCCCACTGGGGCGCGTCGAAATCGGTGAGCTCCGAGAAGAGCATCGCGTTCGCGCCGCGCGTCACCGAATCAAAGGTAATGCCGCCCTTGTTGTAGAGTCCCGCGACGTTGAACTTCCCGTAGATCGAACCGATCGATCCCGTGATGGTGAGCGAATCGGCCACGATCTTCGTGGCACGGTACGACACCGCGTAACCGCCCGACGCGGCCACGTCACCCATCGAGACGATGACCGGCTTGTCCTTCGCGATCTTCCCCACCTCGCGCGAGATCAGCTCGCTGGCCAGGCTCTCGCCGCCGGGGCTGTCGACGCGGAAGATGATGGCCGCCACGTGGTCGTTGTCGGCAGCGTCTCGCAGGCTCTCCACCACCGTTTCGTGGCCCATCATCGCACCCATCGGCCCGTCCGAGCGGCTCTCGCGCCCGCCGATGGCGCCGTACGCGTGGACCACCGCGATGTGCTTCTTGCCGCGGATGCCGGCCTCGCTGCGTGTCACGTCGGCGTAGGTGTCGGAATCCACAGTTTCGAGGTCGTCGCCGCCAAGCTGGTCCTCGATCTCGTCCCAGTAGCGCACGTCATCGATGAGTCCCGCCGTCTTCGCTTCGCTCGCGGTAAAGAGAGCGTGCTCCATGCACGTCTCGAGCGAGTCCATGGGGAGATCGCGGTCGCGCGAGATGGCGCCGAGCTCGATGTCCCACATCTCGTCGATCATCCAGTTCGCCATCTCCTTCGCTTCGGGCGACATGCTGTCGCGCTGGAGCGTCTCGGCGGCGGTCTTGTAGTCCTTGATCTTGTGCAGCTGCTCGTGGACGTCGAGCTTGTCGAGCGTGCCCTTGAGGAACATATCGGTGGCGCCGAAGCCGGTGAAAGAGACGTCCGCCACTCCCGGCATGAAGATCGAGTCGCACGCCGAGGCGAGGTAGAGCGCGCTCCGGTCGAGGTCGTCGGAGAAGGCGTACACGGGCTTCCTGGCCGCGCGCACGCGCGCGATGGCGTCGCGCAGCTCGCCCATCGACGCCATGCCCAGCGAGTTGCTGCCGGAAATCTTCATGATGACGCCGTCGATGCGCTTGTCCGCCGCGGCCTTCTCCAGGTTCTCCAGCATGCGCGTCAGCGTCTCGCCCTGGTCGAAGAGGGAGCTCTGGATCGACTCGGGCTCGTCGTAGGGCGGAATCTCGCCGTAGACGTCGATGATCAGCCACGACCCGTCCGCCACGTGCACGGATGTGTCGCGCGAGAACAGCGTGCTCATCACGATCAGCCCGAACACCACGGCGAACATCAGCAGGAACTGGGCGACCAGCACGGCAAGCACGGTCTTGATGAAATTCATGTCATTTCCTTTCGGGGAGCGCGCGAAGGATCACGCGTCATCCACGTCGGTGCTCTCCTGTACCGGCGCACCCTGGATTTCCCACAGTGTAATGAAGAGCGCGGCGATCACCGGGCCGATGATGAAGCCCAGCACGCCGAACGCCACGATGCCTCCGAGCGTCGACAGCAGTACCAGCAGCTCGTGCATCTCACTTCCCTTCCCCACCAGGATGGGTCGGAGGAGATTGTCGACGAGACCGACGACGAAGGTGAAATAGAGCGCGAACAGAATGAGCGCGGTGATCCTTCCCATGATGAGCAGGTAGGCCGCGGCCGGCACCCACACCAGCGCGATGCCGATGCCCGGCACGATCGAGAGCACCATCATCATGGCGCCCCAGAACACCGACCCGGGCAACCCGGCGGTGGCGAACCCCACACCTCCCAGCGTCCCCTGGATCACGCCGATCAGCACCGTGCTGCGGATGGTCGCCACCGAGACGGCCGCGAAGCGGTTGATGAGGCGCGCGCGTTCCGACGGCGAAAGCGGCAGGTACTGGCTCGTCGTGCGCAGCAGGTGATGGCCGTCGATGAGGAAGTAGTACATCGAGTAGAAGATGAGGAAGATGTGCACCACCACCGCGACCGTGCCCTTCGTGAACGCGGTGAGCTTGGTCACCACGAACCGGCTCAGCGCCGCGGTAACCTGGACGCTCTTTTCGAGAATGGTTTCGCGGTGTTCGAGCACGCGGTCCATGAACGGGAGCCCGGACAGGCGGTCCGCCCACTTGCCGGTCTTCACCTGCTCCTGGATCAAGGTTCCCGCGCCGCTGCTCAAGTCGATTCCCTGCGCCACCATGACACTCAGCAGAAAGAGCGTGGGAATAATCACGAGGAACGCCAGAAGAATCACGTAGACCCCTGCGGCGACGCGCTGCCTTCCACGGCACCACGACAGCATCACCCGGTAACCCGGATACACCATCGAGGTGAAAATCGCCGCCAGCATGACGGTGACGAGAAAGCCGCGCACCACCACGATGAACGCAATCGTGATGGCAGCCACGAGGATGGCGAGAAACGTACGATGGTAAGAAGAAGACGGACTCATACCGGGAACCGCATGTGTCCCTATTGTTCCATGCGGGAAAGTCCTGCAAAAGAAAAATCTTGGCCGGGCAGTTGTGGGCTCGCATCTTGTCGGCAGACGCCCCCAACGTCGCGGGGATGACTGCGTGCCCGATGGAGGTTCAAATGAAGCGATCTTGTTTCGCCGTTCTTCTCGCCGTCTCCGCAATTCTACTTACCCATGTTCCGGCCGCTCACGCGTTCGGCATCATGGGCAGCTGGTGGAATATCGACAAGTCCAACGAAGACGGATGGGGCGGCGGCATTCGACAGGAGGTCCCGCTGATCCCCTGGGGTTGGGGCGACAACGATTCGACGGACGGTGACAATGACGCCGACGCAGAAGAGGCGCTCATTCGTCTGTCGCTCGACACGCGCGCCAGCTACTTCCGGTTCAGCGACGCGGATCTCAACGTGATTCCGCTCGAGGTAGGCGGCCTGATCGGACTCGGCGTGCTCTACGCCGAGCTCGGCGGCGGCTACTACATCATGGATGCTGATTACGACGTGCAGAACGACTGGGGCTGGTTTGCGCTCGCGGGCGTGATGCTCGGCCGGGGCGCCACGGGGCTCTTCGGCGAGGTGAAGTGGACCAGCCTCACCGCGGACATCGACAATGTCGACGTCGATCTCGGCGACATTCCGAACTCGCTCGACGCCGATGGTGTCGGCATCAACGTCGGTATCAGCTTCGGCATCTGAGCAAACAAGGGGGCGGCGGCGGCTCGACTCTTTCCGGAGCGCGCGAACAAACGTTCAAGCGCGAAGCAGGAGGGTCGTTGCTGCCCCCATTTGATCTCCACGCAAAGAAACTTCTTGGCAGCATCATCATCGGTGGCCCACCCTCGGCGTGTTCGCACCGCGCTGCGCGGATAGCGAGAACGCAAGGAGGTCACCAATGAAACGCTTCTGCATCGCCGCGCTGGTTGCGCTGGCAGGAATCACAGCGATCACGCCGTCCGCGCACGCCATCGGCGTGATGGCGTCGTGGTGGAACATCGACGAGGCCAACCAGGACGGCTTCGGGTTCGGTCTGCGCCAGAAGACGCAGATCGTTCCGCTCATCTCGATCGACACGCGCGCCAGCTGGATCAAGTTCAGCGACGCCGACCTGCAGGTCTTCCCGATCGAAGTCACCGGGATGGTCCGGCTCGGCATGCTCTACGCGGGCCTCGGCGGCGGCTACTACATCTTCGACGCCGACCAGGGCGACCTGGACAACAACTTCGGGTGGTACCTGGTGGGAGGCATCGACATCAGCGTGAGCAAATTCGGCGTGTTCGGCGAGGTGAAGTGGACGCAGCTCTCCGCCGACTACAAGGATGTCGATCCGAACCTGAGCGACGTGCCGACGAGCCTCGAAGCCGACGGCATCGGGTTCAACCTGGGCGTGATGTTCGGTGTGCCGGGAATGTAACGCGCGCTACTGGATCTTGCCGGCGTAGACGTCCATCACCTTCTGCAGGAACTTGATCGCGTCCGCTTTGGGGCGCTGGAATGAGTTGCGCCCAATGATGGAGCCGTTCCCGCCCCCGTCGCGGATGGCGCGCGCCTCGTCGTAGATCGAGTCCTCGCCCTTCTTCCCGCCGCCCGAGAAGACGACGATGCGCTTGCCCGCAAAGGTGGACTGCATGATGTGCCGCACGCGGTCCGCCAGCGTCGCGACCGGAATGCGCTCGCCCTGGTAGACCTTCTTCGCCGCTTCCTGCTCGAGGTGGTCGGTGGGAAGCTTCACCTTGATGATGTGGGCGCCGAGCTGCGCAGCGATCTGCGCCGCGTACGCAACCACGTCCACGGCCGTCTCGCCGTCCTTGGAGAGCGCCGAGCCGCGCGGGTAGGACCACACCACGACCGCGAGCCCGTGGTCGCGCGCCTCCTCGGAGAGACCGCGCAGTTGTTCGTACATCGCCTTCCAGTTCGACGAACCGGGATAGATGGTGAAGCCGATGGCAGCGCACCCGAGCCGGAGCGCGTCCTTGACGCTCGACGTCTGGGCCGGCGCCGGGTCGTTCTCGTCGCACAGCGTGTCGTGGTTGTTGACCTTGAGAATGAGCGGAATCTTGCCCGCATAGTCGTGCGCCACGGTCTGGATGAAACCGTACGGCGCGGCGTACGCGTTGCAGCCCGCCTCGATCGCGAGCTGAGCGTGGTACTCGGGGTCGTAGCCGGCCGGGTTGGCGGCGAAGCTGCGCGCGGGTCCGTGTTCGAAGCCCTGGTCGACGGGCAGGATCACCAGCTTGCCGGTGCCCGCCAGGCGGCCCGTGTTGAGCATGCGGTAGAGGTTCGCGCGCACTCCGGGGCTGTCGCTCCGATAGTTGTCCATGATCTGGTCAACGGGCCGGACGCGGTCCGTCTGCATCGTATCCGCCATGATTTTCCTCCGGGGTGCTGCTAGCCGCGACGCGACATGGCTACCCGTCGCTCCGCGGTGCGCACCGTTTTGCGGGCTCCGGCCGTGCCTCGGCCCTGCTTGTCGATGCGGCGCTGGATATAGGGAGAGAAGTGACCCGCATAGCGCGCCTGCAGCTCGGGGAGCTTCCAGTCGCCGCCGGTCACGTGGCCGCGGCACAACGGGCTGCCGCAACCGCACTGGAATTCGTCGTAGGGGGAACCGTCGCTCGTCGCGTAGTCGAAGCAGATTTCTTCGCCGGCGCGGATGTCGCGCATCGCCACCAGCACGATCTGCCCGACGAGTCCCGCATTCGGGTCACAGGAGTGGTTGACCCAGTCCGCCGGGCCCTCGTTGGGCGTCACGAGGTAGAGATCTTCCTCGATCTGCACCGCGAGACGGTGCTTCTCCTCGGACATCCATTTCAGCATGTCAGCCGTCACGACGTCACCGCCCCAGACCAGGAGCATCTCGCCGGCGCGAACGCGCTCGCGCGCGAAGAGCCCGCGGCCCCCCTTGCTCGTAATCAATCGGCCCTCAAGCTTTGGGGAAATGTGTCCGGTGGGCTGGACCGCGATGCTTCGTGGCGACATTTGTTTTTTCCTCCGCGCGCTTCCGCGCGCACCTCCTGTGCGATGTGGGCACCCTGGCGCGCGCCATGCGCGCCAGCGTGCATACCGATATACAACTCTGTGCCGGGCCATGCAATGGAAAATGGCCGCGGGCACGGGAAAAATTCCGACAGGAAGGCAGGGCGCGCCGGCCGGACTCGTCGCCGCTCACGCGCGCTCGTCGCCACGCTACCGGCGTCAGCGCCGCTGCAGAATCGCCGCGGCGCAGAGCGCGCCCGGCGCTCCGCTGAGCCCGCCGCCCGGGTGGGCGCCGGAGCCGCACAGGAAGAGGTTTGCCACCGGTGTCGCGTAGCGCATCGACTCCAGCGTGGGCCGGATGACGAGCTGGTCGAGCGAGTGCTCGACGTGGTGGATGTGGCCGCCGGCGACGCGGTAGCGCTGCGCGATGTCGGCCGGCGTGAGCACTTCGCGCCCCGCGATGGCGTCGCGCGCTCCCGGCGCCACGCGGCAGAGCTCGTCGACGACGGCGTCGCCGAGGCGCTCGCGCGCGTCGGGCGTCCAGCCTCCCTCGAGGTCGTGGGGCGCGAAATGAACCAGGATGGAGACGACGTCGCCGTCGCCCGGCGCCAGGTCGGGCCGCGCGACGGTGGGAACGTGGATGTCGAGCAGCGGACGCTCCGACATGCGGCGGTACTTCACCGCGTCGAAGGCGCGCTCGAGGTCGTCGAGGCTTCCGCTCGTGCGCGCCCGTTCGATGCGCGCGCCGGGCCGCGAGGCGAATTCGAGCCGCCGCGTGAGCGCCAGGTGCACCTTCGCGGTGGTGCCGCGCCCCCGGATCAGGCCCATCCTGCGCTCGAGCATCACGGGGAGCGTGCCGCGCGCGATCAGCTCCAGGAACAGCGTGCGCGGATCGCACGACGCGGCGATGCGCCCGGCGCGGAGGGTCTCCCCCGACGCCAGCACGACGCCGGTGGCCGCGCCCCGCTCGAGCACGAGCGAGCGCACCTCGGCGCCGGTCCGGATCTCGACGCCCGCGGCGCGCGCGGATTTCTCCAGCGCCACCGCCACCGCAGAGGCGCCGCCGCGCACCGAGCCGGTGGCGCTGCACTCGAGCAGCAGCAGGTTCGCGGCCGTGCCGGGAGACCACGGCCCCGCCCAGGTGGCGGAAATGGCCGCGTGCGCGAGCGCGCCCTTGAGCAGGTCGCCCGCGAAGAATTCGTTCAGCCAGTCGGCGACGCACATGGGCGGCACGCGCAGGAGCCCGGTGATCTTCTCGCGGCCGAGCTTGCGCAGCGCCATTCCGCTGCGCAGGAGCGTCGGCAGCGATCCGCTGTCCATGGTGCCAAGACGGGTCACGTCGGGCGGAATCTCGTTGAGGAGCGGCTCGATCACGCGGCGCGCATCGGCGATGAAGCCGCGATACGCGCGCCAGCCGCGCACCTCGCCGTCGCCGAGCCGCGCGAGCTCCTTCTCGGTGGCCGCCGCGTCGGCCGAAAGCACGACACCCGGGCCGTCCGCCTCCGGAACCAGCACCGGCGCCACCGGGCCGGTTTCCAGCCCGTGCCGCGAGAGCTCGAGCGCCTCCACGAGCCCCGGTCGCAGCTGCGCGGTGTCGTGGAGGAGCCCGTCAGTGCGATAGCCGGGGTGGAACTCCTCGCCCGCGCACATGCCGCCGGTGACGTCGCGGCGCTCGAGCACAACCACCTTCCGCCCGGCTTTCGCCAGGATGGCGGCGGTGGCGAGGCCGTTGTGGCCCGCGCCGATCACGATCACGTCGTAGGCGGGAATGGTGGTGGTGGGCACTGCTACACCTCCCCCGAGCTCAGCAGAGCCTTCGCGCACAGCTCGCCGGGGGAGCCCATGATGCCGCCGCCCGGGTGTGCGCCCGAGCCGCACAGCCACAGGCGCTTGACCGGCGTCTTGTAGCGCGACCAGCCCGCCGCGGGGCGCAGGAACAGCAGCTGCTCGAGCGAGAGCTCGCCCTGGAAGATGTTGCCCTCGGTGAGCCCGATTTCCTGCTCGAGGTCCCACGGCGTCAGCACCTGGCGATAGAGGATGGATTCCTTGAGGCCGGGGCAGTATTCCGCGAGCGTGTCGACGACGGTGTCGCCGAACTCCTCGCGGCGCTGCGGCCACGTGTGCGCGCCTTCCTTCAAGTGGTAGGGCGCGTACTGGACGAAGATCGACATGACGTGCTTCCCCGGCGGCGCGACGCCCGGATCGACCAGCGACGGAACCACCACGTTGAGATACGGACGGCGCGAGAAACTGCCGTACTTGGCGTCGTCGAAGGCGCGCTCGAGATAATCCACCGAGGGCGCGATGGCGATGTCGCCGCGGACGTGCACGCCGTCGCCGGGCCGGCAGGTGAAATCGGGCAGGCGGTCGAGCGCGAGGTTCACCTTGCCCGAGCTGCCGCGGTACTTGTAGCGCTGGATCTGCGACACGAAGCCGGTGTCGAAGTGCTTCTCGCCCACCAGCGAGATGAACGTGCGGCGCGGATCCGCGTTGGATACGACCGCGTCGGCGTCGATCTCCTCGCCGTTCTCCAGCACGACGCCGCGGGCGCGTTCGCCTTTCACCACGATGTGCGACACCGGCGCCTCGGTGCGGATCTCGGCGCCCTGTGCGCGCGCCGCGTTGGCGATAGCGAGGCTCAGGCCGCCGGTTCCGCCCTTCGAGAATCCCCACGACCGGAACGCGCCGTCGATCTCCCCCATGTAATGGTGGAGCAGGACGTACGCGGTGCCCGGCGAGCGCACGCCCAGGAACGTGCCGATGATGCCGCTGCACGACATCGGCGCGAGCAGCGCGTCGGACTCGAACCACATCTTGAGGAAGTCGACACCGCTCATGGTGAGCAGCTGCAGGTGCAGTTCCATCGAGTCGGGGCCGAGGTCGCGCAGGTGCTTGCCGAGCGCGGCGATTTTTGAAAGTTCAGCCGGATGCACCGAACCCGGGTCGGGCGGCGCCGAGTCGATGATGCGCTTCACGAAGAAGCTCATCTTCGTCATCGCCAGCGAGAACTCGGGGTAGATCTCGGCGTCTTTCTGGCTGAAGCGCGACACCTCGCGCCGCGTCCGGTTCGCGTCCGGCCAACGCACCAGGCCGGGGCCTTCGAGGTGCGGCGTGAACGAGCACTCGAGCGGGATCAGCTGCAGGCCGTGCTTCGTGAGGCTGAGCTCGCGGATGATGTGGGGCCGGAACAGGCTCACCACGTACGAGCACACGCTGAACTTGAATCCCGGGTAGAGCTCCTCGGTGACGGCGGCGCCGCCGAGCACGTGGCGCTTCTCCAGCACGAGCACGCGCCGGCCCGCCTTCGCGAGGTACGCGGCCGCGACCAGGCCGTTGTGCCCGCCGCCCACCACGATGACGTCGTAGCGCTTCGGCATTACTTGCGCTTCCTCTCGGGATCGAAGAACGGCGTGTCGACCACGGTCGCCTTCGCCGTGCGGCGCTCGTACTCGACGGTCACCTCGAAGCGGAGCTCGGTCCCCGGCGCGGCGCTCTCGGCGCGCACCGTCGCGAGCGCGAGGTTCTTCTTGAGCAGCGGCGACCACGCGCCGCTGGTCGCCTGGCCGATGAACTCGCCGCGGTTGTTGTACACGGGGCGCGGGTCGCGCCAGCCACCCGGGTGCACTTCGGGCGGGAGCCCGTGCGCGCGGAACAGCGACTCGAACTCGATCCAGTCGATTTCGAGCCCGACGAAGCGCCGCGGCGTGCCGTGCTCGATCTCGTGGACGAGCGCGTCGCGGCCGATGAACGGCTCGCGGTCGACGTTCACCATCCAGCCCAGGTTGAGCTCGAAGGGCGAGGACTTGCGCGACGCGATCAGCGAGCGCAGCGACGAGTAGTAGTCCACCCCGTTGAGGATGAAGCCCGCTTCGACGCGGGTGACGTCCATCGCGTCGAGCCCGGCCGGCTCGAGCCCGTACGAATGCCCCGTCGCCGTGAGCGCGTCGTACACGCGCAGCGCGTCGTCGTTCTGCATCCAGATCTCGTAGCCGAGATCGCCGGTGTAGCCGGTGCGCGAAACGAGCACGTCGCGTCCCTCGATGCGCGCCGGTTTCATGCGGAAGAAACCGAGTCCCTTCGCGTCACCGCCGGTGACGGCGTCGACCACGTCGCGCGAGGTCGGGCCCTGGATCGAGAGCGCGGCGATGGAGTCGCTCACGTTCGCGACCGTGACGTCGTATCCGGGGGATGTGCGAAGCAGCCAGTGCATCGCGGGCTCGGAAGAGGTGAGACGGAAGAAGTCGGCTTCAAAGCGCGTCACCGTACCGTCGTCGATGATCTTGCCCTCGTCGTTGCACCAGCACACGTACGCCACCTGGCCGGCCTTGAGCTTGCGCACGTCGCGCACGAGCAGGCGCGCCAGGTACGCCCCCGCGTCGCGCCCGCGCACGTCGTACTTGAAGAGCGGCGTCACGTCGATCAGGCCGCAGGCGTGGCGGAAGGCGAAGTACTCGCGATCGTGCGTGGTGTCGTAGGAGCGAACCGCGTGGTAACCCGCCCAGTCCTTGTAGAACATGCTCGTGCAGAGCGCGGACGTCCGGGGATGGAAGGGAGTGGCGATGGGCATGTGGTTCGTCGAAAACGGGTTATACGGGCGGCCATCATAGCCCATCCACCGGGGGTACCGCAATCCCGCCCGCGAGCCTTCTTTCCCGTTCTAACCGATTGCAACGATGATGTTTACATGCCTCAAATCGCCATTGACGCCGGGATCAGTAAAGGAGTAAGTTGTAGATGAGTAAATGACCCTTTACTACTCAATGGCCCACGGGAAGGATTGGGAAATGATCCATTCACCCACCTGCCAGCACGCGCTGCGCGCGTTAATTTACCTGGCAGAGAAGAATTCGCCTCGTCCGGTTCTGGTTCGGGAGATTGCCGATGCGGCTGGCGTGCCCCGACAGTCGCTGGCAAAGATTCTCCACTCGCTTCGCAACTACGGTCTCGTGCGCTCGACCAAGGGACCCGGCGGTGGATACCAGCTGGCGCGACCGTCGCACTAAATGCACGTCGTCGAGGTCATCGAAGCGGTCGACGGACACATCGAGCTGCGCAAGACGTGCGTTCTCGGTCTCGATCAGTGCACCGACATCGCAAGCTGCGCGCTGCACAGCGTGTGGAAGGTGTTTCGCGAGAATTACTACGCGACGATATCGAGCATGACGCTGCACGACGCGGCCAATGCCCTCAAGGGCAAACACGTCATGCGCGCCACCATCGGCGCTCCGAGGATCGTTGGCATGGAGGACTGACATGCTGAACTTCAACGTCATCGTGGTGACCACGGATCTCTCCGATTACTCGCTGCGCGCGCTCCCCTACGCGGTGGGGCTGGCGGAGCGTTTCGACGCGAAGCTCAAGATCCTGTGCATCAACGAGCCGACGTTGCCGGTGGCGGATGCCGCGTGGGGTGGTTTCGACGTTCGTGCCACGGACAACGTGCTGCTCGGGGAGGCGCGGCAGTCGCTGGACAAGATCGTGCGCGAGCAGGTTCCCCGCGACCTGGACGTCGAAGCCACCGTCGTGACGGGCAACGCCGTCGAAGCCATCATCGATTTTGCGCGCGACCAGAACGCCGACCTGCTCGTCATGTGCACCCACGGCCGGACCGGGCTTTCCCACGTGCTGATGGGCAGCACCGCCGAAGCCGTGGTGCGCCGCGCGCCCTGTCCCGTTCTCACGCTGCGCCAGCCCATGCCGGTGGCCGCGACCCAGCGGGGCAAGTAAACCCGAAGAAAAAGATGGACGAGTCTTGACGCTCTTTCGAACGGCTGGTAGAGTGCAATTTAGTTAGGCGCCCCGAACTCGGCGCCACGCCATGCAGAACAAACCGCTCACACCCAACATGGAGATGTACCTCAAGACGATCTACGAGATCGTCGACGAGGGCAGCGAGCCGCGGGTCAAGACGATCGCGGACCGCCTCGGCGTCAAGATGCCGTCGGTTACCGGCGCGCTCGAGACGCTGCGCGGGCGCGGGCTCGTCTCGCACGACCGCTACGGCGACGTGAAGCTCACTCCCCGCGGGCGGCGCACGGCGCTGGATGTGAAGAGCCGCAACGATCTGCTCCACCGCTTCCTGCTCGATGTGCTGAAGCTCCCGCCCGAGACCGCGGCGCGCGACGCGTGCGTGCTCGAGCACGTGGTGAGCCCGATGACATTCGAGCGACTCGGCGCTTTTCTCGAGTTCCTGCGCGTGTGCAAAGGCGGCGCGAACCAGGCCATCTCGCACTTCTCCGAGTGGCTGGACAGCGACGAGAGCGGCGTCTGCGGACGCTGCACCCAGCACGGAGGCAAGCGATGTTCGTCGTGAAGCCCGTCATCGTTCTCGCGCTGGGTCCATCCAACATTCTCTCCCGTCACGACGACCACTGGGGCTAGCCAGGCGGCGTCCTCGCATGGAGCCGCGTTTTTTAACGGGTCGTTGTTAGCTTTAACTAACTTTCGCGCCGGTCAACGCACCGGCGCACGGGAGGAATGAACATCATGCACAGAGGTCACGTGTGCGCCGTCGCCCTGGCAGCCGCGGCGCTCGCACCCGGCTTCGCCGGCGATGCCAACGCCACGCAGCGACGCTTCACCTACACCTACGAATCGCTCGTGCTCAACCCGGGCGAAATCGAGATCGAGCCGTGGACCACGTTCCGCATCGGCAAAGAGGACTACTACGTGCGCATCGATCACCGGATCGAGTTCGAGGCCGGGCTCACGCGCAGCCTGCAGACCGCGTTCTACCTCAACATGAAGTCGGAGACCGCGCAGGTCGGGGACGAGATGCAGACCGGGTTCGAGTGGCAGGGCATCTCCAACGAATGGAAGCTCAAGTTGCGCGACCCGGTCGCTGATCCCTTCGGCATGGCGCTCTACTTCGAGTGGGGCGCGTCGACCGACGAGGTGGAAGTCGAGGCGAAGTTCATCGCCGACAAGCGCGCCGGCAACTGGCTGTGGGCGTTCAATGCCATGATCGAGCCCGAGTTCGAGTTCGAGGCCGAAACCGGCGGCGACGTCGAGGCCGAGACCGAGCTCAACTACGAGTTCAATCTCGGCGGCGCCTACTTCCTCACCCCGAACACATCGCTCGGCATCGAAGTCCGCAACCACAACCTCTCCATCTCCGAAACCGACTACTCGCACTCGGCGCTGTTCGCGGGTCCGGTGGTGAGTTACTCGGCAGAGACCTGGTGGGCGACCCTCACCGTGCTCCCCCAGGTGGCGAAGCTCAAGGGCGACGAGGTGGACGAGGGTAACGACCTGGTGCTCTCCGAGCTGGAAAAAGTAGAGGTCCGGTTCCTGTTCGGATTCGATCTTTAGGACAGCGATGGAACGCAGGACATTCAGAATCTGGATGGGTCTTGCGCTGCTGGTCGGCGCCGCGGCGGGGTGTGCCGCGGCGCTGGACCACCCCACGTCGCAGGACGCGGAGTGGGCATCGGCGCGCTGGCCGAACACATCGCTCGCCGACCTGCAGCACGGCCGCGCACTCTACGTGGAGAAATGCGCCGGCTGCCACAACCTTCCACTGCCCGCGCAATATTCGCCGGAGGAGTGGGAGGGCTACGTGGAGTACATGACGGCGGACGCGAAACTCACCAAAGACGAGCAGAGCGCCATTACGCGCTATGTCACCGCCGCGAGCGCGCGCGCACGCGGCGTCCCGCCGTCGCCGGATCGCCAGGAGAAGAACTAGCGGAGCGGCCGGATCTCGCCCACTTCGTCGACACGCACCGGCCAGCCGTCCAGCACGGTGGGAAGCTTGTGCATCAACTCGTCCGTCTTCTCATTCACGAACACGATGATGCACGGCTTGTCGTCCTGGAGTCCCTGCCCGGTGCCGACGACGCCGGGGATGGACATCAACCCCGGCGTGTGGTGCGCAAGCACATCGGCGATGTCGGACGTGGTCATGCGGGTGGAATCCGTCGGGGCGGACGCGGGCTTTTCCGCATCATTGGACGTGCATGCTGCGAGCGCGAGCAAGGCGATCGCAACGGATATCGTTCGATGATTCCGCCCCATGAGGAAAGGGGGAGGATGGACCTCTCCATGAGTCACCTCCGATAGCGATGGAAGGAAGGATCTCGAAGGCGCTCCAGCAGGAATTGCCACTGATTAGACAACGGTCAACGGGCCGTGTCAATGGGGCAAGTCCCGAGGAGGGCGCCGCCATGCGGCGTCCTCCCCGATGATCAGCGCTCGGTGGAGGTGCGCTGCGCGGCCCACCACGTGTAGGCGACGAAAGCCGTGAATCCGATGATCGAAACCATCTGGGAGATCGCGTCGTTGTCGTAGAACGGCAGCTTGATCCAATCCTCGGAGTAGCCGGGAATCAGTCTCATCGCGGCACCGATCACGCCACCGAGCGCACCTCCGGCCATCAGGCCCGACGCGATCACGATCCCTCTCTCACGCACCGACCGGCCGTGTTCTCCGCCGATGCGGTTTGCACGCTTATCGAGGAAATGGGCGAGAAATCCGCCCACCAGCGCCGGCGAGTTCAGATACAGCGGGAGATACATACCCAGGGCGAAGATCAGCGCCGGAACGCCGAGCATCTCCATCATGAGGGTCACCATCGCGCCCGCTCCGAACAGGATCACCGCCACCGGCTCGCGGCTCATGAAGCTGTGCACCAGTTCCTTCATGATGGCGGCCTGCGGCGCTTCCAGAATGGTGCGCGTCGCTCCACCTTCCGGGGCCTCACCGAAGTAGAACACCTTCGCCAGGATGGCGATCGTCAGCGCGGCCGCGACGGCCGAGGCGACGACCCCGATGAACTTCATGCGCTCCTGCCGCCACGGCGTCGAACCCAGCCAGTAGCCCGTCTTCAAGTCCGTGATCGTCTGGCCGGACACGGACAGCGCCGTGCACACCATGCCCGCGATCATCATCACGAAGAACATACCCGTCGTCCCCGAGAGCCCGAACTGCAGCAGCACAACCGACGAGATGATGATGGTGAGCATGGTCATGCCGGAGACCGGATTGCGCGCCGTGGTGGCGATGCAGAGCGCCGCCACCGAGGTGAAGAAGAAGGAGAAGAAGATCACGAGCACGAGTCCAGCAATCACCACGGCCGGCGAGGTCCCGAGAGTTGCGAACATGACCGCCAGAGCGACGGCGCTCACAATGACACCAATCAGGATTGCCATCACCGAGATGTCCCGGTCGGTGCGTTCCAGGTGCGCGCCCTCCCCGCCGCGGAACGCCTTCACCGCGACTCCGATCGAGCCCGCCACCACGCGCAGCGATTTCACGATGCCGAAGATGCCCGCGGTGGCGATCGCGCCCACGCCCACAAAACGCGCGTAGTGTCGGAAGATGTCGGCAGCCTGCATCTCCGCGATGGGAATCGACCCGGGGTGAACGATCATGTCGGGAAAGTTCCGGCCCAGCATCCACACCAGCGGCACGATGACGAAGTTGGAGAGCACACCGCCCGCGCACAGGATCATCGAGGAGCGCAATCCCATCACGTAACCCAGGCCCAGGATGAATGCGGTCGCGTCGAACGGGACGGAGATGCGCGCGTTGACGGCGAGCCGCTCCATGACCGGAATGAACCGGAAGTTGACGATCTCTTTCCACACGTGGAAGGTCGTCACGAGGAAGTCGTAGATGCCGGAGAGAAACGTCGCCTGCAACAGGAGTTTCGCCTGCGACCCGCCCTTTTCGCCGGTGACCAGCACCTCGGTGATCGCGGTGGCTTCCGGGTACGGATAGGCGCCGTGCATGTCGCGCACGAAGTAGCGTCGCAGCGGAATCAGAAAGAGTACGCCGAGACAACCGCCGGCAAGACAGATGAAGGTCGACTGCAGGGGGTGCGGATCGAGATTCAGGATGTACAGCGCGGGCAGCGTGAAAATGGCGCCCGCCACGACCGATCCCGACACGCCGCCGATGCCGGTGATGATCACGTTCTCGAGAATGGTGGATCGCCGCGGATAAACGCGCGCGAGCCCGATGGCCAGGATTGAGATCGGAATCGCCGCCTCCATCACCTGGCCGACCTTGAGCCCGGAGTACACCGAGGCGATGGTGAAGACAATGCAGAGAAAGGTCCCCCACAGTACGCTTCGTGCCGTGACTTCCGGCAACACCGTCGTCGCCGGTACCACCGGGCGATAGGTCTCGCCGGGCTTGAGCGGCGTGTATGCGTTCGCAGGAAGCGATGTGGCTTCGCCGGACTCGGATCGGGGTTTGGTCTGGACGGACATGGAGCCTCCTCGATGAGCGGTGACCCATCATACACATCCACCGGCGTCGGAGACAACCACGCCGCTAGTGGTGGCGGTGCGGCACCCCGCCGAACTCCTCGATCACGTCGTCGGGCACGCCGTAGTGACCCAGCACCGCGGAGAAAATCTTGATCGACGCCTCGACCTCCTCGGAGACGATGACGTTCGCGCCGAGCTGGTAGAGCCGCGTCATGTCACGCACGTAGCGCACGCGCGCGACGATGTGCACCTCGGGGTTCAAGCGCCGTGCCACGGCGATGGCGCGCGCCGCGCCCAGCGGATCGGGGATCGCGACCACGAACACCTTCGCGCCCGGAACGTTCGCCTTGAGCTGCGACGCCTCCTGCGTGGCGTCGCCGTAGAAGATGGGCACGCCGCGCCTGCCCTGTTCCTGCACGATCGAGTAGTCTATTTCGATGGTGTCGTAGGGGATGTTGCACAGCTTCGCCGAGTGGCCGACCATGGCGCCGATCACGCCGTAGCCGGCGATCACGATGTGGTCCTGGAGGCGCGGATCCGGCTCCGCCTCGATGAAATAGCGGCCCTCGCGGATCGCGGTCGGCATGGGCATGCGCGCGATGAAGTCCGCGACGCGGTGCTTCACGGCCACGATGAACGGCGCGGCCACCATCGAGAACAGGCACACGGCGAGAATCAGCTGGTACTGGTCGGTATCGATCACTCCCGCGGCGAGACCGGCCGCCAGCACCAGCAGCGAGAACTCCCCGGTCTGCGCCAGCGCGAGCCCGGTGAGCGCGGAGACGCGGTACGGCAGGCCGATGAGCTGCATCACCGCGGTGGTCGCGAACGCCTTGATGAGGATGACCGACAGTGTCAGGCCGGCGAGCAGCGCGGCGTTGTCCAGCACGTAGCGCGAGTCGAGCAGCATACCGATCGATACGAAGAAGAAGCTCGAGAACACGTCGCGAAACGGGAGCACGTTCTCCAGCGTGCGATGGCTGTGCTCCGAATCGGAGAGGATGAGCCCGGCGAGGAACGCGCCCAGCGCGAGCGAGAGCCCCATCAGCGAGGTCGCGAACGCCACCGCGAAGCAGATGACGCCGATCGAGAGCAGGAAGAGCTCGTTGCTGCCCGTGCGCGCGATCGCGCCCAGCATGCGCGGCACCATCCGCGGCGCCACCAGCCAGATGAAGAGCCAGATGCCGAGCGCCTTCACGACCAGCAGCAGGATCTGCAGCCACGGCGCGCCCTGCACGTGGCCGGCGAGGAACGGGATCGCCAGCATCATGGGCACGAACGCGATGTCCTGGAAGATCAGGACCGCCATGGTGCCCTTGCCCTGCGGGCTGGCGAGCTCGGATCTGGCCTGGAGCAGACGCAGGATGATGGCCGTGCTGGAGAGCGTCCCCAGCAGCCCGACCAGGATCGACGCCTGCACATCGAGCCCGCCGGCGCGCGAGAGGAGGAACAGCGGCACGGCGGTGGTGATTACCTGCAGCGGCCCGCCGAGGAAGAAAAGGCGTTTCACGCGCGCGATCGATTCGATCGAGAACTCGAGGCCGATGGTGAAGAGCAGGAAGATGACGCCGATCTCGGCGAGCTGTTCGACCGCGTGGGTGTCGTGGACGAGCCCGAGCCCGTAGGGTCCCGCGATCACGCCCGCCACGATGAGCCCGACCACGGTCGGAATCCGCAGCCGGTGACACAGGAACGCCACCGCCACGGCCACGCCGAAGATGATGAATATGTCGCGAAGGAGTGGAAACGCCACGAACGCATGATAGCGTGCGGCGGGCCGCTCGCGCGAGTGCGGATTACCTAGTAGTCCGTGAGGGTCCGGGGCGGAATCGCCACGCGCAGCGCGTTGACCACCGCGAACACGTCGATGATCTCCTGCGTTATGGCGCCCGCGACCGGCGGAAGGTGCCCGGTGGCGGCAAACATCATCCCGACCACGCTCAGCGCCATGCCGCCGACCGCGCTCTGCAGCGCGATGGCGCGCATGCGGTGGCCGATGTGGAGCAGCTCGTCGACGCGCGCGAGCGAGCTGTCGAGGATGACCGCGCCCGCTGCTTCCGAGGTGATGTCGCTGGCCTGCCCGAACGCGACGCCGACGGTCGCCGCGGTCAGCGCGGGTGCGTCGTTGATGCCGTCGCCGAGAAAGAGCGTGTTGGCGCGGGCCGTTTCTTCGCGCACCAGCGCGAGCTTCTGCTCGGGGCTCTGGCTCGCGCGCACTTCGCGGATACCGACTTTGTCCGCCAGGTAACGCACTTCGGATTCGCGGTCGCCGGAGATCAACATCACGCGGTCCATGCGGTGCTGGCGAAACAGGTGGCTGATGAACTGGCTCCCGTCTTCGCGCGGCTCGTCGCGGAACCGCAACGTCCCGGCATAGCCGTCGTTCACCAGCACGATGGCTTCCATGCCGCCGGCTGATTCAGGCAGGCGCGACACCTCGTCGGGATTTTGCGCGGCCAGCTTGGCCCGGCTGGTGATGCGTATCGTGCGCCCGCCCACCATGCCGCGCAGTCCTTCGCCGGGTCGTTCGCTCACCTGCACCGCCTCGGTCAACGAGAGCCGGGCTTTCTTCGCCGCGTTCAGCACCGCGCCCGCCAGCGGATGGCGCGAATAGCGTTCAAGGCTCGCCGTCAGCGACAGCAGCTCGTCGGCGTCGAACCCCGGCGCCGGAACCACGTCCACCAGCGTCGGCTCGCCGTAGGTCAGCGTCCCGGTCTTGTCGAAGAGCGCGGTGCGGCAGCGGCTCACCTTCTCGAGGATGGCGGGGTCGCGAACGATGATGCCCCGACGCGCGGCCAGCGACACCGAGCCGATGATCGCCACCGGGATGGCGATCAGGAGCGGGCACGGCGTCGCCACCACGAGCACGCTCAGGAAACGCTCCGCCGAGCCGCTCATCATCCACGCGATCACCGCAATCCCCACCGCGAGCGGCGTGTAAACCGCGCCCAGCTGGTCACCGAGACGGCGGATCTGCGGCCGGCGCTGCTCCGATTCGCGCATCACCTGCATGATCTTCGCGTAGCGCGAATCGACCGCGAGCCGCTCGGTGCGGATCGTGAGCGCCGACTCGCCGTTGATGGCGCCGGAGAACACCGCCACGCCGGGGGCCTTCGACATCACGTACGGCTCTCCCGTGAGGTACGACTCGTCCATCGCGCCGTGGCCGTCGACGACGGTGCCGTCCACCGGGCAGATCTCGTGGGGGAACACGACGATGAGATCGCCGACCGCGACGTCGTCGAGGGCGACGTCCGTGACGTGATCGTCGACTTTGCGGTGCGCGACCGACGGCATGCGCCGCGCCAGCGCGTTCAGCACCGAGGACGCGCTGCGCACCGCGTACGCCTCGAGCGCTTCCCCGCCCGAGAGCATCAGCACCACCAGCGTGCCGGCGAGGTACTCGTGCAGGATGACGGCGGTGACGATCGATATGCCGGCCAGCAGGTCGGAGGAGAACTCGCGCCGCAGCAGGTTGCGCGCCAGCTCCAGCACGAGCGGGATGCCGCCGAGAACGAGCGCCGCAATCAGCGGGACCTGGTGCGCGGGGATTCCGCGCACGGGCAGGTCGAAATGAAGCGCGTAGCGCATCACGAGATGCGCGGCGATGGCGCCGATGGCGAGCAGCGCGATCGCCGTCTGCTGGTTGAAGCGCGAGACGGCGCGTCTGACGGCCGCAACGGCGGCGGGGTCGTTCTTGGACAAGGCTCAGTCCTTCAGCGCGGCCGGGACCGGGTGCTCCTCGTTGGGAAGATCGTTGGTGATGGCGGCAATCCACCAGCGATCGCCCTTTCGGATCAGCTCGATGCTGTCCACGCCCTGGCTGGCGGGGCGCGTCCAGTCGAGCATGCGCGCCTCGTAGAGCACGAGCACGTGGGCGATGTCGCGGAACACCATCGGCGACATGCGCACGATTTTCTCCTCGAAGCCGCGCTCGCTCGACTTCGCCTTCGTGTTGAAGGCGATGAAGTCGTCGATCCAGCCCTGCAGGGTGAACGTGCTGCTGGCGTCCTTCGAGACGCGGAGCACGATCACGGCTTCGGGAATGAAGAGCGCGCGGACGGCGTTCCAGTCGGTGTCGCCGCCGGCGGGGACACACACGAGCCGGTAGAGCTCGCGCACCACGCCCTCGGGCGACTGGAGCGGATCGGCGGCCGGCGCCTCCGCGGCGTGGGCCAGCGACGCGCACAGGCACGCCGTCAATACGACCATCACGATGGAATGCTTCATGCGCGCAGTATAGCGCACGAACCGGAGAAAGGCGCGAAGTTGTTGGACGAGGTTCAGCGACCGGGACGGGGGCGCGGGTCGAGCGAGGCCATCGCGCCGCCCACGGCGATCGACTCGCGCGTGCCGCGCAGCTTGCGGTTCATCATCACGATGAGCAGCGCGTTGCCGAGAATCCACAGCGTGGTGGCGACGACCGGCACGATCTCTTCGTAGGTGGTGCGCGTGCCGCCGCCAAAGAGTCCGGTCACGTGTTCCCACGGCTTGAGCGGCGGAAACCAGCGTCGCAGGAGCGGCTGGACGAAGAGCAGCGCGAAGGCGTTGTAGGCGAGCGTGCCCGCGAAGAGCTTCATGGATTCCGTCATCCACGGCCACAGCAGGGCGCGCGTCCGCAGCGCGGCAAAACCGCGCGAGCCCAGCGCGAGCAGCGCGGCGAGGTGCTTGATGACGGTGCGGCGGACCATGGTGTATCGCGGCGCGCAACGGCGCCGGTTCCCGGGTCGTTCCCATGAAGGAACATCGCGGCGAATGCGGTCGCACGGCGCGGAGCGCCGGGGCAACTGCAAAAACCGGACCGTCAGAACTCGACAGGCTTCACCGTGTGCTTCGGCCCCAGTCCAAGATCTTCCTTGTCCAGGTTGTCCACGATGATCTTGAACATCTCCGCGTACGGATCGCGGTCGTGGCAGCCCTGCCGCGGACCGGCGATGGTGTCCTCGAGCGTGCACATGACGTGCGCGGGCGTACGACCATAAAGAACCCGCGCGTACGCCGCGTCCGCGCAGCTCGACTCCCGATCCCAGAACACGAGGTGCTCGTCGATCAGGAAGAGCCGGTTGACCTTGTCCGCACAGCTTGCATTCATCGCCAGGTCGCGGAACGGCTCGAGATTCACGGCCGGCGGGCCGCCGATGCGTTCGACGCTCGTGAGGCGCATCGGACGTCCCCACATGTGAAACGTGGGTTTGTCCACGGGTGTGCCCTCGAACGATACCTCGATGCTGTCGACAGCGAGCGCGTCGGGAAGATTCTCGGGATCCCACGACTCGCCGGACTTGTCGACGATACCGTAGAACCCGCCTTCGAGATGGTTGTAGACCACGGTGCCGGTGGACGAAACCTCGCGCGCGTCCTCGTCTTCATCGACGCACGCGGGAAGTGGGATTGAGAGGACGAGTGCCAGGCAGAGAATTCGGAGGGGGAGATGATTCAGCATGACGAACCTCCCGGGGCGGCGTCTCAATAATAACGCGGGGCCGGGCACCGCGGGGCGGGTTTTCTACTTCGCGGATGCCTCGTTGAACGCGCTCTGGACCGCCGGCCCCACGAAGAAGTTGTCGAAAAGGAAGCCGAGCATGGCGTTGTCGCCGGCGAACTGGCCGCGGAACGACTTCATGTTGATGGCCGCGCGCGCGCGATCCAGCGTCTCGCCGCGCCCCACCGCGGCGGCGGTCTCGTCGCGGATGGAGGTGAGCAGCGTTTTCAACTGGTCCACCTCGCCGAGGCCGCGAAGAACGGGCCCATGCCCCGGCACGATGATCGCCGGGTCGAGCTCGCGAATGGCATCCAGCGCCTCGACCCATCCACCGACGTTGCACCGGTACGAGAACGGCAC
Source organism: Candidatus Krumholzibacteriia bacterium (assembly GCA_036376395.1). GTDB lineage: Bacteria > Krumholzibacteriota > Krumholzibacteriia > WVZY01 > JAKEHA01 > JAKEHA01. The sequence continues at coordinate 23,966 of DASVAK010000217.1, forward strand.
CGGGCTGTCGAAGATGTCCCCCGTGATCAGGATGCGCTCGGCGGGCAACCACACCACCGCGTCGCCCTCGGTGACGGCCGGCCCGAGATGGCGAATTTCGATCGTGCGCTTGCCGCGCGTGAGCACCAGCTGGTCCTCGAACGTCTTTGTCGGCAACGTGAGCTCGAACCCCGGCATCTCGGTGAGGTACTGGTTGACGATCGCGATGGTCGACTCGTACGCCGTGCGCTCCTCCGGGCTCATGTCCCGTCCATCGACGGTCTTGCCGTTCTTCACGCATTCCCCGAACATGACCAGCGCATCGGGCGCGCCCGCGACCTGCTCTTTGCGATTGGCCACGCCGATTTCGGCCATGTCGCGCTTCGTCCACATGTGCGCGATGATCTCGACCTTGGGATTGGCGGCGCGGATGACCTGGTTGCCGAAGGTGTGGTCGTCGTGCCAGTGCGTGTTGATGAGCACACCGACCGGTTTGTCGGTCGCAGCGCGAACGCGGTCGAGCACCGCGCGCGTGCGCTCGAGCGTGAACTGCGTGTCGACGAGAATCACGTCATCGCCGGACACGATGAAGACGGCATTGGAGTGGTTGGCCAGCCCGAGCGGATCGAGCATCACCACCGCGTGGACGCCGGGCGCGATTTCCTCGTCGCGATAGAGGGCGTCGGGGGACGCGGCACGGACCGGGACGGCGGCGGCGAGAAACGCGGTGAGCAACAGCGTGAAGCGTGTCATGCATGAAGCATAACAGAGCCGCGCCGCGATAACCGCCCGCAAACTACTGTGTGCTCTTGATGAACGTGCCGTTGCGCAGCTCGGCGTAGGCCTGATGGAGCTCCTCGGGCGTGTTCATGACGATCGGCCCCTGCCACGCCACCGGCTCCTTGAGCGGCTGGCCCGACACCAGCAGGAATCGAATGCCCGCCGGTCCGGCCTGCACCGTGACCTCGTCGCCGCGATCGAACAGGATGAGCGAGCGGTTGCCCACCATGTCTTTGACTTCGCTGCCGTCGGCCTGGATGCGGTCGGTCTGTACCGCCTGTGGAGTCGACGCATCGCGAAACGTGCCGGTGCCTTCGAACACGTACGCGAATGCGTGCCGCGTCGTCTCCACCTTGAACGTCTTGCGCCGGTGCGCGGGGACCGAGATGTCGAGGTAGCGCGGGTCCGCGGCGATGCCGTCCACCGGACCGCGTTTCCCGAGGTAGTCGCCGACGATGACGCGCACCTGCGTGCCGTCGTCGTCGCCCACGATCGGGATCTCGCGCGACGGAACATCCTGGTAGCGCGGGTTCGTCATCTTGAGCGAGCGCGGCAGGTTCGCCCACAGCTGGAAGCCGTGCATGCGTCCGCCCGGATCGCCCTTCGGCATCTCCTGGTGGAGGATGCCGCTGCCCGCCGTCATCCACTGCACGTCGCCCGCGCCCAGCTTGCCGCGATTACCCAGACTGTCGCCGTGGTCGACTTCGCCCGCGAGCACGTACGTGATGGTCTCGATGCCGCGGTGCGGATGCCACGGGAAGCCCGCCATGTAATCGGCGGGCCGCTCGTTCCGGAAATCGTCGAAGAGCAGGAAGGGATCGAACTCGTCGGTCTTTCCAAAGCCAAATGCGCGACGCAGGCGAACGCCCGCGCCCTCGAGGGTCGGGGTGGACTCACTGATGCTCTTCACCGCACGGATCGACATGATTCCTCCTGTGGCCGGATGACGGGCCGGATGGCGCCAAGATAAAAAAGGCGCGCCATCCGGCGCAAATCACCCGGATGTGACGGCGTGCCCGCGCGTTACATCAACGACGCGTCGAGCGTGATGGCGAGGCCCGGCCGCAGCAGGTTCGACACGGGACACTTCTTCTCGGCTTCATCCGCGAGCCGCTTGAAGGCGTCGTTGTCGAGGCCGGCGACCTTGCCGCGCGTCTCGAGGTGCATCTTGTTGATCTTCCCGTCCTCGAGCGAAATCGTCGCCTTGGTTGCGATGGTGTCGGGCACGTGGCCCTGCTGGCTGAGGTAATTTGAGAACGCCATGCTGAAGCATGCGGCGTGCGCCGCCGCGATCAGCTCCTCGGGGTTGGTTCCCTTCGCATTCTCGAAGCGCGTGGCGAAGCTGAACGGCGTCTGGTTCAGCACGCCGCTGGCGGGTGCGTCGATCGAACCCGTGCCGGATTTGAGATCACCGTGCCACGTGCCGGTGGCGGTACGAAGAATGGCGGGCATGATATGGCTCCTTGTTGTTGTGTGCGAATGATTGTGCACCCTGCGGCAGTATACCCCAGGTCGGGGCCTACGCGCCGAGCCGGCGCGGGCCGCCCGGGGTGTGAAAGTCGGCTACCAGCGCCGGGGGTTCGCCGGCGGGAATGGACGCGAGCACCCAGCGTGGGTCGAAGAAATGCTCCGGGAGCGCGGCGCGCAACCCGTCCGCGTCGGGGTGAAACCCGCGCAGCGCAACCAGCGCGCACCCGGAGTCGCGCAATGTCAGCGCCGGGTGAGGCTCCGAGAGCCACTGGATCCAGGCCGGCGCCACGCCATCCCACGGCATGCGCCCGTCGCGGGGTATCGTGATCAACCAGCGCCGCGTGCCGCGCGTCATCTCGCTCACATCGCCGCCCGGCGCGGACACGGACGCGATGTCGTCGACGCGCGCCACCCAGGCTGAGAGCCGCGGCTCGACGCACGCATCGAGGCCGAACCAGCGCGGCCGGTCGGGCGCGGGGGCCGACGGGTCGATCGCGAGCACTTCGAGATAGGTGGAAGGACCGAGGCCGAGCAGCGCGTTGTGCGTTCCCATGCGGGGATGCGAACCACCCACCTCCATGGCCACACCCAGCGAGCGCCGCACGTACTCGACGCCGGCCGCCAGCGTGGGCGCCGTCACGACCAGGTGGTCGATCATCTAGCGCTGCTCTTTCTTGCTGCGCGGACTGAATTGCGGCACGCGCTGTCGCAGCGCCGAGTGGGCGATCAGCTTCTCCAGGCGCGACCGCCGCGTCGTCTCGCGCATCGCGCTCGTGATCCACCATGCCATCCTGCGGCGATAACCCGGAGGTTGTGCCTGGAAGAACTCCCACGCCGCGGGTACCCGGCGGAAGAGCTTCACGTGGGCGGGATCGAGCTCGATGGTGTGCCGTTGCTCGAAGGAGTAGACGCCGGATCGCTTCGCGGTGCGCGCCTTGAAAGCAGCCAGACCGGCCGGCTGCATCGCGCCGGACTTGATGAGCGCTTTCGCCCGGCGCGTGTTGATCGCGCTCCAGATGCTCTTCGGACGCCGTGGCGTGAACCGGATCGTGAACGAGTGTTCATCCACCGCCTTGCGGAGGCCGTCGATCCAGCCGAAGCACAGCGCTTCATCCACCGATTCCGGCCAGGTGATGCTGGGCCGGCCGGTGTGCTTCTTGTAATAGCCGACCCACAGCTCCTGCGACCGCGCGTGGTTCTTCTCGAGCCACGCGCGAAACGCGGCCGCATCCTTGAAGTGCTTGATCCCGCGCGGCTCCATGCGATGACACTCTACCCGAACCCGAGCCGCTTAGAAATCGTGTATCCTGCCGGAATGTCGCACCGCCGTTCCAGTGTCCTCCCGGGCGGCGTCGTGCGCGTGCTCGACGCCACGCCCTGAATCCGCAAGTGAACGGTTGCGCCGGGAGCAACCTCTACGATTTTCCGCGCTCCCCTCTTGACACATTCGGATCTCTCCACTTTCTTGGAGGTAGCCCACCTCTGCAACCAACCCCGCGCCAGACAGCTTCGTAACCCGGATCGGGCACCCGTCTGCCCCGGCCCAGAAAGGTCGCCGGTATGCGATTCTGTCGCTGCATCTCCGTCTGCGTCGCGGTCTCGCTTCTCATCGCTGCGCCCTCCGCGCGCGCCCGTATCGACACACCGCAGCCCAAGGAACAACGCCCGCAGCAGATTCGCGTGCTGGACGGCAGTACCGTCCACAACGTCGGCGAGCTGCAGATGCACGTGGGCAACTGGGGCATTTTCGGCTCGTGGCCCGGCGTGGGTCGCTCCTACTCGGAGGCGCCGTCGGCGCAGTGGCCCGCGGGCGGCACCGTCGAGTACCTGTTCGTCGCGGGCCTGTGGGTGGGCGCGCTCAAGAACGGCGTTCCCGCCGTTTCCACCTCCGCGTACGAGGACGAGTTCGCGCCCCCACAGGACATGCGCGACATCATGTACAACACCGCGGAAGGCGCGCGCGGGGGAAATCGTCTCCCATCGCCCGTGGCCGACGACGACCGTGATGGTGTCCCCGACGAGGACTGGCTCAACGGCTACGACGACGATGGCGACGGCGCGGTCGACGAAGATTTCGCCGCGATTTCGAAGCAGATGTTCTCGTGCCGGTACACGGACTTCGAGCCGTCGTCCATCCAGCGCTTCACCACCCACAACCCGCTCCGCATCCACGTGCGCCAGGAAAGCTACCAGTGGGAGGAGGATCGCTACGACGACTTCATCGGTATCGAGTACCACGTCACCAACGTCGGGAACGACGTGCTGACCGACCTGTACGTGGGATTCTTCGCGGATGCCGATGCGGGCGACCGCAACGACGAGAACATCGCCGATGACGACGGCACCGGGTTCATCCGCGTTCCGGCGCGATGCGCGGACCTCGGGCCGGTGTCGATGGACATCGCGTACACCTACGACGTCGACGGCGACAACGGAAAGACCGAGGGTTACCTGGGCGTGCTCTTCCTGGGCCACACCATCGATCCCAACGGCGAATTCGCGCCGCGCCGCGTGGGCGTGAGCACGTACGCCAATTTCGCGGGTCGGGGGCCTTATGTGGAAGGCGGCGACCCCGCCAACGACTTTGAACGATACGACCTGCTCTCGCGCGCGACGCACGCCGGCAATCCAATCGACCGTGACGCCACCATTCCGCGCGACTACCGCATGGTGCTCGCGGCTGGACCGTTCGCCGAGCTCCTGCCCGGGAGCACGCTCGTGTTCCAGACCGCGTTCGCCATCGGCACCGGCATGGACGGGATGCTCGAAAACGCCACCAGCGCGCAGTTCACCTTCGAGGGCGCGTGGTTCAACCTCGACCACGATGCGCTGACCGGCGTGGGTGGCCGCGAGACGCGTGTCGACGGACCCGCCGAGGGCATCTCCATCGACAGCTGCTACCAGCCCGGCCGCGTGCCCGAAAACGTTCCGCGCGGCCGCACGGTGTGGATCAACAACGACTGCAACACCGAGCGCGAATTCGAACGCCGCTGCAACTACACCGAGGCCGACAGCGCGTTGTTCAAGACCGGCATCGCCGGCAAGGAAAGCCAGGTCTTCTGGATGGTGGGGACCGCGCCCCCGCCACCCGCGATGCGGCTCGACGCCGCCAGCGCGGCGGGTGTCACCGTGTACTGGGACAACTTCAGCGAGACCCAGCCCGACGTGAAGACGCAGAAGAAGGACTTCGAGGGATACCGCGTGTTTCGCGCCGACAGCTGGACCCGCCCCATCGGATCGTCGGCCTCGAACGGACCCGCGAGCTCGATGTGGAAGATGCTGTTCCAGGCCGATCTCCGGAACGCGTTCGGCGCAGACACCGGCATGGACGCGTTCCGCTACGATCCCATGTCACACATGAATCCGTCGCGCCGGCACGATCTCATCGAATCGATCGAGCAGTACCTGAAGGAATTCCCCGGGAAAGAGCCTCCGTGCCCGCAGGGCGTCACGAAGGAAGAGTGCGACACGCTGTGGGCGCTCGCCGCGTGGAACGTCGGG
>DASVAK010000058.1:0-17578 GCA_036376395.1 Candidatus Krumholzibacteriia bacterium
ACGAGGATCGCTGGGACATCGACGGCGGCGACATCGACTCGTGGTCCACGCGCTTGAACGTCGAGCTGCCGCGACGCTGGTCGGTGCAGGCGTCGTACGGCGATCTCCACGAACCCGAAGCCATCGCGCCGGGCGACGTCCAGCGCACCACCGCGTCGCTGCAGTACAACGAAAGCGGCGAGGGCCCCTTCGCGTTCATGCTGCTGTGGGGGCGCAACGACGAGGACCACGGCGTGTCGAATTCGCTGCTGCTCGAGGGCGCCCGCCAGTTCGATCGCAAGCAACTGTTCGCGCGCATCGAGTGGGTCGAGAAAGACGAACAGTTGCTTCTGACGCGTGAGCACGTGGACGGCAGCGACATCCCGCTCGCGGATGTCACCGCGTTCACGCTGGGCTATTTCCACACCGGGCGGATCTTCGACGGGCTGGGAATGGGCGGCGATGTCACCGTCTACGCCGTCCCGTCGAGCCTGCAGGACACGTACGGCGACTTCCCGGTGTCACTCCACGTCTTCATCCGCGCGCGCTGGATGGCTGCCACCGGTGGCCACCACCATTAGCCCTTAACGGTTCTTGTCCCATTTCTCCAGGTAGTCGGGAAGCGTGACGTCGTCGCGGAGCTTTTCGTGACGCACCGGCGCCAGTACACCCTTCGCGAACGGAATCACACCGGCCCAGTGCGGCAGCGCGAGGTCTTCCTTCTCGTCGTTGGGTCCGCCGGTGCGGACCTTGGCGGTGGCTTCGTCGATCGGAAGCTCGAGGATCGTCGTCGCCTTGAGCTCCTGCGCGTTGGGCTGCCGGCAATCGTCCCAGCGGCCGGGGATGATGCCTTCCGTGAGCCGGCGCAGCGCCTCCCACTTCGCGGCGGGCTCCTCGATGGCGCGCGCACGGCCCAGTGCCACCACCGAGCGATAATTGAACGAGCTGTTGAACGCCGAGCGCGCGACCACCAGGCCGTCGCCGAGGGTGACGGTGAAGCACAGGTCCACGCGCTCCGCGAGCGTCGTCACGAGACGGCTCGCCGACGAGCCGTGGATCAACAGCCGGTCGCCGTCGCGCGCATACAGCATCGGAATGACGAGCGGCTGCCCTTCGGATGACACGAAGCCGACGTGGGCCACCATGCCCGCGTCGAGGATGGCGTTGATGGTGGCGCGGTCGTAGTGGCCGCGGTGTGGTTCGCGCCGCACGCGCGTGCGCTCGCTTCGGGGTGTGCTCATTCGGCTTCTCCAGTGGTTGCGTGCAGGTAGGCGGACGCGAGCACCGCGTGCCCGCGACTCGTCAGGTGATCGTAGAACAACTCCTCGCCGGCGGACGCGGCGCGCTCGAATGGATCCGACGGATCGATGATCGCGACACCATTCGCCGTACAGAATGACACCAGCCACGATTCCCACGCGTCGCGCTCAGCCGCGGGCTTCGCCGCTTCGGACGGGCGCGGGATGTAGAGCACGCAGAACTCCCGTCCCGCCGCGGCCACATCGCGGTTCCACGCGAGCAGTACGTGCTCCGTGAGCTGCATGCAGGTGGCGCGCAGGCTGTCGGGGAGCTCGGACGGGGTCGAGTTGTACGAGAGCGGTCGCGCCGCGCCCGGCGTCGCCGCCATCATGCGCTCGGCCGGCTCGACGCGCGTGCGCACACCGCGGCTGCGCAGCAGGTGCCAGCGCGTCTCCAGCGTGCTGAACAGGAGCGTGTGGCTCTTCAGGTACTGCCAGGTCCTGTGCGGCCACGTCCGCTTGGCGGCATAGCGAGTCGCAAACGAGCGGTCGATCGTGAGCGAGTCCCCGACCAGCACCGGGTACGGCGCCGCGTCGCTCCCGTTCAACGCGGGAACGAGATTGGCGGGGTCGTTTTCGCAGAAGACGTACACGACGCGATCCAGGTCGAGCGTGTCCATCCAGCGATCGCACTCGAGCCAGGACTGCAGCGTGCCGTAACCCATCATGCCGATGGCGATGCACTCGGTGCGCGGGGCGCCGGCGCGCGCGTTCAACCCGCGCTCGATGCGCGAGAAAAAGGTGCTGTCGAGGGGAACCTGGCGTGCCTCGGTGAACGAATCGCCGAAAAAGCCGATGCGCTCCACGCCTTCCGGCTTTTTCGTGTCGTGGTTGCGATCCAGGTAGCCCCACGAGTTGACCTTGCGGCGCACTTCCTCTCCGCGGTCGCTTCGATAGATCAGCGTGGTGTTGGGATAGAAGCGCTGGCCGGTGACGTCGTCGAACTGGAAGGTGTGGTAGGTAATGCCCGGGATGTGCGCCACGCGCAGGATCATCTCCGCCGCCGCGCCGGCCACCCCCAGCGCCACGACGACCAGCACCGCAATGGCTGCACCCCGGCGCGCGCTCACTCGATCAGCTTCGGGCAGTCATCCGCGACCGGGCAGCCGTCGCAGTTAGGGTTGCGCGCGGTGCAGCAGCGACGGCCGTGCCACGGAATCAGGTGCGAGAAGTGGATCCACTCGCTCTCGGGGAGGATGGCCATCAGGTCACGCTCGACCTTGTTCGCATCCTTCTCCACAGTGAATCCCAGCCGGCGCGCGATGCGCAGCATGTGCGTGTCCACCACGATGCCCGGCACCTGGTAGACGTTGCCGAGGATCACGTTGGCCGTCTTGCGCCCGACGCCGGGCAGGTCCACCAGCTCGTCCATCGTGCGCGGCATCTCGCCGCCGAAGCGCTCGATCAAGACGCGCGACGCGTCCTTGATGGCTTTGGTCTTGTTGTTGAAGAACCCGGTCGAGTGGATCTCCTGCTTGAGCGTGTCGTCGGGCGTGTCGAGGTAATCCTGTGGCGTGCGGTATTTCCTGAAGAGCGACGGTGTCACCATGTTGACGCGCGCGTCGGTGCTCTGCGCGGCCAGGATCGACGCCACCATGGCCTCCAGCGCGTTGGTGAAATCGAGCTCGCAGTGCGCGTCGGGGTAGCCCTCGCCGAGCCCGTCGACCACGCGGAGCGCGCGTCGTCGCAGCTCGGGCGTGACGGGAATCGCCGCGGGCAGCTGCTCCGCCTTCACCGTCTTGCGCGATGGGACGGCGCGTTGTTTGGGCGGCAATGGCTTGGGCGTCTTCTTCTTTTTCGGCCCGGGCGTGGTGGGTTTAGGCGGCGCCGGTTTCGGCAGTCGCGTCGCCTTGCGACGCTGGGTTCGTGCAGTGGTGCGCTTCATGGGGAAGCATTCTAGTCGAATGGGGGTACGGTTGGAACTGGCCGTAGAGGGTGGCAACGGGCAGGCGTATACTTATGGCCGCGTTGAAAACCTCCCCCGTGGCCGCCAAGGCCGGAGATCATATGATGAGAAAGAGCCTGCTTCTGACGGTTTCGCTCTTGTTCATCTGCAACGCGGCGCTTGCCGCTGACTACATCGGAGTCTTCACGGATCATTTCAATGGCGTGTGTGACCTTGCGCCGGGATTCAGCACCACGGCAACGGTGGTCCACTACGCGTGGACGCCGGGCGGCGCGACCGGTGCCCGTTTCAAAGTGCTGCCACCGCCCGGCTCGGTCCTGCTGGGCTTCACCACACCATACGTAACCATCGGATCGATCGATTTGGACCTCTCGGTGGCGTACGGAGGATGTGAGCAGTTCATTGCGATCGGCACCATCACGGCGAATTGGGCGGTTGGTTACGGGCAGGTTGTCGGTGCGGACGGACAGCCTTGCCTCATGACTGCGGATTGCAGTTTTGACGAACAATGCGCGAAAGGCGGTATCTTTTCTGTCGGTCATCCGCCGGGAGGTTGTGGTGTGGTCGCGACGGAGCACAGCACCTGGGGCAAGGTGAAGTCGCTGTACCGGTGAAGTGCCGCTGAACTTATTGCCAGCCGTTGACTGGCTGGCGTCATCCGGCCGCAGAGGGAGACCACAATGAACAGGGCTCTGCTGTTGGTAATGTCGCTGCTCCTGGTTCCCCGGCTATTGATGGCTGAGGACTACATCGGCATCTTCTCCGATGCCAGCGGCACATCATGCGAATTGGCGCCTGGCTACAGCACGACCGCGACCGTCGTGCATTTTTCCGGAGGTTCAACGGGTTCACGCTTCAGAGTGGCGCTGTCACCCGGTTCCGCACTCTTCGGGTTCAACAGCCCGTTTGTAACCACAGGCCTGCTGACCACGGATATGTCCGTCGGCTACGGGCAGTGCCTGGTCGGGACGTTCGCGGTTGGAACGATAGTGGCGAACTGGCTGCCGGGAGTGGCGGCCGTGGTAGCGATCGACGGGATGCCGTTCATCACGTTCACGGACTGCCAGGCCAACGAGTTTCCGGCGATCGGCGGTTATGCGTACGTGGGTCTTCACGGCGACAGGTGCTTCTTCGTGGATCCGCTCGCGACCGAGCATTCCACCTGGGGCCACGTGAAGGCACTTTATCGGTAACGCCAATTACCGCGACAGGTCGAAGCGCGCGCTCGCGCCCGCGAATACGCGCCAGTCTTCGGTGGGATCCGTGAGGCCGTAATACACGCCGGCGTCGAGCTGCCAGTTCTCCGACGGAGCGAACGTGAGTCCCACGTCGCCCGTCACGTCCTCGAGCGCGTCCTCATCGAGGCCCGAGCGCGATACGTACACTTCCAGGAAAGCGGCGAAACGCTCCGTGAGCGCCGTCCCGAACGACACCGAGCCGGTCACCCACCAGTCCTCGTTTTCCACCCGCGTTGCGCCGAGCATGCTGCTCATCGCGAAGCCGTCCGTGACCGCCATCGACACCGGCAGCAGCACCCCCCACGTGGGCGCGTCGAAAATGGCATCACCGCGCGTCGGAATGAAAACGAACGGCATCACACCCGCGCCCACGTCGCCGCCGTCGTTGCCGGCCAGGTTGAATTTCGCGCGCAGCCCCGCCTGCCCGGTGCCGCTCTCGTCGTCGTCGATGCCCGGACCCTGGAAATGCGTGCGCACCCACGGCGTGAACAGCATCTGCACATCCATGCGATTCGTCAGCCCGAACTTCAGGTTGAACGCGCCGATGCTGGTGCTGGTGACCGTCTCGTCGGTGCGCTTGAATTCGCCGTGGGTGACGAGATCGGTTTCGACCTGCATCCATCCTTTGGGGACCGAGTACGGGCTCTCGGTGCGATCGGGACGGTCGGTGGCGAGCGGACGAAGGAGCGGCTGGAGCTGCCACGATTCCTGGGCGTGGAGCGGTGAACCTGCCACGCAAAGAGCAAACAGGGCGGCGAGTAACCGGCGCATGGCCGGAGTATACCCGCCCCGCGCCCGGCCCCGGAACGACAACTACATGGAGGCAAACAGATTAGTGTGAGGCTAAAGACTCTGGCGCGCCCCGGGGCATCGTCCTATACTCAATCATCAGCGCCAGTGAAGACGGGCGGTACATGTTCACTGACGCCGGCCGCCCGGGAGGTGTGGGTGAGAAAAACTCTGCTATTGTCGCTGGCTGTCCTTTTCCTGTCGATCACCGCGCACGCGGACCACATCGGCGTCTACAGCGATGCCACCGGTTCGAGCTGCGTGCTCTCCGTCGGCGTCTCCAATTCCACCGTTGTCCACAAGTTCGCCACCGGTTCCACCGGCAGCCGCTTCCGCGTCGATCTTTCCGCGGCGCCGGGCTCGGTCTTCTACTCGTTCAACACGACATTCGTGAACGCGGGCGTGCTCGACGACGACTTCTCCGTGAGCTACGGCCAGTGCCTGACCGGAGCCATCCCGATCGGCACGATGGTGGCGCTGCTGGGAGCGGGACAGGTCTACGTGCGGGCCGGGTCGGGCGCGTCCAGCATCCTCTACACGGACTGCAGCTACAGCGACGTGGTGGGGTCGGGCGGGCAGGCATCGGTCGGCGATAACAAGTGCATGGCGAGCGGCACCGAGTCGGCGACCTGGGGCCAGATCAAATCACTTTATCGTTGAGCTCGGCGACGTCGTGACGCCCCGCCTCTCGCGAGGTCGCGGCGTGCGCGTCGGCAAGAAGGCGTCCAAGCTGGTCGAAGTCGACCGGCTTCGTCATGTGATGGTTGAAACCGGCCTCGCGCGAAAGACGCCGGTCCTCTTCCTGCCCCCATCCCGTCAGCGCAACCAGCACCACGCGACTCCCCAGCCGCGAGCGGATCTCCTTTGCGGCGTCGTAGCCGTTGAGCTTCGGCAGGCCGATGTCGAGGATGGCCACGTCGGGCTGGAACGCATCGGCGCGATCCACCGCCGACATGCCGTCGCTCGCGGTCTGCACTTCGTGTCCGGACATGCGCAGGTACATCGCGAGCGTGTTCGCTGAATCGGCGACATCGTCCACCACCAGGATGCGCAGCGAACCGCCTGCCGGAGTGTCCGCCTCGTCGGCCGGCTGCGGCATGACCGCGCCCTCGAGCACCGGCAGCCGCACGGTGAATTCGCTGCCCTGACCCCGCCCCGCGCTGCGCGCGTCCACCGATCCACCGTGCATATCGACGAGACGCTGCACCAGCGTGAGGCCCAGGCCGAGACCGCCGCGCGACATCTCCGGGGTGCGATCATCCTGCGCGAACAGCCCGAAGATGCGCGGCAGCACATCGGCGGGGATGCCGACTCCGTTGTCCTTCACCTGGATGACGACGTGGTCCTCCTCGCGGTGCGCGCCGAGGTGGATGGTGCCGCCCGTCTCGGTATAGCGGGCGGCGTTGTTGAGCAGGTTGAGCACCACCTGCGACAGCCGGGCCCGGTCGGCGAAGAGCACCACCGCTTCGGGCGGCATGCTCACGGTGAGCGTGTGCCCGCATTCGTCGATGAGCGGACGCGACGCCTCGATGGCGTCCTTCACCACGTCGGCCAGCAGCACACGGTCGCGTCGCAGCTCGATCTTGCCGCGCGTGATGCGCGCCACGTCCATGAGGTCGTCCACGAGCCGCGACATCTGCGCGATCTGCCGGTCGATGATGCCCGTCGCCCATTGCAGCTCCGGTTGCTGCGGGCGGCGGTGCTTGATGATCTGCACGGCGTTGCGGATCGGCGCCAGGGGGTTGCGCAGCTCGTGCGCGAGCATGGCGAGGAACTCGTTCTTGCGCCGGTCGGCCAGCCGCAGCGCTTCTTCGGCGTCCTTGCGCTCGTGCACGTCCATCACCGAGCCGATGAAACCGGTGAAGGTGGCGTCGTCCGCGAAACGCGGGCGCCCGTTGGCGATGGCCCAGCGATAATCCCCGTCCTTGCGGCGCACTCGGTAGTCCATCGAAAACGGGGTGTGGTGCGCGTTGGCCTGCAGGAAGGTGCTGCCCGCGCGCTCGCGGTCTTCGGGATGGAGCGACTCGAGCCACCCGTAGCCGAGCGCGTTCTCGAAAGACTGTCCGGTGTAATCGCACCAGCTGCGCGACACGAACGAGCAGGCTCCGCTCGCCTCGGTGACCCACAACATGGCGGGCGCCGTATCCGCCATGGTGCGGAAGCGCTGCTCGCTCTCCCGTAACGCCTCTCTCGATTCACGACGCAGGCTGGCGAGCCGGAGCTGTCCTTTGACCGAAGCGAGCAGCTCGCGCGCGCTGAACGGCTTGACCAGGTAGTCGTCGGCGCCGGCCTCCAGGCCTTCGATGCGCGACTCTTCACCGGCGCGAGCGGACAGCAGGATGAAGGGAATCCCGCTCGTGGCCTCATCGCCGCGGATGCGCTGGAGGAGCTCGAACCCGTCCACGCGCGGCATCATGACATCCGACACGATCAGGTCGGGATGGGACGCGCGCGCCACCTGGAGCGCGTCCTCGCCGTTCGCCACCGCCGTCACCGTGTACTTGCGGCCGAGCAGTCGCACCAGGTATTGACGGAGGTCGGCGTTGTCGTCGGCAATCAAAACGCGCGGACGCGCGGCGTTTGCGGCGGCGGGTTCGCCGGAGATCTCATCGGCGGGAACCCGCTGCTGCGGCGGTTGGTCTCCCGCATCCGGCAGCCAGCGCAGCGCTTCCTCGACGTAGGATTGCGCGCCCACCGCGGTGGATGCAGCCGAGGGGACCGCGCCGATGCGGTCGGCGGGAAGGTGGTCGCGGCCCAGGGGGATGCTCACGGTGAACGTGCTGCCGCGTCCCGGCTCGCTCTCGGCGCGGACGTCGCCGCCGTGCAACTTCGCCAGTTCGCGCACCAGGGCGAGCCCGATGCCCGACCCCTCCTGCGAGCGACCGGCCGTCCCTTCGACGCGGTGGAATCGTTCGAATATCTTCGGCATCTCGCCGGCGGGTATGCCGACACCGGTGTCGTGCACCCGCAGCTCCGCGCGCCCGTCGTGCTCGCGCAGCGTCACCTCGATTTGTCCCTCGAGCGTGAACTTGCACGCGTTGGACACGAGGTTGAGCACGATCTTCTCCCACATGTCGCGGTCCACGTAGACGGGCTGCGACAGCGGAGGACAGTCCACCACCAGCCCGACGCCCGCGCGATCGCACGCCGAGCGGAAATTGCTCACGAGCTCCGCGGTCAGCGACGACAGGTCGACCGGGACGTACGACGCCTGGACGCGTCCCGCTTCGATGCGCGAAAAATCGAGCAGCGTGTTGACGAGCTTCTGGAGCCGGAGCGCGTTGCGATGCACGGTCGCGATCCGCTCGCGCGCCGCGGGGTCCGCCATCACGGCGGGATCGTCGAGCGCGTCCTGCATGGGGCCCAGGATCAGGGTGAGCGGCGTGCGGAACTCATGGCTCACGTTGGAAAAGAAAGCCGTCTTGGCGCGGTCCAGCTCGGCCAGCGCTTCGACGCGCCGGCGCTCCTCTTCGTGCGCGCCCGCGTTCGCGATCGCGGTCGCGATCTGCGTCCGGACCAGCTCGAAAAACGCGAGGTAGTAGTCGTCCAGCTCGAGACGCGCGCTGGCGCCCGCCATCAGCAGGCCCGCGGGCTTGTGCGCCGTCGTCGAGGGGATCACCACCGTGATTCCCTGCGTGGGGCGATCGGCCCATGGGCCCTGCGGCACTACCGCGAAACGGTCGCGGAGATCCACCATCTGCACGCGTTCGCTCTCCATGGCGAGTTCGACCGGCCAGCCGTGATTGCCGTCGGTATCGAGCTCGATGACACGCGGACCCAGCTCCGTGTCCGGTTCGATGCCGGCCGCTCCCGCGAGGCGCGCGGTCCGGCCGTGCTCGTCGATCAGGTAGAGCAGCGCGAACGGAACATCCTTCGCGTGCACGGACAGCGTGTGCGCGGCGGTGGCGCACGCTTCCTCCGTGGTCTTGGCCTCGCTGACGCGCGCGCCGAGGTCGCGCAACGCCACCACGCGCCGTTCCGCGACCACTTTGTCGGTGATCTCGTGGACGGTGGCGAGCACGCCGCCGATTCCGCCCGCCGCGGTGTCATCCGGGACGGGGCTGTACGCAATCGTGAAGTGCGTCTCTTCCAGGAAACCGTGCCGGTTGATCTCGAGGAAGATGTCGTCGTTCCAGGTGGCGGGGCCGCCGCGGAAGGGTGTGTCGATCAGCGGCTGCAGGATGTGCCAGATCTCGCTCCAGCATTCGCTCACGGGGGTGCCCAGCGCCCACGGATGCTTTGCGCCCAGGATCGGACGGTAGGGATCGTTGTAAATGGAGACGTACTCCGGTCCCCACCACAGGAGGAGCGGGAAGCGGTTCGCGAGCAGGAAGCGCACCATCATGCGCAGCGACGGCGACCACGTGTCCATGGCGCCGATCGGCGTGCGCGACCAGTCCATCGCGCGGATGAGCTCTCCCATTTCGCCGCCGCCAGCAAGCCAATCGGGATCGTGGGGCGTGGTGGATGTGTGGTGCGTCCTCGTCATTGGTTACGCGGCCGGGCGAAGTCTGGTTTCGGCGGCGGGCATGCGCACGGTGGCAAGCAGCTGCTGGAGCTCGTCGAGGTCGACGGGCTTGACGAGGTGCCGGTCGAAGCCGGCATCGGCGGAGCGCTGGCGGTCGGAGTCCTGGCCCCAGCCGGTGAGCGCGATGAGCACGACGGTATCGCCGAGCTGATCACGGATGATCCGCGCGACGTCGTAGCCGTTCATTTTCGGCAGCCCGATGTCGAGGATCGCAGCATCCGGACGGAAGGTGACGGCTTCTTCCACCGCGGCGTGTCCGTCGAGCGCGATACGCACATCATGGCCGAGCGTGCGCAGGAATATCGCCATGCCGTCCACCGCGTCGCGGTTGTCGTCGACGACGAGCACACGAAGCGACTGCGACGCGCGCTCTGTCATCGGATCCGGCCGTATCAACGACGCCTTCGCCACGACCGGCAGCCGGACGACGAACTCGCTGCCCTGGCCGGGGCCGTCGCTGTGCACCTGCACGGTGCCGCCATGCATCGACACCAGGCGTTTCACCAGCGTGAGCCCGATGCCGAGGCCGCCGCGCGTGCGTTCCAGCGGGCGGCCCGCCTGCACGAACATGTCGAAGATCTGACCGATCACGTCGTGCTCGATGCCGATGCCGTTGTCCTTGACCCGGATCATCACCTCGTTGTCCTCGCGCCACGCGTCCAGGCGGATCTGCCCGCCGCGGTCGGTGTACCGGGCCGCGTTGTTGAGCAGGTTCAGGAACACCTGGGCAAGACGGGTCGGATCGACGTCCACGATGATCGATTCGGTGGGAAGCTGGACGATGAGCTGGTGGGCCGATCGCTCGATGAACGGACGGCTCGCTTCGACGGCGTCGTTCACCACCGAGCGCAACTCGACGTGTTCGCGGTTCAGATCGATGACGCCGCGCGTGATGCGCGCCACATCGAGCAGATCGTCGAGGAGGCGGCCCATCTGGTGGACCTGGCGATCCATCACGTCGCGAATCCAGGTGAGCTCGCCCGGGGACAGCGGCTCCTTCTTCAGGAGCTCGGTGGCATAGCCGATGGGCGCCAGGGGATTGCGCAGCTCGTGGGAGAGCACGGCGAGGAACTCGTCCTTGCGGCGGTCGGCCTCGCGCAGCGCCTCTTCCTGTCGCTTGCGCTGCGTGATGTCGTTGAACAGGATGGCGACCTTGTGCTCGCCGCGCTCTCCGATGCGCCAGGCATTCACCTCGTAGTGGCGGTTCAACTGCGCGGCTTCACTCTCGAAACGCATCGGGTCACCCGTCAGTGCAATCCGGCCGTACTTCTCGAACCAGTGTTCCTCGTGGAGGGGCGCGATCTCGCGCATCCGGCGACCCGTCGCATCGGAGATTCCGGTCTGGCGCTCGAAGGCCGGGTTCACCACAAGGAAGCGGTAGTCGATTGGCTGGTTCTGTTCGCTGAACAACACTTCGATGACGCAGAACCCCTGGTCGATCGACTCGAACAACAACCGGTAACGCTCCTCGCTGTCGCGCAACTCGTCCTGCACGCGGGTCCGCTCCAGGTAGTCGGCGGCCTGGCGGGCGAGCAGATCGAGCCAGCGCAGCGAGCGCTCATCGGGCCGGGTGGGGCGTCTGTAATGGGTGGAGATCAGCCCAATCAGGACACCGGTGCTGCTGATGAGCGGCGTGGACTGGACGGCCCGGATCCCGCATTCGAGCAGCGCCTCCAGCGAAGGCTGACCCCGGAACAGCTCGCTCCGGGTCACGTCCTCCACGATCACACGTTCCTTCGTGCGCATGGCGGCCGCACACGTGGTGGGATCACCGGCGCGCACGGTCTGAAAGCGATTCAGGAATGCGTGGTCGAATCCGAACCGCACGGCGAAGTAGAGACACTCGTTCTCGTCGATGAGCTGGATGGAGCCGAAGTCCGCGTTCGTGAACGCGATCGCGGCGTGGAGAATCTCCTCCATGCACGTTTCCGGCGACGTGTTCGCGGCCGCGCACAGGTTGGCGACCGCCTGGAGGCGCAGGATCGCGTCAAGATCGGCGCGCGTCTGCTGCTCGCTCTTCTTTCGCGCCGTGATGTCGGTGGCGAGCCCGCGCAGTCCCACCACGCTCTTCCGTTCGTCGAACACGGGCTCGATCACACAGTCGTACCAGTGTTCCTCGCCCTCGTGAACCAGACAGAGCTCGCGTCGTTCGCCCGTGCCCGACTCGAGCACGTCCTGCTTGATGGCCATGAGCTCCTTCGCCATCTCGGGCGGCAGCATCTCGTCATCGCGGCGGCCCAGGATCCGGGCCGGATCCGTGACGGGCAGCTGGGGATTGTGGATCCACGTGTAGCGAAGCTCGCGGTCGCACGTGAACGCCACGATGGGCGAATCCTTGAGCGCGAGACGAAAACGCGCCTCGCTCTCGCGGAACGCCTCCTCGGCGCGTTTCACGTTGTCGATATCGCTGGTGGTGGCGACCCAGCCGTCGCACACACCCCGTTGGTCGCGCGTGGGAATGTAGGTCGCGCTGATCCATCGCTCGCCGATTCCCGGCCAGGGAACCAACGCCTCGTAGCTGACCGTCTCTCCGTCGAGCACGCGCTCGAAATACGGCAGCAGCTGATCGAAGGCCCGTTGCCCGAGCACGTCGCTGATCTTCCGCCCCACGATGTCGCCAACCGGACGGTTGAGCCAGTCGGCATATCCCTGGCTCACCCAGACATATTCGAGCTTGCGGTTGCAGCGCGTCACGGGCGCTGCCATGGTCGCCGTCACCACCTCGAGCTGGTGCATGGCGCCGCGCGCGCGAAGGCTGGCGGAACGCATCGCTTCGCCGAGACCGATGATGACCCCGGACGTGATCGCACAGGCACCGAGCGCGGTCAGGTGCGCCAATACGGAGGGAGTTATTTCGTGGCGCGGCGAGATGAACAGGTAATCACAGGCGAGATAACCGACGAGCGTGACCAGGATGGCGGGTCGATAGCCGCCGATCCATACCGCGACCGCCACCGCGGCGAACAGTGTAACGAGCGGAAATGCGTCGTGCAGCCATGGGTCCATGAACGAGCGCACCATGAGTGCGAGCACCAGTGCGCCGAGACTGGAGAGATGGACGAGGATGGGATGGGACCGTGTCATCGATCGGGCCCGGTCACGGCTGGGTGGCCGGGCGACAGGGCGAGGTTAACAAGCTGCCCGGCGGCGATGGCATACCGGGTTTACCGTAGGCAGGTCGACCCGCGACGCCCGTTGAGAAAAGGAGTACACTTTCCGGTGAACGGGTGGGTCGCGCCCTCGAAGGAGGCCTCCATGAAAGCTGCGCTAATGCTGGCGGTGGGGGTGGCCCTCGCGGCCAGCGCCGCCCGGGCAACCGATCACATCGGAATCTACGGCGACGCGACGGGCAACACGTGCACCCTGGCCGCAGGGTTCTCCAGCACCGGCACCATCATTCACACCTCGAGCACCGGGGCCGTTGAGTCGGGCTTCACGGTCAGCGTCGCGAACGCCCCCGGGTCGACGCTGCTCGGGTTCAATTCGTCGTACCAGACTGTTTGCATCAATCCGCCGTGCCCCTTCTCCTACGGGGAGTGCCGCACCTCCGTCGTGGTTGGAACGCTGATCGCCACGCTTTCGTCCGGCTACATCGAAGTGGTCTCTCCCACCGACCCGTCGTTGCCGCCGTTTGTGATCGACTGCAACGACGAAGTGCACAATGCCATCGGCGGGCGCGCGTATATCGCCGGAACGGGCGAGTGCCTCCCGTTGGCGACCGAGAGCTCGACGTGGGGAAGCGTGAAGGCGCTGTATCGCTGAGGGCGGGGAGCGCCGAAGCAGCGGGCTTCAGCGCCGGCGTCCGGACAGGATCTTCTGCACCGCGGCGGCGCCGCGCGTGTTGAGCACATCGTCCTTCGTGAGCCAGCCCTTGCGCGCGATGTTCACACCGTACCGGTAGAAGGCGACCTCCTTCGTGGTGTGGGCATCGGGGTTGATGACGAACTTGACCCCCATCTCCTTCGCGGTCTTCACGTGGCGCCAGTCGAGGTCGAGGCGGTTGGGCCAGGCGTTGATCTCGATGTACGTGTCGTGCGCCACGCACGCCTCGAACACGGCGCGCAGATCCAGCGGGTAGCCGTCGCGGGTGAGCAGGATGCGGCCCGTCGGGTGGCCGAGCATGGTGGTGTGCGGGTTCGAGACCGCGGTCACGATGCGCTCGGTCATCTGCTTCTCGGTGCCGGTGAACTGCCCGTGCACCGACGCCACCACGTAATCGAACGACGCCAGCACGTCGTCGCTGTAGTCCAGCGCGCCGCTCAACAAGATATCGCTCTCGATCCCCGCGAAGACCACGAACGGCGTGAGCTGCTCGTTGAGCGCCTCGATCTCCTCGCGCTGGCGCTTCACCCGGTCGGGCTTCAGTCCGTTCACGTAGCCCGCGGACTGCGAGTGGTCCGCCATGCCGAGGAACTCGAAGCCGAGATCGCGCGCGGCCAGCGCCATTTCCTCGATGGTCGCGCGACCGTCGCTGTACTTGCTGTGGCAGTGGAAGACGCCGCGGATGTCGTCTTGCTCGATCAGCTTCGGCAGCGTGTGGGACATGGCGGCTTCGATCTCGCCCATGTTCTCGCGCATCTCGGGCGGAATGAAATCCATGCCGAGGAACTCGAACAACGATTCCTCCGTGGTGAGCGGGATGACCTCATCGGTGTCGGTCTTGAACAGACCGTACTCGTTGAGCTTGTAGCCGCGCTTCTTCGCGATGGCGCGAACCTCGGTGTTGTGTTCCTTGCTGCCGGTGAAGTAGTGCGCGGCCGCGGCGAAGCCGTCATCGGGCACGACGCGCAGGTCGACGTGGATGCCCGAGTTCAGGATCACGCTCGACTTGGTCGGCCCCTTGCCGACCACGGTCGCCACCTTGCCCATGCCGGTGAAGGCATCCATCACCGGAGCGGCGTCCTTCGCGGTGGCGAGGATGTCGAGGTCGCCGATGGTCTCGCGGCAGCGGCGCAGGCTCCCGCCGATGAAGCTGCGCGTGACACCGGGCACGGCGCGCACCACCTTGAGCACGGCGCTGGCTTCGTCCCACGCCTTGCTGTAGAGGAAGCGCTGCGAATATTTCCGGTAGCGCGCGATGCCGGCCAGGATGTTGGCCTGCGTCTTCTCGCCGAAGCCGGGCAGCTCCGCGATCCAGCCGTTGCGCGCCGCCTCCTCGAGTTTCTCGAGCGAGCTGACACCGAGTTTGTCGTGGATGATCTTGGCCTTCTTGGGACCGAGGCCGCTGATGCGCAGCATCTCCAGCATGCCGGGCGGGATCTTCGCTTTGAGCGCCTCGTACTCGTCGAAGGTTCCCGTCTCCAGCAGCGACTTGATCTTCTCCATCATCGACTTGCCGATCCCGCGCACTTCGAGCAGCTGGCCGCTCTGGAGCAGCTGGCCGACGTCGTCGGAGAGATCCTCGATGGCGCGCGCGGCGTTGAAGAAGGCGCGGATGCGGAAGGGATTGTCGCCGAGGATCTCGAGCATCATGGCGACTTCGTCGAAGGCGCGCGCGATGTCGCGCTTGGTGAAGGCGCGGGGCGGCGCGGTGGCCGGCGTTTCCGGCTGTGCGGGGACGGGGGCTGTATCGGCCGGCGCGGCGCCGGCGGCGGCCTTACGGGGCGTTCGACGCGTTTCGGCCTTCGCGTCCTTCGCCTTCTTCGGAGGTTTCATCGGTGAGCGCCTTCTCGCGCGCGATCAAGCGGTCGAAGTCGACATCCTCGGCGTTGAGCTCGGCCGCGCGCGCGAACGCGAACGCGTCCTGCGCGTTGTCGCCGTGCTCGAACACGCCCGGAGAACCGGCGGGGAAGCGGAGGGCGTCGAAGTTCACGCGCGCATCGATGGCATAATCGGCGGCGATCTTCGCGCCGCGTTTCATGGTCTTGAGGCGCGCGATCATGACGATGCGCTCGATGTCCTTGTGCGTCTCGCACACCGCCTGGAGAGCGCCCGTCGCGCGGCCCGTGACGCCAAAGGAGCCGTCGGTGGTCGCGATGTAGAGCTCGTTCGCCACCTCGCCGAACTCGGTCTGCCAGAACACCCGGTCCTTCGACGCGAAGCCCACGATCACGATGACATACGCCCCCGCGGCACGGTGCTCGCGCGCGCGCCACAGCAGCGACGCGACACCGAGGTCCTCGCCCATCAGCACCACCTTGCCGTCGGCGTCGAAATCGCACGACGAGCCCAGCGGGCCGCGGATCTGGAACACCTCTTCGCCGGGAGTGAGCACCATGAGCTGCTCGGTGGGCAGGTCGCGCCCCTGCTCGACGATGGCGAACGTGCCCGCCTCCGCATCGGCGTCGGCGATCGGGACGGTGATGGGCCGGGCATCCGGATTCAAATGGATGTCCACGTACTGGCCCGGACGCGCCCGCTCCGCAACCGCCCGGAGGTCGAATTCGAGGAGAAATGTGTCTTCGTTGAATGATTGCTTGCGCGTGATCTTGAACATGGCAACCGCAGACTAATGCCACTCGAACGCGCGGCGCAAGCAGAGAGTCCGCTACGTGCGCGGGAACAGCGGGAAGCCATGCGACGCGCCATTTCGCGCCGGATGGCCCGCCGGGGCGTCCTGCGCCGCGCGCTGCCGGGGAAGATGACAATTGACGCCGGCGCGGCGCAAAAGGTATCGTTGAGTGTACTCAACGCGGTTTGCCGCCGCTCTTTCAGTGTCTGGCGGACGCGGGAGAGAGTCCCGCGAGCGACAGATCTCCGCGACAATCTCACGAGGAAGTGCCACGATGAAGGAAACCATGGCAAAAGCCGACCTCAAGTGGGGCGACCTTCCCTTCGACTACGTCCGGACCGACTGCCATCTCGAATACAACTACCGGGATGGCAAATGGGATGAAGGCACCGTCGTGGAAGACGACAGGATTTCGATCAGCATGGCGTCGACCTGCCTGCACTACGGGCAGGAATGTTTCGAAGGCATGAAGGTCTACGAGACGCGCGACGGCCGCGCGCTGGCCTTCCGCCCCGACCAGAATGCACGCCGGATGATCGACACGGCAAAAAAGATCATGATGGTCGCGCCGCCCGAGGATCTGTTCGTCGAGGGCGTCGATCGCGCCGTCAAACTCAATCGCCGTTTCGTCCCGCCCTTCGGCAGCGGCGCATCGCTCTACATCCGTCCGTTGCTCATCGGCGTGACCGGCACCGTGGGCATCAAGCCGTCACGCGAGTACATGTTCGTCGTGTTCGTGACGCCGGTGGGTCCGTACTTCCGCTCCGGTCTCAAGCCCGTGAAGGTGAAGATCGAGGAAGTCGTTGATCGTGCCGCGCCCCTGGGTGTGGGCGATGCGAAGACCGGCGGCAACTACGCGGCCGGCATGCGCGCCACCTACGGTGCGCGCCAGGAAGGATTCTCCGAGGTGCTCTTCCTCGATTCGAAGACGCACCGCTACATTGACGAGTCGAGCAGCTCGAACTTCTTTGCCATCACGCGTGACGGCACGTACGTCACGCCCGAGTCGCCGTCGATCCTGCCCAGCGTTACCAACAAGAGCCTGATGGAGCTGGCGAAGGACATGGGCATCACGGTGGAGCGCCGGCCCATCGAGGCCAAGGAGCTTCCGAATTTCGTGGAAGCGGGTCTCATCGGCACCGCCACCATCATCACGCCGGTGGGCTCGATCCAGCACGGCAACAAGCTGATCCAGTACGGATCACCGAATGAAGTCGGTCCCGTGAGCCTCAAACTGCGCGACGCGCTGCTCGCGCTGCAGACCGGCGAGGCGCCGGATCCGCACGGCTGGACGCACGAGATCGATCTGGACTGAGGGATGGGCGCCGAAGCGCCCTGTAGGAAGTAGTGGCGGAGGCTCCTTCTTCGGTGAAGGGGCCTTCGTCATTT
>DASVAK010000229.1:0-2699 GCA_036376395.1 Candidatus Krumholzibacteriia bacterium
GCTCGCTGAAGGAAAAGTCCCCCGGAGGACGTCTGGTTGCGCGCCTGATGACGCAGCCGCGCGCGGTGCTGGTGACGCTGCTAGTTTGCAACCTGACCGTCAACGTGTTCGCGAGCAGCTTTGCGACGTCGCTGGCGCTGCACGCGTTCGGCGAGCGGGGCCTCATCATCGCTGTCGCGGGCATGTCGCTCCTGATCATGCTCGTGACGGAAGTCGTACCCAAGGTGGCGGGGATGCAGTGGTCGTTGCGCGTCTCGCCGCTGCTCGCCTTTCCCGTCGCGGTGTTTCACACGTTGCTGGTGCCGGTGCGCATCCCGCTGGCATGGCTCTCCGAGGTGGTGGCGAAGCCGCTGCGGCGCCGGATCGGAGCCGCGCGACGTTCCTACACCTGGGACGAGCTGTTGACCGCCGTGCGCCTGGCGCGGCGCGAAGGCTCGGTGGGCGCCTTCGAGTACGAGATCTTCTCGCACGTGCTCGAGTTCCGCGAGAAGGTGGTGCGCGAGATCATGACCCCGAGCATCCACGTGGTGTCGGCGCCGGTCACCGCGACACGCGAGGAGTTGCTGACGCTCTTTGCGACCAGCGGCCGGTCGCGCATCCCGATTCACGGGGATTCGCCCGACGACGTGATCGGCATCCTGCACGTCAAGGACCTGGTCGACAGGGACGCGGCCGAAACCGAGGAGGACCTGCGCGCCCGCATGCGCGAGACGTTCTTCATCCAGGAGAACGCGCCCATCGTCGACCTCTACCATGAGCTGCAGCGACGCAAGATCCACGTCGCGGTCGTGATCGACGAGCACGCGTCGTTCGCCGGCGTGGTGACCACCGAGGATATTCTCGAGCAGTTGATCGGAGAGATCCACGACGCGCGCGACAGCCGCGTCAAACCCTACCAGCGCATCGACGAGCGGCGCATCGTCGTGGCCGGCACGATGGAGATCAACGATTTCAACGAGGTGTTCGAGACCTCGATCCAGGACGTGCACCACGAGACGATCGCGGGCTACGTGCTGGGATTGATGGGACGCATCCCGCGCGAGGGCGAATCGATCGAGGCCGACGGCCTCCATTTCCACGTCATCTCCGCGCAGCCCAACCGCATCCGCAAACTCAGGGTGGAGAAGCTGTGAGCGACGCCATGCTCATCTTCGCCGCGCTGGTCATGTTCGGGCTGGGCATGATCGCGTCCGGATGCGAGACCGCGTTCTTCGCCGCGGACCGCATCCGCCTGCGCCACCTCGCCGCCACCGGCAGCAAGCGCGCGCGGCGCGCCCTCGACATGACCGCCGACCCCGAGCGCGTGCTCGCCACGCTGCTCGCCGTCTACAACATCGCCGAGGTCGGGTGCAGCGCGGTGTGCACGGCCCTGGCCACGCGCTGGTTCGGCGAGTCCGCCATCACGGTGGTCACCATCGGGCTGGTGCCGGTGTGGCTCGTGTTCAACCAGATCGTCCCCAAGGCGCTTTTCCTCTCGTACGCCACGTCGGCGACGGTGGCCTTCGCCGACGCGACGCGCTTCAGCGCGTCGCTGCTGATGCCGCTCGTGCGTCCCGCGGCGCGCCTCACCGAGGCGCTCACGCGCCCGTCCAACGCGGACCCGGCGGGCGGCCAGGTCAACGTGAGCATGGAGGAGCTGCTGATCCACATCGGTGACAGCCGCAGCGCCGGGCTGCTGGCGCCGGAGACCACGGCGCTGATCGACCGCGCCATCGAGCTCAAATCGCTCTCGGTGCGCGACGTGATGACGCCGCTCGCCTCCGTGGTGATGCTGGACGCGGATGCGCCCGTCGATTCGTACGCCGCGATCATCGGGCGCGAGAAGTTCTCCCGCTACCCGGTCTACCGCGGTACCCGCACCAACGTGATCGGCATTCTCTCGGTGCACGAGTACGTCACCGCGCCCAGCCGCGAGGGGCTGATGGAGGCCCTGCGCGAGCCCTACTTCGTGGTCGAGAATGCGCGCATCTCCGACATCATGGTCCACATGCGCGAACAGGGCCGCCACATGGTGATGGTGCGCGACGCCGCGGCCGGGCTGGTGATCGGCATGACAACGCTCGACGACGTGCTCAAGCGCCTGGTGGGCGTGATCGTCGACGAATTCGACTAGCCGGCGACGAGGAGGGTTTCATGGAACTCGGGATCGAATCCATCCAGGTCGAGGCGCGGCATGCATTCCGCATCGCGCGCGGCACCAAGACCAAACGCGACGTCTTCGTGATATCTCTCACCGCCGACGGCCTGACCGGCATCGGCGAAGCGTCGCCGCAGGAATTCTACGGCGAGACGCCGCTCACGGTGCGCGCCGCGGTGCAGTCGATCGGACGTATGCTCGACGGCGAGCCCGAGGCGGTGCGCGCGCGCCTCAACGATCGCACCTCGCCGCTTTATCGGACATTGCAGAAGCATGCGTCGGTGCGCGCGGCCATCGACATGGCGCTCTGGGACCTGCGCGGCCAGCGCGAGGGCCGGCCCGTCTGGCAACTCCTCGGTGCCGACGCGGAGCTCGCTCCGCAAACCTCGTTCACGATCGGTATCGACGTGCCCGAGGTCATCGACGAGAAAGTCGACGCCGCGGCGCCGTACACGATTCTCAAGGTGAAGGTCGGCGTGCCCGGCGATCTCGAGATCCTCGACCGCGTCCTGCATCGCAGCGGGAAGACGGTGCGCGTCGACGCCAACGAGGGATGGGACCT
>DASVAK010000236.1:0-7286 GCA_036376395.1 Candidatus Krumholzibacteriia bacterium
ATGACGGTGAGATTCTGGATGGCGGCGCCCCAGCGCACGCCGATCGCGTTGGCGCCAGCGACGGCGAGCAGGAGCGCGGCGGGCAGCAGCGTGGCGACGAGCGCCGGCGGCGCGCCGCCCGTCAACGCCGCCCACAGGTTCTCCGCGCACACGATCGAGATGATGGCGGTTCCGCCCGCGATGATCGCGCACGCGTTGCACAGCGAGAAGCAGAACGCAACCAGCGGCCCGTACGCGTCGCGCAGAATCTGGTACTGCCCCGCGGTGCGACCGTACATGCCGCCCAGCTCGGCGAAGGTGAGCGCGCCGAGCAGCGCCACCAGTCCGCCGAGCGCCCACGTCCACAGCGCGAGATGGCCGCTGCCCGCGATGCGCGCGACACTCGTCGGCGTGAAGAAGATGCCGACCCCGATGATCGCGCCGATCACCACCGAGGTGGCGCTCATGAGGCCGAGCTCGCGACGGAGCCCGTCGTCGGTTGCGGTGGTTGCGGCTACCGGCTTCGCTTCCATTGGTAGCGTTTGAGGTCGACGCGCCCGCGCTCGTCGAAGACCACTTTCTCCGCTTCGAGCAGCGCGCGCTGCAGGTTTCCGCCGCCCAGGCCGGATTCGAGACTGATCGTTCCGCGCGCGTTGATGATGCGGTGCCACGGCAGGTCGTGCCCTTCCGGGAGCGTGTGCAGCGCGTAGCCCACCTGGCGCGGGCCGGACGCTTTTGCCATCTCCGCGATCTGGCCGTACGTGGCGACTCGCCCGCGCGGCACGCGGCGGACGGCGCGGTAGATGCGCTCGTAGGCGGTCATGCCGGCCATGGTAGCGGGGTTCGTGGGAAAATTCCACACGTTGAGATTTTTCCGCGCCGGCGAGAATTTGATTTGATCCATCCGGTTACGCCCATAGATTGTGGGCATCCCCTGATTCGCGGTTTCGCTCCCCCTGTCTCGTTCTGTTCTATCGTTCCCTCGCGGGAGGTTTCCCATGCGCCTGGCCGCTGCTTTCTGTCTGCCTCTCCTGCTGCTCGCCGCGTCCACCCGCGCGTCGGTTCCGCCGATGGACCACGTCATGGTCATCATCATGGAAAATCACGGCTACGACGAGGTGCGGACGCTGTCCTACACCTCGAAGCTCATCGCACGGTCCGCCACGCTCACGCAGTCGTACGCCGTCACGCATCCGTCGCTTCCCAACTACATCGCGCTGTGGTCCGGTTCGACGTTGGGTGTGACCGACGACAACTGCCCGCCGGGAGGGTCGCCGTTCAGCGCCGCGAACCTCGGTCAGGCATGCGAGAAGGCGGGCGTCACGTGGCGCACCTACTGCGAGGACCTGCCCTCCGCCGGTTGGGCGGGCTGCTCGTCGGGCGGATACCGGCGCAAGCATGCGCCCTGGACGGATTTCGGCAACCTGGACCACGGCAACGAGCATCCGTACGCGGACCTCGCGCAGGACATCGCTGCCAACCGGCTTCCGGCGTTGTCGTTCGTGGTGCCGAACAACTGCAACAGCACCCACGACTGTTCGCTTACGGTGGGCGATGCGTGGCTGGCCGCGAATGTGCCCGCGCTGCTGAGCGCGATCGGACCGCACGGACTGTTGATCGTCACCTGGGACGAGGACGATAACTCCACGGGCAACCACGTCCTCACCGTGCTGGCGGGACCGACCGTGAAAGCGGGCGCGCGCTACTCCACCACCGTGAACCACTACAACGTGCTGCGCACGATCTGCGACGCCCTCGGCGTTGCCCCCATGGCGAAGGCGGCCACGGCGGCGCCGATCGACGGCGTCTGGCTGGCCACCACCACGGTCGCGCACACGAGCTGGGGGCGGCTCAAAGCGGCCTACCGCTAGCCGCCCTCCATTGAAGCCGGCGACGCGCTGCGCTACAATTGACGGTGTCCCGCCCCTGATCGACCGACGCCCTCCCCACCGCGAAAATCGAGGTGGATCCCAATGAAACGCCTGGTCTCGCCGTTCGCGCTGCTTCTCATCCTGTCGGTGCTCTCGCTCGGCTGGCGCGCCACGCCGGCGGACCGCATGGTCTACCCGATCAGCATGACGCTGGCCGACAACCGGCTCTACGTCTCGGGCGGCCACAGCGGGCTGCACGTGTACGACGTCACCGATCCTGCCGCGCCCGGCAAGGTGATCCACATTCCGCTCGATTTCAACGCGAGCACCGCGGTGAAAGACGACATCGTCTACGCGAACGACGGCGGCCAGCTGCAGGCCATTCGCATCAGCGGCGATTCGTACACGGTGGTGGCGAAGATCGGCGTGAAGCTCCAGTTCCACGACGTGCCCTCGCCCGGTGTCGACGACGAGAGCTTCAGCTGCATGTGCACCACCAACACGTTCGACGCGGCCAGCGTGTCACCTCCCGCCACCGCCTCGTCGTTCTCCGCGTTTGCGCTCGTGGACGACCGGCTCTACCGCGCCGACGACAACGGATCGATCATCGTGTACGACGTGTCGGTCCCCGACACGCTGACCCTCGTGTCCGACGTGCCGGTCGGCTGGGATATCGAGACGCTGCACCCCTCGGGAGAGTTGCTCTTCGTGGGCGGATTCAACGGCATGTACATCTTCGACCGCGAGGATCCCGACCACCCCAGGCAGCTTTCGAAGATCCAGCACGTGCGCGCGTGCGACCCGGTCGTCGTGTCCGGCTCGACCGCGTACGTGACGCTGCGCGGCGGCAACGCCTGCGGGCTCAGCCCCGACGAGCTCCTGTGCGTGTCGATCGCGGATCCCGGGAAGCCGGAAGTGGTGGGAGAAAAGCCGCTGAACACGCCCTACGGCCTGGCGGCGCAGAATGCGCGGGTCTACGTGAGCCACGGCATCGGCGGCTACTCGCTGGTGGACGCGTCCGACCCCGCCAACGTGACCATCGAGAAGACGTGGAGCGGCGCGCTGACGCGCGACTTCATCTGGTCGGGCAATACGCTGTTCGTGCTCACCGACGACAACGTGAACATCTACGACGTCGCCGATCCGCTCGCGCCGAAACTGCTCTCACAGGTCCAGGGGCCCTCTTCGTAGTAGCCGCTTCTATCTCACGACCACGAACTTGGACTTGGCCTCGCCCTTCGGCGTGGTCATGCGCAGGAAGTACACCCCGGAGGCCAGCGACGACACGTCGATGTCGGTGAACTGGATGCCCGCCGCGGCGGACACCTTGCGCGACAGGACGCGGCGTCCCGCCACGTCATAGATCCGAATGTCGACGTTGCTGTCCGACCCGAGGGTGTACTGGAGCTGGATCGTGTTCCTGGACGGATTGGGCGCCACCGCCGTGAGCACGGGGATGGCCGGCACCTGGGTGAGGACCTTGATGCTCGCGCCGCGCAGGATGCGCTGGTCGGGATCGATGCGCACGGTGGTGAGCGAAACGCCGGTGGCCACGTTGACGTCGAACTCGAATGTCTGCAAGCGCTGGTTGTTCAGCACCCGTGCGCGGTGGACTTCCGTCAGCGAGCCGGCCGATTGCGCCATCACGGCGATCTCGACCGGCATCGTGAATACGCTCCAGTTCGACTGCGGCGCGACCTGCGACTGCGTGAGCGTCACGGTGAGGTGGTATCCGCCCGTGATGGGCTTCCAGCTCGCGGTCGCCGAATAGGTGGGATAGCCGGTGCCCTGCGTCACCCACTCGCGGAAGAACGCGTCCAGGTCCTGGCCGGACACCTGCTCGGCGACGCGCTCGAAGCCGGCCGTGGTCCCGGTGCCGTATTTCACGGCGGGGTCATCGGCCCACGCCCGCATGATGTTCTTGAAGGTCGCGTCGCCCACCACGTAGCGCAGCATGTAGAGGACGATGCCGCCTTTCGAGTAAACGCGGTCTCCGTTGAACATGCTGGCGACGGTGGTTGTGTCCTCGAGAACGAGCGTGCCCTGGGCACGGCGCGCAGAAGCAAGTTTCGACTGGAGCAACGCCTCGTACGCGCCCGGAATCACGCCGGGGCGGGCTTCGAAGTAGAGCAGCTCGCTGTAGGTCGCGAAGCCCTCGTTGAGCCAGAGATGGCGCCACGACGCCGGCGTCACGCTGTCGCCGTACCACTGGTGCGCCATCTCGTGCGCCACCGTCGCGGTCCCGCCGCCGCCCAACGACGTCATGGTCTGGTGTTCCATGCCGCCAAAAAATGTGAACTGGGCGTGGCCGTACTTCTCGTTCGCAAACGGGTAGGGACCAAACCAGTCTTCTTCCACTTCCATCATGTCCGGCGTCAACTGCCAGTTTGCCGGGAGCGTATCCGCGGCGGTGTCCATTCGGTAGCGCAGATGGTCGAGCGGCATGGTGAGCGGACCGAATTCCGCCTCCAGCGCCACGGGTCGTGTGTAGCTCTCCTGGAAACGCAGGTACACACCGACCGAAACCGATATTAAATAGCTCGAAATGGGATAGTGCGAGAGCCAGTCGTAGGTGGTGTTGGGACCATTGACGTTCTCGCTCAAGAGCAATCCCTGCGATCCCACGCGGTACTCCGACGGCACTGTGACAGTGACGCGCACCGAGTCCGCCTTGTCGGAGGGATGGTCCTTGCACGGCCACCATTCACGCGCGCCATACGGCTCGGACAGGCTCCAGCCGTAGCGGTAGCCCGGAGAACGTGTGCCGAAGACGAAATTGCCGAATCCATCCGTGAGCGGGATGCCGCGGTAGGTGATGTCCACCGCAACCAGCGAGCCCACGCCCTGCGACGACGGGAGCTGGATGTTGAGCGCGGCGCCCGGGTGCGTGAACGCGAGCGGCGTATCGTCCGGGAGCGTGACCGCGACCGCCTCCATCGTGGGTGCGAGGTCGAGCGTGAGCGTTGAGAGCGCGGCGTTGACGACGCGGCCTTCCACGCGCACCGTGCCGGTGATCGAATCGTCGTCCATGCCGATGAAGAGATCGAGGTGGTAGTAGGTGACGTCGAAGTTGGCGCTCGCCAGCGACACGGCCGCGTGGTGCGGGGCGCGCGATGCCGCCGCGATCTTTGCGCGCGCGCAATCGGCGGCGCCGTCGCCGACGAGCTGCAGCATCTGCGCGGCGTCCTTCTTTTGCGCGTGCGACGCGACGGCGGGAACCATGAGCAGAAGGGCGGTCGCGCAGAGAACACGGGCGAATGGTCCGGGCATGAAAAACCTCTTACTTGAGGAGCACCACTTTGCGGCTCGTCGTCGAATCACCGGTCGTGAGCTTGAGCAGGTAGACGCCCGACGGAAGCGACCGACCGTCGGTGCCCGCGGCGGCGTTCCAGCGCACCCGATGCACACCGGCGGTCTGCGCTTCGTCGACCAGCGTCGCGACGCGGCGGCCGGCGGCGTCGTATGCGGAGAGCGTCACGCGCCCCGCCGTCGCCAGCGTGTATTCGATGGTGGTCGCGGGGTTGAACGGATTCGGGTAAGCCACCAGCGATGTGGCCGGGAGCGCGGGCTCGTCGCCCACGCCGCTCGCGATGTAGTTGCGCGCCGCCAGCGCGTCGATGACGCCCCAGCCGATCAGGCGGTTGGGGGCGCCGGCATTGGTGGCGGTGTTGCGCAGCGCGTTCATGATCATCACGTTGCTCGCGAGCGGTCGCGCCTGCAGCACGAGCGCGGCCGCGCCCGATACGAGCGGAGCGGCGAGCGACGTGCCGCTGTTGGTGTTGTACCACGGATCCGTCGCGCTCACCGTGTAGACGTTCACGCCCATCGCCATCACGTCGGGCTTGGTGCGGCCGTCGGCGGCGTTTCCCACCGAGCTGAAGCTGCCGCGCGTGCCGCCCGCATCGGTGGCGCCCACGGTGAGCACCATGTCGCCATCGGCGGGAGCGCCGAGCGTGTTGGCCGGCTCGGAGACGAATCCGCTGTTCCCCGCCGCGTTGATGACGAGAATGCCGCGGCTCCCCGCGATGTCGGCTCCGATGGTGATGAATGCGGTGGCGCCGTCCATGTCCTGCCAGACGTACCCGGTCTCGCCGTTGGTGAAGCCGCCCTGGTACACGAGCGAGCTCTGGATGATGTCGGCGCCGAGGCCGTCGGCCCATTCCGCCGCCGCCACCCACGCATCTTCCTCGATGTGTCGCTCCCAGCTCGTGTTCTCGGTCTTGGCGAGGATGTAGGTGGCGCCGTAGGCGGGCCCGATCAGCTCGCCCGGCGCGTAGCCGGCGATCACGCCCAGCACGAGGGTGCCGTGGAAGCCGCTCCCCATCTGCCCGGGCTCGTCGGCGACGACGCTGTCGCCGTTGACGAAATCGTGCGTGATCATCACGTCGAGATTCGCGAAGGCCGGGTGGGTGGGATTGTTGAAGCCGGTGTCGAGCACCGCGATGATCACGCCGCTTCCGTCGTAGCCCAGCGCGTGCATGGCGGGCACGTCGATGAGCTGGTTCTGGAAGAGCGAGCTGCCGTAGTCGAGGAGCATCGCCTGCGTGGCGTTCCTGGGCGGCGCCGGCGTGCGCTGCGCGGCCTCGACCGGCTCGACCGGCTCGGGAGAACGCCCCGCGCGCACCACGTCGAGCGCTGCGACACCGGGCAGCGCGGCGAGCGCACGGACCTGCGCCGGCGTGGCGTCCACCGAGACCGCGTTCAACCAGCGCGACACCTGTCGCACGTGCACGCCACTCGCGCGCACGCGATCGATCAAGGCCTCGCTCACCGGGACGTCGTACGCGTCGACCAGGCTTCCCGCCACGCGGTTGCGCGCGCGTCTCGCGCGGGCGTGGTCGGTGAGAGCGGCTTCGGCGGCACGAAGCTCCCCGGTGCCCGCGTGCTTCTCGCCGAAGACGACCCACACGGCCACCGTGGCGCCCCGATCGGTCGCCGTCAGGGCGCCCTGCAGCGCGGAGGACTCCTTCGTCGCCGCGTGCACCGGCGCGACGGTCGCGGCCATGACGAGCGACAGCGCGATGAGTGCAATGGTCCTGAAACGCATCGCTACATCGCCCCCGTCCAGATGTCGCCGTCGGAATCGCCCATGCACATGTGCCACTGCGTGGGATCGAGCGCGTTCGCCGGCAGGGTCTGCTTCCAGTGCGCGATGACCCACGCGTTGTGCGAGCCGCCCGCAACGAAGCCCAGCGGCTTGAGTGCCGCGACCGCAAACGGCTGCGTCGTGATGGTCGCCACGGCGTCGATGCCCGCGTCGTCGGCGTCGATCAGGACGCACGCCACCATCTCCTGCAGCGTGCGCGCGTCGTCTTTCGCCACCAGGAAGTCGGCGATCACGGCGCGCGTCTCGGCCGCGCCGGCGGGCGCGGGGCGCCACACCAGGAAGCCGCGCGGCGTGCCGTTGCTCGTCGCCACCACGATGCGATAGTCGAG
>DASVAK010000252.1:0-11771 GCA_036376395.1 Candidatus Krumholzibacteriia bacterium
CCCCGGCAGCGGCTGGCCCGTCTAGCGCGCCGACCTCGACCCGTACTACGCGCGGGCCGCCGGCGTGCTGGGAATCCCGGACCACGCAGCGTTCGCCGGGCACGGACACGCCGCGCCGGCCTTCGCGGCCTCCGGCGAGCTCGAGCTCAAGTCGTTCCAGTGGGCACGGCGCCCGTTCAACGCGGCGCGGTACCTCGACGCGGCGGCGCGCGAGCACCGTACGCTGCGCGTGCTGACCGACGCGCCCGTGGTGGAGCTGCGCGAGCGCGAAAACGCGCGCTCGGTCGAAGCGGCCATCGTCGTTCGTCCCGACGGCACGCCCCTGCGCGTCGAAGCCGACTTCTTCGTCATCGCGGCGGGTGGCATCGAGACGCCGCGGCTCTTGCTCAACTCCACGGCGGTGCGCCCCGGCGGGATCGGGAACGATCGCGACACGGTGGGCCGCTACCTCTCCACGCATCCCAAGGCGAACATGGCCACGCTCGTTCTCTCGCGGGCGCTGTCCACGCGCCATCCGCTCTTCACCGACCACGCCATGCCCGGGGGGGTGATGCGGTGCGGTCTCGGTTTCACCGCGCAGGCGCAGCGCGCGCACCGGCTCCTCAATCATTACGTGCAGGTGCTCCCGTTTGCCGAATACCGGGCGAATCGCTTGTTCGAGTCGGTGCGTGGGTCCGAGCGGTTCAACTCGCCGCTCATCGATCGCTCGCCGTTGATTGCGGGGTACCTGACCGGCGCGGGGAAGATCGCATTCGAGATGATCGGGCGGGCGGGGCGCCTGCAGCCGCGCACGGGCAAATTCGTGCTGCGCGCCTTCCTCGACCAGCACCCCGATCCGCGCCATCGCATCGCGCTGTCGGAAAAGAGGGATGCGCGCGGGATGCGCCTGGCCAACGTCGCGTGGCGCTTTTCTCCCGGCGACCGCGCCTCCGTGGTGCGCTTCTTCGAGCGGCTCGCGGCGACGACGACGGGCGCGGCACGCCTCGACTTCGGCCGGTTGGTCGAGCTCGAGGACTGGCCGCTGATCGGGATGCACTCGCATTTCATGGGCACGACCCGGATGGGGAGCGACCCCGCCGTCTCGGTGACGGATGCGCACGGGCGCGTCCACGGGAGCGAGAACCTCTTCATCGCGGGGCCGTCGCTGTTCACCACGCCGGGCTACGCCAACCCGGTGTACACGGTGGTGGCGCTCTCGCTCCGGCTCGCCGACCACCTGGCGCGCCTCGCCCGCTGAGCGGCCGGTCAAAAATCGTGCTTGACTTGTAAGTAAGTGCTTACTTACAATACTCGCATGCAAACACCGGTCCGCCGACCCACCCGCGAACGCCGCGCCGAGATCGCCGCGGCGGCGCTCCGGATCATCGGGGAGCGCGGGGTCACGTCGCTCACCACGGCCTCACTCGCCGCCGAGATTGGCGTCACGTCGGGCGCTCTGTTTCGCCACTTCACCTCCCGTGACGCCATTCTCGCGGAATCCGTCCGCTACGCGGTGGGACGCATCGAGGAGACCTTTCCCGACCCGGCGCTCCCGCCGCTCGAGCGCATCCTGCGATTGGCGCGGAACCGGGTGCGCGTGCTCGGCTCCGATCCCGGGCTCGCCTGGCTCCTGCGTTCCGAACAGGCGCTTCTCACCATGCCCGAGGACGCGGCCGCGCAGCTGCGCGCGCTGGTCGCGAAGACGCGCCGCTACCTTCTCGACGCGCTCGTCGAGGGCGCGAAGGAGGGCAGCGTTCGCCGCGACGTCGAGCCGGACGTGCTCCTTCTCACCGTCATGGGGACCATTCACGCCATGATCGGACTGGGCGCATTGCACAGGAAATCAACCGACGGCCGGCCCGATCTCGATCGGGTTCTGGCCGGGCTGGAGCGCCTGGTGGCGCCGCCGGCCGCAACGGCGCCATCACGGCGCGCCAGCAAACCAACACCCGGCCGCAACCGGAGGCAGAGATGACCATCAACACCCAATCCACCGTCGGCACGGTGGCGGCGGAGTATCCGCTCGCCACGCGCGTCTTCGCCCGGCACGACATCGACTACTGTTGCGGTGGTGGCCGGCCGCTCGGCGAAGTCTGCGCGAAGAAAGGACTCGACGCGCAGAACGTCATCGCCGAGATCGAGAAGGAGATCGCCTCGACGCCGTTCGCTCCGCAGCGCTGGGACACCGCGCCGCTCAACGACGTGATCGACCACATCCTGGCCGCGTACCACCGGCCGCAGCTCGAAGAGATCCGCCGCCTGGAAGGCATGGTGCGCAAGGTCGTGAGCGTGCACGGCGACAAGGACCCGGCGCGCCTGAACGAGCTGCAGCGCGTCTACCTGGCGCTCGAGGACGAGCTCCTCGACCACTTCGCGAAGGAAGAACAGATCCTGTTTCCGATGATCCGGCGCGGGCAGGGCGCGACCGCGGATGGCCCGGTCGCGGTCATGCTGCAGGAACATGACGACGCCGGCGCGGCGCTTCGCAGCCTGCGCGAGTTGACGGATGGCTACCAGCCCCCCGCGGAGGCGTGCACGACGTGGCGCGCGTTGTACCACGGGCTCGCGGTGTTCGAGGAGCAGCTGCACCAGCACATCCATATCGAGAACAACATCCTCTTCCCGCGCGCACTCCAGGGCTGACCGACCGCGGGATTGACTGGCTCTTACGCGCGGTCCGCCGACGTGGTAATCTTCGTCCGGGCCGCGCGTGACGATGCCCGACGTAACCGCGCACACCGGTCAGACTGTTTCCCACTACGAGATCCACGAACTGCTTGGATCCGGCGGCATGGGTGAGGTATACCGTGCCACCGACGTCCGGCTCCGCCGCCACGTGGCGCTCAAGTTCCTGAAGACCGTCGCCGGGGAGGATCGCCGGCACGAGCTCATCCAGGAAGCGCGCGCGGCGTCGCTGCTCGATCATCCCAACATCTGCACCATCTTCGAAATCGACGAAACCCCCGACGGGGACGTGTTCATCGCGATGCCGTGCTACGACGGCATCACGCTGGACCGGATTCTCGCCGGCGGCGCGCTCCCGGTTCCTCGCGCGCTCTCGATCGCGCTGCAGACCGCGCGCGGACTGGCCGCCGCGCACGAGGAATTGATCGTGCACCGCGACATCAAACCCGGGAATCTCATGATTCTGCGCGGCGACCTGGTCAAGGTCCTGGATTTCGGCCTGGCGCGATCGATGAGCGATCCCGGCGGCGCGGTCACGGATTCCGTGACCGGAACGCCTGCCTACATGTCGCCCGAGCAGGTGCGCGGCGAAGCGCTCGATCAGCGCACCGACATATGGTCGCTGGGCGCGGTGCTGTACGAAATGGTGAGTGGCATGCGCCCCTTCTCCGGCGACGGCGAGGGAGGCCTGGCAGGCGCGATCCTGGACGGGATACCGCCGCGGCCGTCCACACTGCGGGCCGGCGTGCCCGCCGGTGTCGAACGGGTGATCGCGCGCGCACTCGAGAAGAGCGTGCGCCATCGTTACGAGCGGATCGAGGAGATGATCCACGACCTCCTCGACCTGCACGCCGCCTTCGACACACACGCCATCACGCGGCGAATCCCGGTGCGACAGCGCACCGCGCTCGCCGTGCTCCCCTTCGAGGACATGAGCGAGACGCGCGACCAGGGCTACCTCTGCGACGGCATCGCGGAGGAGATCATGCGCGCGCTGGGCCGGATCCCGGAGTTGCACGTGGCGTCGCGGACGTCGTCGTTCCAGTTCCGCAACCGCACGGGCGACATCCGCGAGATCGGCGCGAACCTCAACGTGAACACGGTGCTGGAGGGCAGCGTGCGACGCGTGGGCGATCGCGTCCGCATTTCCGCGCAGCTCGTGAACATCGAGGACGGATACCGGCTCTGGTACGAGCGCTACGATCGCGAGATGAAGGACATCTTCGCCATCGAGGACGAGATTGCCGAGCAGATTGCGCGGGCGCTGGAAGTGGCGCTGCGCGCGCCGGCGAACGCCCTGCGGACGCCGTCATCGGGCGACGCCCAGGCCTACGAGTTCTACCTGCGCGGACGCGAGTTCATCCACCAGCACCGGCGCAAGGGGTTCGAAACCGCGCTCCAGCTGTTCGCGCAGGCCATCGAGATCCACCCGCGCTACGCGCGCGCGTACGCGGGCAGCGCCGACTGTCACTCGTACCTTGCCATGTATTTCGGCGGGGGCGAGGAGGCGGCG
Organism: Candidatus Krumholzibacteriia bacterium; assembly: GCA_036376395.1. GTDB lineage: Bacteria > Krumholzibacteriota > Krumholzibacteriia > WVZY01 > JAKEHA01 > JAKEHA01. The sequence continues at coordinate 4,178 of DASVAK010000252.1, forward strand.
GTGGCCGCGGACACGGCCAGCGCGAGGGCGCTCGAGCTCGCCCCCGATCTGCCCGAGGCCCACGCCTCGCGCGGCGCCGCGCTGTTCCTCCGTCGTGATTTCGACGCGGCCGAGCACCATCTGCGGCGCGCCATCGAGCTTGCCCCGCGCCTCTACGATCCACATTACATGTTCGCGCGGCTGTGTTTCACGCGCGGCCGCTTCGACGAAGCCGCGGCGCGTTTCGCGGAGGCGTGCTCGATCGTCCCCGAGGCGTTCGACGCCTGGTACCTGCTGGGCATGTGCTACCGGAGGCTGGGCCAGGACGACCGCGCGCGAAGCGCCGATCTGGAATGCATCGAGGCGGTGAAGCGTTGGGTCCGCGTGCATCCGGAGGACACGCGGGCCTGGACGATGGGGGCCTCGGTGCTTGCGGAAGTGGGCGAGCCCGAGCGCGCGATGCGGTGGGTGGAACGCGCGCTGGCGGTGGACGCCGACGAGCCGATCATCGAATACAACGCGGCCTGCGTGTACGTGGGACTCAAACGCCACGACGACGCGATCCGCTGCCTCGAAATGGCGCTGCGAACGGGCGGCGTGATCAGGTCGTGGGCGTCGAACGATCCCGACCTGGACCCGCTCCGCGCGGACCCTCGCTTCCAGCACATTCTCGACGCGGCCCGGCCGTAATCCGCCGCGTGAAAGCGGCGCGACAGCACCCGCGCATCAATGCTACCTTCGGCAGGTCGGAGATCCCGGGCCCGTGGGACCACGTCCGCGAGGGCCGGGCCGCTCCGGGAAGGGAGCCGCATGCCGTCGGTCCACGGAATCCATCACATCACCGCGATTGCGGGCGCGCCGCAGCTGAACCTCGATTTCTACACGCGCACGCTCGGACTGCGGCTCGTCAAACGGACGGTCAACTTCGACGATCCGTACACCTACCATTTCTACTTTGGCAACGCAGATGGTGAGCCGGGCACCATTCTCACGTTCTTCCCGTGGGGAGGGGATTCGCTGCACGGCCGCATCGGCACCGGCCAGGTGTCGGTCACCGGTTTCTCGGTTCCATCCGGATCGATGAACTACTGGATCGAGCGGCTGGCGACGCACGACGTGCCGTTCGACGGCCCCGACGCGCGCTTCGACGACCACGTTCTCACGCTCCGCGACCCCGACGGCATCGCGCTCGAGCTGATCGGGACCGCGCGCGACGCGCGCGCGTCGTGGGCGAACGGAGAGATTTCCGCGGAGCACGCGATTCGCGGATTCCACCACGCGACGCTCTCGCTGGTGGGGTTCGAGCGCACCGCGGAGCTGCTCACCGGGCCGCTCGGTTTTCGCCCGGTGGGCGAGAGCCACAACCGGTACCGCTTCGCGTGCGGCGACGGAGCGCCGGGCACCATGATCGATCTGCTGTGCGAGCCCGACCGGGCGCGGGGGGCGATGGGCGTGGGCGTGGTGCACCACATCGCGTTTCGAATCGGCGGCGATCAGGACCAGCTCGCGCTGCGCGAGACGCTCGGGGCGCAGGGCCGCGACGTCACGCCGGTCATGGACCGCCAGTACTTCCGCTCCATCTATTTCCGTGAACCGGGCGGCGTGCTCTTCGAAATCGCGACCGATCCACCCGGATTCGCGATCGACGAAGCGCCGGCCGAGCTCGGGATGCACCTGAAATTGCCGCCCTGGCTCGAGTCGCACCGCGGGAAGATCGAGGCGCGCGTGGCGCCGATCCAGCTCGCGCGTTCCAACAATCCGTCGTCGCGATGACGGCAAAGCACGATCCGCCACACGGTCCGCACGACGGCGGCCCGGTGCTCACTGCGGGCGCGCCGCTCGAGAGTGCGCGCGCCGGCGCCGTTCTCGTGCACGGCCGCGGTGCGGATGCGCGTGACATCCTGGGTCTCGTGCCCGAGATCGATCCGGGCGAGGTGGCGTTCCTCGCGCCGGATGCCGCGGGGCACACCTGGTATCCGTACAGCTTTCTTGCACCGATCGCAGAGAACGAGCCCGGCATCTCGTCGGGACTTCGCGTGCTCGATGCGCTGGTCGGGCGATTCGGTGCGGCGGGCGTTCCACCGGAACGGTTGCTGCTGCTGGGTTTCTCGCAGGGCGGGTGTCTCACGCTCGAGTACGCCGCGCGTCACGCGCGCCGCTTCGGCGCCATCGCGGGACTGAGCGCCGGGTTGATCGGGCCGCCCGGCACGCCGCGCGACTACGCGGGTTCCTTCGACGGCACGCCGGTTTTTCTTGGCTGCAGCGACGTCGATCCGCACATCCCGAGGGAGCGCGTCGAGGAGTCGTCGGAGGTATTCCGACGCATGGGCGCCGTCGTGACCATGCGCCTGTACCCGCGCTTCGGACACGGCATCAACGATGACGAGCTCGCGCTTGTGCGTGACATGCTGTCCGCGATTCGTGGTTGATGCCGGTTGCGCCGTCCTGCGCGGCGTCGCTTCTTTTCCTGCATGAATCTTTCCGTCCTGCTTCTTGCGCTGAACCTCGCCGCGGCGACCCCTCCCGCTGACACCGCCTATGTGAACCAGCCGCCCTCGCGCGACGGAACGGGCAAGGTCTACATGGGGCGCGAGATCGCGATTCCCATGGGCCATCGCGGCGCGACATGGCTCGAGCGCAGGAGTCGTGAACACGAAGAATCGCCCGCCACGCTGGTACGCATGCTCCAGCTCAGGCCCACCGATGTGGTGGCCGACATCGGCGCGGGAACGGGCTATTTCTCGTTTCGTATCGCGCCGCTGGTCCCGCAGGGAAGCGTGCTCGCCGTCGACATCGAACCGGAGATGCTCGATGACATCCGCGCGAAGATGAAACGAACCAGGGTCGAGAACATCGTGCCGGTGCAGGGCGCGATCGACGATCCCGGGCTCCCCGCCGACAGCGTCGATGTCGCGCTCATGGTCGACGCGTACCACGAGTTTTCGCATCCGCGCGAGATGATGCGCGCGATTCTCGGCGCGCTTCGGCCGGGCGGACGCGTCGTTCTGGTCGAGTACCGCGCCGAAGATACGGACGTGCCCATCAAACCGCTCCACAAGATGACCGAGGCGCAGGCGCGTCGCGAGATGGAAGCGGCCGGCCTTCGCTGGCTCCGGACAGCCAACGACCTCCCATGGCAGCACTTCATGGTGTTCGAGAAGCCGGCCAGCCGCTCGCCCTGATCAACCGCCTGGGGCCCGAAGCCCCTTTCCCACCGCACCTTACGCCCCGGCCCCGTGGGCCGGCGGATTCCCTCTATAAATGATGGATTTTGTCCCTTGACGATTACGGAACTAAGGATATAGTTATCTCTAGTTATTGACTAACTTGGTTAACCATTAATCCGGATTTCCAATGGACCGACCCGGCCATAGTCACCCCAGGACTCCGAGAGCCCGCGACCCGAAGCCCGACCTGTCTCCGCTCCTGCGAAGCACGCACATCTTCGCGGCCACCGTTCACAACGTTCTCCAGCTCGAACCGATCCATCGCGTGGGCACGCACGCCATCACGCCCGCGCAGTGCAACCTCCTGCGCATCGCGAGCATGAAGGGGCATCACCCGGTGGGGCAGGTGGCGTCCTTGCTCGGCATCAGCGGGCCGGCGGCCACCAAGACCATCGACAAGCTCGAGTCGCTCGGACTGGTGGAGCGCTGTCCGTGCGAAGGCGACCGCCGCACGCACCTGTTCCGGGTGACGGCGGCGGGCAAGGAGCTCGTGCGCCGCTGCGAGAAGATGAAGAAGGAGCGGCTCCAGGCCGCCATGGAGCGTTTCGATCCGGAAGAGATCAGGCAGTTCGAGGAATTTCTCCGGCGCTTCTCGGTGTCGCTGCTCTACGGAAACCACGACTCGAGCGGGCCGTGCCTGCTCTGCGAAGCCCATCTGCTCAAGGATTGTCCGGTCGCGCGCGTGCGCGGCGGGTGTCCGCACGAGGAGCTCCTGCGCGGACGAAGCAAGAGGAAGCGGGCCGCGGGCCCGGCAAAGGCGGGAATAGCATGCTGAGACGTCAACCCATCGCGCCCACACCGGCACCGATCCGCGGGCGCGTGTTCATCCGCAAGAACCGTTGCAAGGGCTGCCAGTTCTGCATCGAGTTCTGTCCGCAGAGTGTTCTCACGCTGTCGAAGGATTACAACGTCAAAGGTTACAAGTACCCCGTAGTACAGAAAGACGTGTGCATCAACTGCACGCTCTGCCTCTCCATCTGTCCGGACTACGCCATTCTCTCGCTCCGCCTGCCGCCCGAGGCGCAGGCGGCCGCGGGTCAGGCCGTGAAGAGCGACGCGAAATGAGGAACCTGTCATGAGCGATACCGAGAAGCTTCTGGTTGGAAATCACTTTCTGCTGGGCGACCACGCGATCGCGGAGGGCGCGCTGGCGGCGGGCTGCCGCTTCTTCGGCGGCTACCCGATCACGCCTTCGACCGAGACCGCGGAGCGCATGGCGCAGCGCCTGCCCGAAGTGGGCGGCGTGTACCTGCAGATGGAGGACGAGATCGCATCCATCACGTCGATCCTGGGCGCGGCGTGGGCCGGCATGAAGAGCATGACCGCCACGTCGGGGCCGGGCTTCTCGCTCATGATGGAGAACCTCGGGCTCGGCATCATCACCGAGACCCCGACCGTAATCGCCAACGTGCAGCGCGGCGCGCCGTCGACGGGGCTTCCGACGCTGGTGGCGCAGGGCGACATGATGCAGGCGCGCTGGGGATCGCACGGCCACTACGAGATCATCGCCGTGGCGCCGTGGAACGCGCAGGAGTGTTTCGACCTCACCATCAAGGCGTTCAACTACTCCGAGAAGTACCGCCTGCCGGTGATCCTTCTCACCGACGCCGAGGTCGGCCACCTGGTGGAGAAGGTCGTCATCCCCCCGGTGTCGCAGATCGAGGTCTGGAACCGCAAGCGCCCGACCGAGAAGCCGTCCCCGAGTTACAGGACGTACCTGCCCGACGCCGACCTGATCCCGCCCATGGCGCACGCGGGCGAGGGGTACCACGTCTTCGTCGACAGCCTGACCCACGACGAGAAGGGCTACCCGCAGATGAACGCCGCCGCGCACGCGAAGCTCGTGCAGCGGCTGTGCGACAAGATCCGCAACCATCGCTTCGACATCTACGACAACGAGGAGCGCGACGTCGAGGGCGCCGACATCGTCATTCTTTCCTACGGCATTTCGGCGCGCATCGCGACCCGCGCCATGGCGCTCGCGCAGGCGCGCGGCATGAAAGTGGGGCTCCTGCGTCTCAAGACCTGCTGGCCGTTCCCCGAGGAACGCGTCCGCCAGCTCTCGGCGCAGATCAAGGGATTCGTGGTTCCGGAGATCAATCTCGGACAGATGGTCCGCGAAGTGGAACGGGTCGCGGTCGACCGTTGCCGCGTGCAGCTCGTGGCGCACGCGGGCGGCGCGATGCACGAGCCCGAAGCAATTCTCGACGGCATCGTCGCCGTCGCGGAAGGAAAGGCGCCCTGTCGGGCCGACCTGGTCGCCTCGACCGCGCCGCTGGGAGTCTAGGGCATGGCAAGAATCGGCGTGTTTGTCTGCCATTGCGGCGAGAACATCGCCCGCACCGTCGACGTGAAGAAGGTCGCCGAATCGGCAAAGGATCTGCCCGGCGTCGTCTTCGCGACCGACTATACCTACATGTGCTCCGCGCCCGGGCAGAAGCTCGTCATGGAGGCGATCAAGGAGCACAACCTGACCGGCGCCGTCATCAGCGCGTGTTCGCCGCAGCTGCACGAACCGACCTTCCGGTCGGCGACGCAGTGCGCGGGCCTGAACCGCTTCCGCTGCGAGATGGCGAACATCCGCGAGCAGTGCTCGTGGGTGCACAATGACCGCGTGGTCGCGACCGAGAAGGCCTCGTCCATCATGGCGTCCATGGTGGCGAAGGTGGGACTCGCCAACGATCTCCAGCCCACCGAGATTCCCATCACCAAGCGCGCGCTCGTGATCGGCGGCGGTGTCGCCGGCGTTCGCGCCGCGCTCGACATCGCCAATTCGGGCTACCAGGTGGTGCTGGTGGAGAAGCAGCCGTCGATCGGCGGCAACATGGCGCGGCTCTCCGAGACCTTCCCGACGCTCGATTGCTCGCAGTGCATTCTCACTCCGCTCATGGTGGAAGTCTCGCGGCACAAGAACATCGAGCTCATCACGAACGCGGAAGTCCAGGAAGTCGGCGGCTATGTCGGCAACTTCAAGGTGAAGATCAGGCAGAAGGGCTCGTTCGTCCACGCCGACAAGTGCACGGCGTGCAACCTGTGCAGCGACGTCTGCCCGGTTTCCGTGCCCAACGACTTCGACCGCGGGCTCTCGTGGCGCAAGGCCATCTACATTCCGTTCCCGCAGGCGGTGCCGTCGACCTACACGCTCGACGCCGACCACTGTGTGAACAAGGGGCTCACCGGCAAGGGTGGCTACAAGGTGATCGCGTGCGAGCGCTGCGCGCAGGCGTGCGGACCCGGCGCCATCGATTTCGATTTCGGCGCGAAGAATTACGAGCGCGAGGTGGGTGTGGTGATCGCGGCCACCGGCTACGAGCTGATGAAGCCGGAGAAGCTGCAGGAATACGGCTACACGAAGGATCCCGATGTGGTGGACGGCCTCGAGTTCGAGCGCCTGCTCTCCGCCTCGGGCCCGACGGCCGGCGAAGTGCGCCGCCCCTCCGACGGCAAGCCGGTCAAGAACGTGGTCTTCATCCAGTGCGCGGGCTCGCGCGATCCCAAGCACGGCGTGTCATACTGCTCGCGCATCTGCTGCATGTACACCGCCAAGCACGCGCTGCTCTTCAAGCACAAGGTCCACGACGGGCACGCGACCGTCTTCTATATCGACATCCGCGCTGCGGGCAAGAACTACGAGGAGTTCGTCCAGCGCGTGATGGAGGAAGAGCGCGTGCTCTACGTCCGCGGCAAGGCGAGCCGCGTGGTGCGCACCAACGGCCATCTCACCGTGTACGGCTCCGACACGTTGTCGGAGACGCCGGTCAGGATCGAGGCCGACATGGTGGTGCTGGCGAGTGCCATGGTGCCGGGCACCAGCGACGTCGCGGGCAAGCTCCGCATCGCGACCGACGCGTACGGCTTCTACCAGGAAGCGCACCCGAAGCTGCGACCGGTGGAGACGCTCACGGCGGGCGTGTTCGTGACCGGCGCGGCGCACGCGCCCAAGGACATCCCGGACACGGTGGCGCAGGCCTCCGCCGCGGCGGCCAAGGCGCTCGAGCTCCTCACCCAGGAGACGCTGGCGCGCGAGCCGCTCACCGCGCGCGTCGACACGGCGCGCTGCATGGCGTGCTTCGAGTGCGTGCGCGTCTGCCCGTACCTCGCGGCCGAGAAGCGCGAAATCAAGGACCGCCAGGGCAACGTCGTCAAGATGGTGGCCCACATCAACCCGGCCATGTGCGAGGGCTGCGGCGCCTGCGTCGCGGGCTGTCGCGCCGGCGCGATGGACCTGGCGGGATTCACCGACATGCAGATGTTCGCTCAGCTGGGCGCGCTGCTGGAAGAGAGGGAGCCGGCATGCTGAACCAAAGTGCAGCCGCGCCGATCGAGTCCAAACCGGCCGACTGGAAACCAACCATCGTGGCGGTGGTGTGCAACTGGTGCACCTACGC
>DASVAK010000271.1:0-13068 GCA_036376395.1 Candidatus Krumholzibacteriia bacterium
CCGACCTGCGGCACCACCATCTTGCGGATCTGGCCCCATTTCATCGCGGAGTAGTAGAGATCGGCCGCGAAGACGACAACGTCGGCGCGGTCCGGCTTGAGGCTCAAGGTGACGATGCGCTCTTCCAGCGAATACGAGCGCAGCTGGTTCCGGATCGCGCGCAGGCGGTCCACGTCGAGCGGGCGATCTCGCTTCACGCGCGCCATCTTGTAGATCGTGTTGATGTTGCCGCCGCTGCCGATGGCGGTGATGCTGCCGTACTGCTTGTGGTGGTTTTCGATCCAGAGGCGGAACGAGGCCAGGATCTCCGGCTTCACCTTGCCCTGCAGCGCGCGCACGCCGCCCAGCGGGAACGACTCGCTCCCCACCATGCGGCCTTTCGCGATGAAGGTCAGCTCGGTGCTGCCTCCGCCGACGTCGATGTAGAGGTAGTTGCGCGCAGGGTCGAGACGTTGCTCGATGTGGTTCTCGTAGATCACTTCCGCTTCACGCGCGCCGTCGATCACTTCGATCGGGATCCCGGTCTCCTTCTCGACGCGCTTGACGAGCGCGGCCGCGTTGCCCGCCTCGCGCAGCGCGCTGGTCGCGTACGCGGCGACGTCGAGCGCGGGGTAGGCGCGGATCAGGTGGCGGAAGCCGGTCATCGTCTGCACGAGCCGTTCGGCCTTGTCCGCGGAGATGCGCCCGTCGCGGAACGCGTCGTCGCCGAGACGGAGCGGCATCCGCACGAGTACTTCTTTCTTGAAGATGGGCTCGGGGCTCTCCTCGATCACGCGGGCAAGGAGCAGCCGCACCGCGTTGCTCCCGATGTCGATGGCGGCGAACTTCACGCCTTCTTCCGCTTCTTCGCCGGCCTGCGCTTCGCCGCCGCTTCCTTCTTCGGCGTGGCGCGAACGAACGGGCGCAGGTTGCGCGCGAGCCGCGTCGACGCGCGCTCGACGAGCCGCGTGACCTCGTTGGAGTTGCCGATCTCGAGCGAACGGGTGGCCGACAGGATACCCTCGCGGATCGCCGCCACCAGCCGGTCATGGACGTTTTCCTCCACGCGCTTCTGCTCCTCGCGCGCGGGCGGGCGCTCGAAGTGGACCTGGCGCCCGTCGCCGGCGCGGACCGCTTTCCACTTCGGGCGGTCGATGTCGATCACCAACACGCCGGCCTTCGGAATCGACTCGTGAAAGCCCGGGATCATGAACGCGGCGAACTCGGTGAAGGAGGGATCGTGGCCGAAGATCATCACGGTGGAGAGTTTGTCGTCGAAGCGCTGCACGATCTGCAGGAACTCCTCGGGCAGCAGTCCGCCGTAGAGCTCTTCGCGCAGCGACACCCGCGCGGCCGGAATGCCCAGGTGATCGGCGAACACGCCCGCCGTCTGCAGCGCGCGGTCGGCCGGGCTCGAGAAGAGCTGGTCGGGCTGGCTCACGATCGCCGCCACGCGCTCCGCCATCAGGAGCGCTTCGCGGCGCCCGCGCTTCTTGAGCCGCCGGTGAAAGTCGGACCCCTCGGGGCCCTTGTCGACGGCGGTTGCGTGCCGCACCAGGATGACGCGTTTCATGCCACTTCCTCCGTCTTGTCCTTGTCGGCGCGGCGTGGGCCCGAGTGCGCGCGCGCGAGCCAGCGGTAGATCTCGACCTGTGCGCGGTGGTTGGCCGCGCCGCGCCGGTAGGAATTCGTGAGGCCCTCGTCGATGATGCGGGCGCGCGCCGTGTCGCGGAGCTGGAGGTTGAAGTAGTAGCGCAGCTCGGCGCGGATCTCGGGATCGTACACGGGCACGGCCACCTCGAGACGGTAGTCGAGGTTGCGCGTCATCCAGTCGGCCGAGCCCAGGTAGCAGCGCTCGCTGCCGCCGTTGCAGAAGAAGATGACGCGCGAGTGCTCGAGGTAGCGATCGACGATGCTGATGCCCGAGATGTTCTCGCTGATGCCGGCGACGCCGGGTACGAGCGAGCAGGTTCCGCGCACGATCAGCTGCACGCGGACGCCGGCCTGGCTGGCCTCGTAGAGCGCCTCGATGAGCTGGCGGTCGACGAGCGAGTTGAGCTTCGCGTCGATGTACGCGGGCCGGCCCTTCTTCGCGTTCTTGATCTCGCGGCGAATCTGCTTGAGCAGCACCTCGCGCATGTCGAACGGCGACACCACGAGGTGGCCGAACGACTGGCGCTTGTACGTGGTCTCGAGGAAATCGAACACCTTGCCCACTTCGGCGGTGATGCGGCGGTCCGCGGTGAGCAGGAAGTGATCCGCGTAGGTGAGCGCGGTGGTCTCGTTGAAATTCCCGGTGCCCACCACCGCGTACTGGACGGTCTTCCCTTCCTCGCGGCGCGAGATCAGCGCGAGCTTGGCGTGGACCTTGAGACCGGGGACGCCGCCCATCAGCCGCGCGCCTTCATCCTCGAGGGCGCGCGCCCAGCGCAGGTTGGCCTCCTCGTCGAAGCGCGCCTGCACCTCGAGCAGCACCGTCACCTTCTTGCCATTTCGCACCGCGTTGACGAGTGCATTCACGATGCGCGAATCCTTCGCCACCCGGTAGAGGGTCATCTTGATGGCCTTCACCTTGGGGTCGATGGCCGCCTCGCGCAGCAGGTCGATGATGGGATGGAACGAGTGATACGGCGTGTGCAGCAGCACGTCGCGTTCGCGCACCTCGGCGAGCACGCCGCGCTTTCCGCGCAGCGCCGGGTGCGCCAGCGGGGGCTGGGGCTTGTACTCGAGCTCGGCGCCGTTGACGTTGGGGAAGTTCACGAAATCGCGCGCGTTGTGGTAACGCCCGCCGGGAATGGTGTTGTCGAGGCGGCGCAGGTTCGCGCGCTTCACGATGACCTCGAGAAAGTCGGCCGGGATGTCGCGGTCGTAGACGAACCGAACCGGCGGCCCCTCCTTGCGCTTCTTGAGCGACTTGGTGAGCTTCTCGAACAGCCCGACCGTCACGTCGTCGTCGATCTCGATCTCGGCGTCGCGCGTGACCTTGATGGTGTACGCCTCCGCCTTCTCCACCTCGAAGATCGAGAACACCTCGCGCAGACCAAAGCGGATCACGTCGTCGAGCATGATCACGTAGCGCTTCTCACCGACCGCGGGCAGCACGAGGAAGCGCGGCAGCTCGGAGGGCACTTCGACCAGCGAGTGGCGGGTCGACTCCGGCACGTGCTTGCCGGACAGGCGCACCGCCAGGTAGATGACGCCGTTGCGCAGGTACGGGAACTCCTGGATGCTGTCCAGGATGACCGGGGCCAGGCTCGGCCGCACCACGTCGTCGAAGTAGGCCTGTACGAACGGCCGGTGCTGCGCGAGCAGGTGCTTCTCGTCGACGATGAAGATGCCCCCTGCCTCGAGCGCCGCGCGCGCCCCGGCGAACACGGTCTCGAACCGCTCGCGCTGGGCCAGGACGATCTCGTGGATGGACTGGAGGACTTTCTTGGGCTCGCCGTAGACCATCTTGTGCTGGCTGATGCCGGCATCGACCATGCGCTGGAGCGTCGCCACGCGCACGCGGAAGAACTCCTCGAGGTTCGACGAGCAGATGCCGATGAACTTGAGGCGCTCGATGAGCGGGACTTCGGGGTCGGCCGCTTCCTGGAGCACGCGCTCGTTGAACGACAGCCAGCCGATTTCCCGGTTGACCAGGGGAGTGCGGGACATATGCGCTAAAACCGTCCTTGAACGCCGCCGGGCGGCACATTGCATCGGGCAGGGGGAAGCGCGAGGTCCGGGCGGATTCCACCGGGCAGAGCCCGGTTGGGACGGGGTCCGGCCCTTTCACCCATGCTCGACGCGATCGGTGACCGAACCCGGATGAATCCTAGCCGCGCCGGCCTACCGTGTCAATCAGGCCTGGTAGCCTTCCGGGTGCCGCATCCGCCACGCCAGCGCCGAGGCGATGATCGCGTCGAGGTCGCTCTGCCCCTGCGTCCAGCCCAGCACCTCGTGTGCGCGCGCCGACGAGGCCACCAGCGCGGGCGGGTCGCCCGGGCGCCGGGCGCCGTTCCCGGCCCGCACCGGCCGGCCGGTGACGCGCTCGGTCGCGGCGATCACTTCGCGCACCGTGAACCCGTTCTCGCTCCCCAGGTTGAGCGCACCGCTGAACCCCCGCCCCATCGCGTCCAGCGCCAGCACATGCGCCGCCGCGAGGTCGGAGACGTGGACGTAATCACGCACGCAGGTCCCGTCGCGGGTGGGATAATCGTCGCCGAAGACGGTCACCGAGTCGCGCCGGCCGAGGGCCGCGTCGAGCACGATCGGAATCAGGTGCGACTCCGGGCGGTGGTCCTCGCCGCACGCGCGCGTCGCGCCGGCCGCGTTGAAATACCGCAGCGCCACGTACTCGAGCCCCCACGCCGCGCGCGACGCCGCGAGCATCCATTCGACCGTGAGCTTCGACCACCCGTAGGGGTTTTCCGGACGGCAGACCGACTCCTCGGTGATCGGCAGCGACGACGGCGTGCCGTAGACGGCGGCCGTCGATGAGAAGACGAGGCGCCGGATGCGCCGCGCCTCCATGGCGCGCACCAGCGTCGTGGTGCCGGTGACGTTGTTGTCGAAGTAATCGAGCGGCTTGCGCATCGACTCGGCGACGACACTGAGCGCCGCGAAATGAAGCACCGCCTCGACGCCGTCGAGCGCACGCGCGAGCGCGCGGTCGTCGCGGACGTCACCCTCCACCAGCGCGCAGCCGGCCGGAATCGCGTCGCGGTGGCCGGTGGAGAGATTGTCGAGCACGACCACGTCGTGCCCTCCACTGGTGAGGACCTCTGCCACCACCGACCCGACGTAGCCGGCGCCGCCGGTGACGCACACCCTCACGACGCCCTCCGCTTGAGTCCGTTCACGAAACGCGCGAGGTAGTCGCCCGTGTGCGAACCGGGCGCGCGCATCACGTCGGCCGGCGTTCCCACCGCCACTACGCTGCCCCCGCCGTCGCCGCCTTCCGGGCCGAGATCGATGACGTGATCCGACTGCGCGATCACCTGGAGATTGTGTTCGACCACCACCACCGTGTTCCCTTTCTGCTGGAGCTCGCGCAGCACGTCGATCAGCGTCTCCACGTCCTGCACGTGCAGCCCCGTGGTGGGCTCATCGAGAATGTAGACGAACCCGCCCTCGGGATTGTCGGAGAGCTCGCGCGCGATCTTGATGCGCTGCGACTCGCCGCCCGAGAGCGTGGTCGACGGCTGGCCGAGACGAAGATAGCCCAGCCCCACCTTCGAGAGCACGCGCAGCTTCGACACCAGGTCGCGGTGATCGGCAAAGTGCACCATCGCATCGTCGACGGTGAGATCGAGCACCCGGGCGAGATCGAGCTCGCGGTAGGTGATCTCGAGCGTCTCGCGGTTGAAGCGCTTGCCCTCGCATTCGCTGCAGCGCACGAACATGTCGGCCATGAAGTGCATCTCGATGCGCTCGAAACCCATTCCCTGGCAGCGCGCGCAGCGCCCGCCCGCGACGTTGAAGCTGAACCGCCCGGAGGTGTAGCCGCGCTGCTTCGCCTTCTTCTGCGCGGCGAACAGGTCGCGGATGGCGGCGAAGGCGCGCACGTAGGTGACCGGGTTCGAGCGCGGCGTCTTGCCGATCGGCGTCTGGTCGACCATGAGCACGCCACGCACGGGGGTGATCCCCTCGATGGCGCGGTATGACGAGCCGCGCGATTCGCCGCGGCTGCGCAGCGCGTGGTGGAGCACGTCGCAGACCAGCGTGCTCTTGCCCGAGCCGGACACGCCGGTGACGCTGGTGAAGGCGTGGAGCGGAAACGCGACATCGATGTTCTTCAGGTTGTGCTCGCGCACCCCGAGCAGCCGCACGGCGGGCCCGCCCAGGTGAGTGTTGGCGGCTTCGCGCTGCGGAACTCCATCACGCAGGTACTTCATCGTCCCCGGCGCGCCGTTCTTCGCCGCGTCGGGCGCGCCCTGGTAGACCACGTTCCCGCCGCGCTCGCCCGCGCCCGGCCCCAGGTCGACGATGTAGTCGGCGGCGCGGATGATATCGAGGTCGTGCTCGACCACCACCACGGTGTTGCCGCGCGCGCGCAGCTCGGCGAGCACGTCGATCAGCTGGCCCGTGTCGCGCGGGTGCAGCCCGATGCTCGGCTCATCGAGCACGTAGAGGACGTCGAGCAGGTTCGAGCCCAGCGAATTGGCGAGCGAGATGCGCTGCGACTCGCCGCCCGAGAGCGTGCGCGCGAGCCGGTCCAGCGTCACGTAGTGCAATCCCACTGCGAGCATGAAGCCCAGCCGCGACTCGAGCTCGATCAGCACGTCGCGCGCGATGGTCTGCTCGCGCTCGTTGAGCTCGAGCGAGCGCACGAAGGCGAGCGCGTCGCCGGGTGTCATGGCGCCGACATCGCGGATGGTGCGCCCGCCCAGGTGGACGTGGTACGCCTCGGGACGCAGGCGCCCGCCGCCGCACGCGCGGCACTCGCGAAAGCCAAGGTAGCGACGGGTGAAGAAGCGCGCGTACTTCTTGTACGTCTTCTCGCGCAGGTTCTCGAGGAACGGCAGCACACCGACGAACTCGCCGCTGCCCTCCATGATGGCGCGCCGCGACGACGCCGGCAGCTTCGACCACGGCACGTTCATGGCGATCTTCTTGCGGCGGCAGAAGCGCACCAGCTGGTCGAAGAAGTACTGGAACTTGTCGCTCCCCCATGGCTCGATGGCGTGGTCCTTGAGCGCCTTCGAGGGATCGGGGACGATCAGCGCGTCGTCGAACTCGAGCCGGCTCCCGAATCCCCGGCACGACGGGCACGCGCCGAACGGCGTGTTGAACGAGAACAGGATCGGCCGCGGCTCCTCGAAGGTGCGCCCGCACGACGTGCACTTGAGCTGGTTGGTGAAGTGGAGCGGCGGCCCGCCCTCGCTGCCTTCGAAGCGCACGTGGCCGTCGGTCATGCGGTACGCGGTCTCGATGGCTTCGAGCAGCCGCGCGCGCTTCGCTTCCTCGATGTCGATGCGGTCCAGCACCAGGTCGATGGTGTGCATGCGCGAGGCGTTCTTCGGCGGCTCCTCGAGCTTCACCGTCTCGCCCTTGATGATGAAACGCGCATACCCCTCGCGGATCAGCTCCTCGAATTGTTTCGCCGCGCTTCCCTTCTCCACCGGCCGGCTGGCCACGACCATGAGGGTGCGTCCGCCCTGCGATGCCAGCAGCGAATCGATCACCTCGTCCGGCGCCCAGCGCCGCACCTCGATGTGGCAGTCGGGGCAGATGGTGCGGCCGAGACGGGCGAAGAGCAGGCGCAGGTAGTCGTAGATCTCGGTGGCGGTGCCCACGGTGGAGCGCGAGCTGCGCGTGGTGTTGCGCTGCTCGATGGCGATCGCGGGCGAGAGGCCGGTCACGTCGTCGACGTCGGGCCGGCCGATGCGCTCGAGGAACTGCTTGGCGTAGGTCGAGAGCGACTCGATGTAGCGACGCTGGCCCTCGGCGTAGAGCGTGTCGAAAGCGAGCGTCGACTTGCCCGAGCCCGAAACACCGGTCACGACCGTCAGGCTCCCGCGTGGAATCTCGACGTCGATGTTCTTGAGGTTGTGCTCGCGCGCGCCGCGCACGATGATTTTGTCGCTCATGCTCGTCTCGTGTTGCCGGGAAAAGGAAAACCGCTCATTTTAGGCGCCGTTTGCACGCCGCGGCAAGCCCCAAGTTGGGCTTGCGGGCGCGCACGCGCGCTCCTATCCTCCACACCCATGCCGGATTCCATGCAACGAATCTTCGATCTCATCGCCCGCCTGCGCGGGCCCGATGGCTGCCCGTGGGACCGCGCGCAGTCGCTCGACGACGTGCTCTCGGACCTGATCGAGGAGGCGTACGAGCTCGAATGGGCGGGAACGCACTACGGCGACGCCGAGTTGCTGGACGAAATGGGCGACGTGCTCTTCGTGCTCTGCTTCGCGCTGGCCATCAAGCGCGAAACATCGCCCCAATTCACCCTCGACGCAATTGCCGCCCACGCCCACGACAAGATTTACGGCCGGCACCCCCACGTCTTCGGAACGGAGAAGGCCGACACCCCCGCCGAGAGCATCGTCCACTGGGAACGGGTCAAGGCGGCCGAGCGGGCGAAGAAGAATGCCGGCACGCTGGATGGCATCGCGGGCAATCTGCCGGCGTTGCGTCACGCGGTGAAAGTCCAGGAACGCGCGGCCGGGGTCGGCTTCGACTGGGACGACGTGAAGCCCGTGATCGCAAAGCTGCGCGAGGAGATCGAGGAGCTCGAACGCGCGCTCGAATCCGGCGACCGCGAGCACATCATCCACGAGATGGGCGATGTGATCTTCTCGTCCGCGAACGTGTGCCGCTTCCTCAAGATCGACGCCGACGAGGCGCTGCAGGTCTCGACGTCGAAGTTCATCAAGCGCTTCCAGACCATGGAGGCGCGCATCCACGCCGACGGCAAGAAGCTCGAGTCGATGACCCTCGACGAGATGGATGCCTATTGGAACCGTGTGAAGACGGAGTAGGCCGCGCGGGTCCTGGCCGCTGGCTCGCTCGCGTCGGCGCTCCGCTCAGGTCTCCGCGCGCAATGTCATTTGTTCGAAGCGCGCGTCGACAAATCGCGTTCGCCGCCGACGCTCGACTCGCTCGGGCACTCGCGGCCACCCGCGCGAGCGATTTGCGAGCGGGTGGCGCCGGCCGGAGTCCCGGCAAACCGCCGCGATAACGAGCGCGGCGGTTTGGTCCGGGGTGGCCGGTGACAGGACCCGCGAGCGAATCGCGCGGTAAATGACAAAAAGAGGCCCGTCGTTTCCGACGGGCCTCTTCTCGTTGAGGCGTGTGTGCGGTTCGCCCCTTAGTTGAGTCTGCGGAACTCGATGCGGCGATTGAGCGCGCGCCCCTCCGCCGTCGCGTTGGACGCCATGGGCTCGTCCTCGCCGATGCCCACCGCAGTGACCCGCGACGGATCGATGCCGCCCTTGATCAGGTACTGGCGGACCGACTCGGCGCGCTTCTGCGAGAGCTGAAGGTTGAAGTTGGCCGGGCCCTGCGCGTCGGTGTGCCCGCGAATCTCGAGGCGCGCCTCGGGATACGCGTTGAGCGACGCGATCACCTGGTCGAGCACGGTGTGTGAATCCGGCGTGAGATCGGCGCGACCGCTCTCGAAATTGATGCCGCGCAGCACGAACTGCTTGCCGATCTCCTTCGCGTCCGGACAACCAT
The DNA here is from genome assembly GCA_036376395.1 of Candidatus Krumholzibacteriia bacterium. Lineage (GTDB taxonomy): Bacteria > Krumholzibacteriota > Krumholzibacteriia > WVZY01 > JAKEHA01 > JAKEHA01. Next base: position 9,142 of record DASVAK010000271.1, read on the forward strand.
CCGCGTCGTCGACGCCGTTGAACGTCTCCGGCTGCGTCGGGCACTTGTCCTGCTCGTCGGGGATGCCGTCGAGATCGTTGTCGAGGTCGGGACAACCGTCGTCGTCCTGGTACCCGTCGATGTCCTCGGCCTGCAACGGGCAGCGGTCGAGGTCATCGGGCAGACCGTCGTTGTCGCTGTCCTTGACGAGATCCGGGCAGCCATCGGTGTCCTGGTCGCCGTCGAAATCCTCCGGCTCGTTGGGACACTTGTCGCTCACGTCCTGGATGCCGTCCTGATCGTTGTCGAGGTCCGGGCAGCCGTCTTCGTCCTGGAAGCCGTCGACGTCCTCGCCCAGGTCCGCGCACTTGTCGTTCGCGTCCTGCACGCCGTCGTGGTCGTTGTCGAGGTCCGGGCAGCCGTCGGTGTCCTGGAACCCGTCCTTGTCCTCGGCCTGGTCCACGCAGCCGTCGCGGTTGTCAGGGACGCCGTCGCGGTCCGTATCGCTCGACACGGTCCGGTTCATGTAATTGAACGCGAGCCATAGCCCCCAGTCCGGCGGATTGATGCCGGAGGGCGTGTCGCCCGAATTCAGGTTGATGTCGGCGCCCAGCTCGAACGACGACGCGCCGCCCTTGAACTCCACGCCCGGCGAGAGCGTGTAGGTGCTGGTGCTCACGTTGGCACCGTCGGGCACCGTCACGTTGATGAGCTTCTGCCAGTCGAACTCGAGGAAGAACGTCACCTGCGGCGCGGGGAACTCGATGGCCGCGTCGAACAGGAAGGCGTCGTTGTACGAATCGTTCTCGTTGTCGGGCACCGGCGGATAGCCCGGCGGGTTGAAGCCGAGCGAGTCGGGGTGCTCGGGCAGGAAGATGCCGTAGCCCTCGTCCTCGTTGGTATTGAACCGGTAGCCCGCGTTGACGTGGATGCGCGTCGGCACGAACGTCTCCAGGTCGGAGAGGTCGATGGTGCCCAGGCCCATCACCGTGATGTCATTGGAATCGGTGGTGAAGCCGCGGTCCTTGTTCCCGGTCGGGAACGTGACGTTGCCGTACGCGCCGAGCTTGAACGTCTCCGACGGCAGCGGAATGTTGAGCTTGGCCGACACGTCGGTGTCGCCCAGCCCGCCGCGCGTGGCGGTGTCGAGATTGACGTTCTCGCTCTCCTGCACGGTGCGGATCCAGTTGCGCACCTCCAGGTCGGCCGCGATTTCGAAGAAGTCGGAGAGCGCGAAGGTCAGCGCCGCCCGCGTGATGAAGGTGTGGTAGTCGACGACGGCGGTGGCGGTGGAGTCGGCGAAGAAGTCCGCCCCCAGCGTTTCGTCGTCCTGCTTCCCGTAGTTCGTGGAGAGCTGGAAGCTCAGCGTCCCCTTGCTGAACGTGTCCGCGGAACGGGTCCGGATCAGTCCGCGCGTCCCGTTGTACGCCACGCTGGCCGGCGCCGCCTCGAAGGTGGCCCCCAGGCCGACAGCGGCCAGAACGAGCACCGCCGCGCGGTGAGCACACAAACGCCCGTGCATCATTGAACCGACTCCTTTCTGACCATTCCGGGTGAATCCCGGTAGCGGGTGCAAAAACCCGTCCAACCCCGGCGCTGCCGCGCCCGGAGCGCCGGGAAATCATGCCCCCTCGGGCCCATCGCCTTTCTGCAACTCGTCGGGCTGGCCCTCCGGGGCGTCGTTCCCCGGCTCCGCGGGCCGCTTGCTCTCGTCGACGTAGTTCATCCGCAGCTCGAAGAGCACCTTCTCCAGGTACTGCCGCTCGGTGTCGGAGCGCTGGGCCTGCGTGCGACGATCCAGCATCTCGATCATGTCGATCGACAGGCGCGCCTGAGCGAGGTCGCGCTCGATCTTGCCGGTCATCGGATTGGGAATCTTCCCCATCTGCTGCATCGCGGCGTACTGGAACATCGCCACGAGCTGGAGGAAGAGCGTTTCGTCACGGGACGGATTCGACATGGTACTGCGTTCACCGGCTACGTTGGAGACCCCGGGTGGCGATGATAGGTAGCGATGGAAAAACCTGTCAAAACAAAAAGCGGCCCGGCCCGGTGCTAGTCGACGTCGCGCCGGGAGGCGATCCACACCAGCACGGCCTCCTCGTCGCGCGATGCATTGGTGTATGCGTGCGGCAGCGTCGCATCAAAATGAATGGTGTCGCCGATTGACAGCTCGTGCGCCGCATCCCCCACGTCGACGCGAACCCGGCCGCGCAGGACCACCATCGCCTCCACGCCGTCGTGGCCGTGCCGGATCGACCGGTGGCTTCGTCCGGGCGCGAGCGTCACGCGCGTGGCCTGGATGCACCCGCCGGGAATCGACGCCGTCAATCGCTCCAGCGACGCCGAACCGCCGGCCGTGCTCTCGCGCACGCGGCTCTCGGCGGTGAGAACGGAGACGTCGGCGAGCTCGTTCTCCTCGAGAAAGAACGCGGTGCGTTTGCCGAGAGCGCGCGCGATGCGCGACAGCGCGCCGATAGTCGGTATCGTCTCGCCGCGCTCGATCTCCGAGACGTGGGTGGCGGAAACACCGGATGCCGCCTCGACCATTTTGAGCGTGAGGTTCTTCTCCGCGCGCAAGCGGCGGATGCGGCGGCCGGCTTCCTTTGCGTCCATCATGCGATCACATCGTGAGCGGCGGCCGCGCCACCCACAGGAGGCGCGCGGCGGCGCCGGTGGCACGGAGTTGGTGCGCGTCGCGGAGCCCGAAATGGAGCGCGTCGCCGGCCTGGAGACGGCGCGCGGTGCCGTCGAGCTCGAACTCGACGTCGCCGTCGAGGACGACGAGGAGCGCCTCACCGGCGTCGCCGGGGAGGTCGACGCGACCGGTCTGTCCGGCGGAGACGCCGATTTCCAGGAGGGAGAGCTCGCGCGGCTGGATGCCGCGCGAGAGGATGCTCATGGTGGTGCCGTTGTCCGACCAGGTGCGGCGTTCGGCGCGGCGCACGACCGACACACCGGGAGCGTCGTCGTCGCCGACCAGCTGCGCGGGCTCGCGGCCGAGCGCAAGCGCGACGCGGACCAGCGCGCCGACGGTGGGCGAGGTCTTGCCGCGCTCGATCTCGGAGAGGTGCGTGGGGGAAACTTTCGCTTTTTCCCCCACCTGCTTTAAGGTAAGGTTGCGCGCGAGCCGCAGCTGCCTGATCCGCTCTCCAAGCTCCGTGTTTGGCATTGAATTCCTAGCAGGGTGCTGAAAAACTGTTCCCGCGTCGCCGGCAGCCATTTGCCCGCAGGTCGAGGAACGAGGAGGAGAGCGATGCCAGTGCGCATCGCCGACGACGAGAGACGACGAGTTGCGGGCAAATGGCGCCGGCCCGGCGGGTTCGCGCGCCGCACATCCATCTGCTGCGTTGCACCTCCTCGGCATACCGCCTCGGGTATGCCCTCGTCGGCGCGCCTTGCATCTGGACGCGCCGCGCGCGAACGACGCTGGAACAGTTTCTCAGCACCCTGCTAGTCTCACGGCCCGCGTCGCGCACTGTCAAGCGTGAACGACGGCAGGACATCGCATGAAATACCTCGTCATCCGCTTCAGCTCGCTGGGAGATTGCATCCTGCTCTGTCCCCTGCTCGAGCACCTGAAGCAGCGCGGCGCGGTCGAGGTCGTGGTGCTGACCAAGCGCGCGTACGCGGACGTGTTCGCGTGCGCCACCGGGGCGACCCGCGTGGTGGCGCTCGACCACGGGGCCGGACCGGGCGCGCTGTGGCGGATCGCGGACGAGTTCCGCCGCGGCGACTACACCATCCTCGACGCGCACGCGAGCGCGCGGAGCCGCCTGGTCGGATGGCGGACGGGCGGCGCGAGCGCGCAGATCGAGAAGCACACCCGCGAGCGGCTGGGGCTGATCGTGCTCAAGCGTCCCGCCCGTCTGCCCACCATGCTCCAGCGCTACGCCCGTCTGTGCGAACCGCTCGGTCTCCCGGTGCCGGTGCTCTCGCCCGGTGGGC
>DASVAK010000277.1:0-16900 GCA_036376395.1 Candidatus Krumholzibacteriia bacterium
GGCGGAGGCGGAGGAATACCTGAATATCACCGTGCTGTCCACCATCAGCGAAACCGGCGGGTCGCGACGCAGGCCGCGCGCGGGGGATGGTTCGTGATGTACGAGGCGTTCTACGGACTGCGCGAGCACCCGTTCGGAACCACGCCGGACCCGCGCTATCTCTACAAGAGCCGCGCGCACCGCGAGGCGCTGGCCTACCTGGCGCACGGCATCTTCATGAAGAAGGGATTCCTGGCACTGACGGGCGAGGTGGGGGCGGGGAAGACCACCGTCGTGCGCGCGTTCGTGCAGACCTTCCATCCCTGCCTGGAAGCGTCGTTCGTGATCAACACGCGCGTGGACTTCCGCGAGATGCTCTTCATGCTGCTCACCGATTTCGGCGTGGAGATCAAGAGCGAGTCCAAGGTGTCGATGCTCTCGCAGTTGAATGAATTCCTGATCAAGCGCTACGCGGAGAACCAGAACCCGGTGCTGGTGATCGACGAGGCGCAGAACCTCTCGCCCGACGTGCTCGAGGAGCTGCGCATGCTCTCCAACCTGGAGACCAACCAGCAGAAGCTCATCCAGATCGTCATGGTGGGCCAGCCCGAACTCGGCGACCTGCTCCAGCGCGACGACCTGCGCCAGCTGCGGCAGCGCATCCCCGGCGTGTGCCGCATGCAGCTGCTCTCGCGCGACGAGGTCTACCGGTACATCCGCTACCGCCTTGCGGTGGCGGGTCTCTCCGACGGCCAGCTCGTCTTCTCCGAGAGCGCGATCGACGAGATCTACGAGCACTCGATGGGCACGCCGCGCCTCATCAACATGGTGTGCGATCGCTCGCTGCTGCACGCGTACCTGCGCAAGTCGCGCGCCATCGACGCCGACATCGTGCTCGCGAGCGCGCAGGAGCTCGGCCTCCACGGCCACCGCACGCCGCGCCGCGCGGTGGGCGGGGGAGGCGCGGCATGAGCAAGATGTTCGACGCGCTGCGCCGCGCCGAAGCCGAGCGCCGGAAGAAGCAGGTGGAGGGTTCCGGGCACGACGCCCCCGCGCTTGAATCCGTCGCGCCGCGCCCGCGAGAGGCCGCGCCGCCGCCGCCCCTCGCGCCGGTGGCGTCCCCGCGTCCCGAGCGCGTTCTCCCCGCCGTGGTGCAGCCGGCGCCGGCGTTCGAGGGCGACATGCTGCGCGAGCTGGGGATCCTGCACAATTCGCTCGAGTCCAGGCTCGAGAAGAAAACGGGGCGCGTGCTGCTGTTCACCTCGGCCATGCACGGCGAGGGCGTCACCACGCTGGCCATCGCCTTCGCGCGGCTGCTCGCGATGCAGGGCGATCAGCGCGTCATCCTCATCGAGCTCAACGCGCGCACGCCGTCGTTCGCGACGCGCTTCACGCTCACGGCCGCGGAAGGAGCAACCCACTACTTCTCCTCGCACCGCAATTTCTCGAGCCTGGTGCAGCGCCCGGCGGGCGAGTCCTTCGACATCGTGCACGTCGGCACGCCGGACGCGACACTGATCCAGATCAACCTCGAGCGCGAGTTCCCGCACATGATGGAGGAGGCGCGCAGGAACTACGACACGGTGATCATCGATGCGCCGCCGGTCGTCATCTGCCCGGAGACGCCTCCGCTCGCGCCCCACGTCGACGGCGTCGTGCTGGTGGTCCACGCCGGCCGCACCAAGCGCGAGACGGTGGACCGCTCGATCAAGCAACTGTTGCAGTTCCAGGGACGGGTGCTCGGTGTGGTCCTCAATCGGAAGCGCTACTACATTCCACGCTTCATCTACCGGCGCCTCTAGCGTCGCGCATTTCCCGTGATGTCCGCGCTCGACATGCAGCGCTCGCGCGCAACGGCGATCGCGCGGGAGCTGGTCTCGCGCGCCCCGTCGGGCTCGATTGCGTGCATCTTCGCCGGCGGGAGCCTGGCGCGCGGCGAGGTGTGGGCGGCCGCGCGCGACGGCGTGCTCGAGATTTACTCCGATGTCGACCTGTACGTGGTGGTGGACGCGCCGGAGGCCCGGGCGGCGGTTCGCGCGGCGGCCTCCGGGCTCGGCGACGCGGTCGTCGACGCGGCGCTTTTTCTGCGGCCCGCGGATATCGGCGTGTACACGCGCGAGGACCTGCGCGCGCAACCGGCGCGGCCGGGCACCGTCGACCTGTCCGCACACCACGTCGTTCTCCACGGGGACCCCGCGATTCCAGCCGCGCTCCCGCCCTACGGGCGCACACGCATGGCCGGGGACGAGGCGCTGTACCTGCTCGAGAACCGCGCGCTCGAGCTCGACGCCACGGAGACGAACCCGGCCGGGGCGGCGGCGCGCATGGCCGTGGTGCGATCGCTCAAGGCGCGGCTAGACGTCCACATCGCGCACGCGATTGCCGACGGCTCGTTCGCCCCGACGCTCGCCGCCCGCGCGGCCGCGTTCGACACCGCCGCGCCGGGCTCGCTCGACGAGCCGTCGCGGCTCGACGTCGCCCGCGCCTACCACCTTGCGCATATCCTGCCCGAGTGGCTGGAGACCGCGAACCCGGGCGACGAAGTGGAGCGCGCCATGGTGGCCGTCTCGCGCGCGTGGCGCGCGCTCGCGCCGCGCGTGCTCCGCGCGCCCGGCGAGCGGTTGACCGGGCTGCTTGCGCGGCGCTGGCGGGAGGGCGCCCGCGTGCACAACGCGCGCGAGCTGGTCCGCATGCGGCACGCGTACGGCGTCCCGCTGGGTCGCGTCATCGTCGCGGCGCCGGCGCTCTCGGTGTGCTCCCCGCGCGCCGCGCTCCGGCTCGACGCGCTGATCCGGCGTTTTCACGGCGAAGGACGCATCGACGACGCGGTGTTCGATCCACACCGGCAACGCCTGGACGCGCTCACGCGACTGTATGGTTTCAGCGACGGGCCGCAGGAAACGCGGGTGCGCGACATGCACCGCGTGATTTCATAGGAGCTTCATGGCCCGCCACGTCACCCTGGTATTTCTCGTCGACGCCCTGGGCTGGGAGATCGCGGAGCATTTCGGCTTCGGCCGCGACCTCTTCGCGACGCGCTCGCCGTTGGGCACCGTGCTCGGTTACAGCTCGGCGGCGATCCCCAGCCTGCTCTCGGGGGCAACGCCCGCCGAGCACGGATCCTGGTCGATGTTTCGCCGCGCCGGCCGCGACGGCGTGTTCTCCTCGCTGGGTTGGATCCCGCCGCTTCCGCACGCGCTCGACTGGCGCGCGCGGCGGTGGATCCGCCGCGGCCTCGACCGTCGGCGACGCGTCCACGCGTACTACGACCTGTACGAGATTCCGACCCACCTGCTCCACCGCTTCGACGTCGGGCAGACGGGCGATCCGTTCCGCCCCGGCGGGCTGCGCTGCGAGACCGTCTTCGACTGGATGCAGGCGAACGGCGTGGACTACCGGCTCTGGGATTATCGCACCGCCGAGGGCGAGAACCTCCTCGCCGCGCGCGGCGCGCTGGCTGCGCCGCACGACGTGCTTTTCGTCTACACCGCCGAGCTCGATGCGCTGATGCACCGCGTGGGCATCTCGCACCCGTCGGTGGGTGAACGGCTCTCGGCGTACACTGCGTTCCTCGACGACATGGTGCGCGAGGCGCGCGCGCGCGACGTCGACCTCGAGATCGTGCTGCTGAGCGACCACGGGATGACGGATGTCACCGCGACGCTCGACGTGTGGGGCGGCATGGAGGCGCGGGGGTTCCGCATCGGGCGCGAGTACCTGGCCTTTTTCGATTCGACCATGGCGCGCAGCTGGGGCGAGCCGCGCATTGCCGACGCGATGGCGGAGGTCGTCGGCGACATGGGGCAGCGCCTTGACGCGCACCACCTGCGCGCGTTCGGGTGCCATTTTCCCGGCGGCGAATACGGGATCGATGTCTTCCTCGCGCGGCCGGGCGTGCTGGTCGTGCCGAGCTTCATGGGCTCGACGCGCATCGCCGCCATGCACGGCTACCACCCCGAGGACCGCTTCTCGGTGGGCTGCTTCATGACGACCGCGTCGATGCCGGCGCCGTCGTCGATCCTCGGTTTCAAGGCGCACCTGCAGAAGGTCGTGCGTGCGCGCCGCTGACATGCAAAGCACGTCGCAACGAATCGGCACGGCGATGGCGTGGTCCGTCGCATCCCGCGCGGGACGCTTCCTGCTCGGTTTTGCCAGCAGCATCCTGGTGGTGCGCGGTCTCGGCGACCACGATTACGGCGTGCTGAGCGCCGTGCGCTCGGTGCTGATGTTCGTCGTGCTGCTGTCCGGGTTCGGCACGGGGCAGTCGTTGTTGCGTTTCCTGCCCGCGCTGCGCGTCGCGCGCGCGGGCGACGGCGCGCGCGACCTCGTCCGCCGCGTCGTGTGGATACACGCGGCGGCGTGGCTCGTGATGGTGGCGCTCGCGCTGTGCTTTCGCGGCGGCATCGAGCGCCTGTTGCATGCGCCCGGTGTCGGCATGTTCGTCGCCATCGGCGTCGGGCTGGCGCTGTTCGAGGTGCTGTTCGCACTGCTGGGGAACGTACTCAACGCGGCCTACGATACGGCGCGCCTGTCGGCCGCGTCGCTGGCGAGCCACGTGGTCTACATCGCGGCGCTGGTGCCGGCGCTGCGCGCCGGCTGGGGAGTGGCGGGAGTGCTCGCCGCCGCGGCGGCGGGGAACGCGGTCGCGTGCGCCATCATCTGGCCGCGCATCCGCGCCGCGGTCGACTGGGGCGGCGAACCGGCCCCGGTGGTGGTCGAGCAGCGGCGATTCTGGCGCTACTCGCTTCCGTTCGCGGCCATCGGAGTGCTCAACCTGATCGTGTGGCGGCAATCCGAAACGCTCCTGCTGGCGCATTTCCGGACCCCGGAGGAAACCGGCTACTTCGACCTGGCCTACCGCCTGCCGCAGACCATCCTCGAGTTCGTGCCGGGCACGGTCTGGCCGCTCGTGATGGCGGGCATGTCGGAGGCGTATGCGCGCGACCCGGGGCGGCTGGCCGGTGCGGTCCGCCGGTACTATCGCATGCTGTTTGCGCTGTGCACGCCGCTGTGCATCCTGGGCGCCGTGCTGGGTGGACGCGCGGTGCCGGTTCTCTTCGGCGCCGCCATGGCGCCCGCCGCGGTGCCGACGCAGCTGTTCTTCATCATCTTCACGGTGTCGTTCCTGTCGACGCCGCTCTCGATGGTGCTCTACGTTCTGGAAAAAACGCCGGTCAATCTGCTAATCTACCTTGTTCTCGCCGTCATCAACGTGGGGCTGGATTTGATCCTGATACCGAAGTTCGGTGTGCCCGGCGCCATGGTTCCGGTGGCGATTGCAATTGCATTGCAGCCCGTTCTCTACTTCAGCGTGGTGCGCCGTTACGTCCCCGGCATTTCCATTCCGTTCGGTTTCATCGGCCGTTGCCTGCTCGCGTCCGCGCCCGTCGTCGCCGGGTACGCGATCCTGCGCGCGATGAGCGGGCCGGCCGGACTGGCGGTCGCGGGCGCCGTGGCGCTGGTCCTGCTGGCGGTGTCGTACCGGTTCGCGCGCATTTTCGAGGCCGACGAGCTCGCCGCGCTGCGATCGATTCCCGTGCCGCTGGCCGCGCGCGTGGCGCAGTTCCTTGCTCCAGAAAGGTCGTGATTCATGCACCGTGGCCTGAAGATCAGCGTCGTCATCCCGTGCTACAACGAGGAAGACGGAATCCGCCACACCATCGGCATGCTGCCCGCGTGCGTCGACGAGATCATCGTGGTCGACAACAACAGCACCGACCGCACCTCCGAGGTGGCGAAATCGCTCGGAGCGCGCGTGGTATTCGAGAAGCGCAAGGGCTACGGCGCGGCCTACAAAGCCGGTCTCGCCGCGGTGACCGGCGACATCACCGCCACGCTCGACGGTGACGGCACCTATCCCGCCAACCAGATCCCGGAGATCGTCGACCACCTCGAGGACGGCAAGCTCGATTTCGTGAGCGCGTCGCGGTTTCCGCTCAAGAATCCGAGGGCGATGAACTTCTCGAACAAGGTCGGCAACGCGGTGCTCACACTGGGCATGGCGATTCTCTACGGCAAGCCGGTGCGCGATTCGCAGTCCGGCATGTGGGTGTACCGCTCGGCGGTGTACCCGAAGCTCACGCTCACCAGCGACGGCATGCCGTTTTCGGAGGAGATCAAGATCGAGGCCATCCGCGCGCGCGGAGTCCGCTTTGGCGAGTACCACATCGACTACCATCCGCGCGTCGGTGAAGTGAAGTTGGAAAAGTGGCGGGACGGTTTCCGCAATCTCTTCTTCCTGGTGACGAAACGATTCTCGTGACCCGGACGCGGGCGCTCGCGGGACTCGCCGGGCTCCTCGGGCTGGGCGCGCTGGCCGCGGGGCTCGTGGACGCGTGGCCCGAATCCGTGCGCGCCCTGGGCACGCTCGTCCTCGTGCTGGTGCTTCCGGCCGCGCTTCCCGGCGGCCTGCTCCCGCACGCGGGTGACGGATCGCGCCGCGACGCGGCGCTGCGCCTCTGCGCCGGTTTTCTCTCCTGGCTGTGCGTTCTCGCGTTGTGGACGACCGCGTTCACCGTGCTGCACGCATCCTTCCGGACCTACGCCGTGGCAACCATGTGGGGCCTCGTCGTGTACTACGCGACGGCCGCGGTCCGCGCGTGGCGGTGGGTGGGGGCAACCCGCGCGCCGGGAAGCGGAGCCTGGTGGTGGATCGTGGTTGCCTGCGCGCTCTTCGCCGCCGTCAATCCTCCGCGCCTGAGCGTGGGCGAAGACGGACTCGATCATGTCGGTTACGTGCGCCACGTCCTGAGCGAGAACTCGCTCGACCCGGGCGGCGTCCTCGCGCCCGTGGCGGGCGAGACGCGCGCGTGGAGCGACCCGCGCAAGGGCGCGCTGCACCCCGTGCTCGCCTTCACGTCATGGGTCGCATCGACCGAACCGGCGGTCGTATGGCGGTGGTTGCCCGTCGTGCTGTTTCCGGCCGCGGCGCTCGCGCTGATCGCGTTCAACGGCACCTTCGTCGCGTCGGCGCGGGCATGGATCGCGTCGTCGGCGCTGATCCTTCTCACCTTCGACGGCAATCCCTTCCGTTTCGCGGCCGCGAGCCCGCACGGCGAAACCGTCGCCGCGCTGTGGTGCTGGGTCCTCGTCGCCGCGGCGGCGGGTGGTCCCGCGCGGTTGCGCGGGTGGCAGTGGGCGCTCCTCGGCGCGGGCGGCGTGCTGGTGCACCTCGGTGTCGCGTGGCACATCGCCGTGCTCGCCGCCACCATCGCGGCGTTCGGAAATGCGTGGCAGATCTCCTGGCGCGCACGCGTCGCGTTGTGCGGATGGCTCGGCGCGGGCGCGGCGACGGGGCTCCTGCTTCGCCACGACGACCTGGGTGGCGTCAGCAACCTGATTCACTCGCACACGCAGGGCGTGATGTACGTGACCGGCCGCTGGTTCATCGCCAGCCCGCTGGAGATTCTGCGACTGCACGGGTTGATCGTGCTCGGAGGACTCGCGTGCGTGCCGCTGCTCGCGCTTTCGCGCCGCCGCGACGCCCGCCGTGTGCTCGCCGCCGCGGCGGTCCCGTTCGCGGTGTCTTTCGTGCCGTGGATCGCCACCTGGTTGCACGCGCACGGCAGCTACATGGCGTTCCGGTCGCTGGTGCAGGTTCCGGCGTTCGCGGCCATCGCCGTCGCCGCAACCATCCTCGCCGCCGGCGTGCGCGCGCGCGACCGCCGCGCGTTGTTCCTCGGCGTTCCCGCCGCCGCCCTGTGGCTCCTCGCCTTCGCGCGACCCGTGCCCGGCGCTCTCGCGCGCGACCTGCGCGCCCGGGCCGCGGGCGAGCCGCGGGCGCCGGGGGTGGCGATGCGCGATCTTTCCCGCGTCGTGGCCCGGCTCCCGTCGGACGCGGTGATCCTCTCCGATCCGGCGACGTCGTACGCGCTCAGCGCGCGCGCGTCGCAGCGCTTCGTCGCGGTGTACCAGCAGCACGGCAATCCGCGCGATCCGCACGCCATGGAGCGCATCCGCTCGGTGCGCGACGCGCTCACGCCGTATTTCGTTTCCGAAGCGGCCGCCGCGGCGTGCCGCCGCTTCGCGGTCGACTACGTCGTGGTGAATGGCCTGCCGCCCGCGGGAAGCGGCGACTTCCTCGAGGTGTGGGACGCACGGATGTACCGCGCATCGCGCGCGCGCATGCTCTCGATGGCGCCCGCGTTCACCCTGGTCGACAGCACCGCGCACGCCGCCGTGTACCGGTTCGATCCGGATGCGGGCCTCGGGCGGGGCTGGAATCCCATCACTCCGCCGGTCGTGACGGGATCGCCAACGCTCTCGCCGTGCGAGGCGGCGGCGCCGCGGGACGCGTTCTTCGTCACCGGCATGGCGCTCGACCGCGCGCGCGCGTTGCCCGGCGACAGTGTGCGCGTGACGCTGGGATACCGCCGTGACGCGCCGCTCCCGTTCGCGTTGCCGGCGATCATGCACGTGCGTTTCGACCACACCGTGGTGCAGGCGGCCCCGTCCATCCCGGGCGGGAAGCAATGGCGACGCGCGGCGGATCGACGCGCCGGACTGACGTCGCGGTTCCGCGCCGATCTGCGACCCGGGCACGGCGTGTACGAGCCGGATCTGTGGCCGGTGGGATTCGACCTGTGCGAAACGTTCACGGTGATCGTGCCGCGCAACGCACGGATGGGGGACTACGCGGTGGAGCTGTCGGTCGAAACGGAAACTGCCGTGCCCAATTTTCACGCGCGCGATCTGTGGTTCAACCGCGATCACTACTCGGGGCGCCGGTGCGCGTCGCTCGTGGTGGTGGACCGCATCACGGGAGCGCCATGATACGCATCTGTTTCGTCGTGGACGCGCCCTTCCTGGGCGGCGCGGAAATGTACGTCTCGCGCCTTGCGCTCGCGCTGGACCGGCGCCGGTTTCATCCCATGGTGATGATCAAGGCGGGCGCGCGCGATCCGCATCTCTCGGCGTGGGCGGAGTCGTTGCGCGCAACCCGCATCGACGTCATCGACGCACCCATGCGGTTGCCATTCGCGCTTTCGGACGCGCCGGCACTGTGGCGGCGTTTCGACGCGCTGGCGGCGGACGTCGTCCACGTCAACGTACCGGGGCCCTACGACGGTCAGATCGGACTCCTGGTTCCGATCGCGAAGGCGGCGGGTGCGCGCACGGTGGTGACCGAGCATCTCCCCATGGCGCCCTACCTGTGGAAGCGCGCCGCGCTGAAGCGCGTTGCGTACCGTTCACTCGACGTCGCCGTCACCATGACCCGCGCCAACGCCGACTTTCTTCGGTCCCGGCAGGGCGTGCCGGCATCGAAGGTGCGCGTGGTGCCCAACGGAATTCCGGCCGCGTTCGGGGCTTCGCCGGAGCAGGGCAGAACCCGCCGCTGGGCGCTCGGGTTGCGCGATTCGCGCCTGGTGGTGGCGTACGCGGGGAACATCCTCCCGCACAAGGGGCTGCGGCGCCTGATCGAGGCCGCGGCGCGCTGCGAGCATCGCGACCGCATCTGTCTCGTCGTCATCGGCGACGGTCCCGACGAGGCGGCGTGCCGCCAGCTCGCGTCCGACCGGGGGATCGCGGCCAACGTGATGTTTCTCGGGCGTCGCGACGCGCCCGAGCTCGAAGAGCTGCTCGCGGCCGCGGACGCGCTCGCGCTGCCGTCGACGATCGAAGGATTGCCGTACGTCGTGCTGGAAGCGATGGCCAGCCGCCTTCCCGTGGTCGCGGGTCGCGTGTTCGGCATTCCCGAAGTGGTGCTCGATGGAGAAACCGGCGTGCTGGTGGACCCGGTGAACGTGGACCAGATCGCCGCCGCGCTCGATCGTCTCGCCGGCGACGAGACACTGCGCCGCGCCATGGGTGCGGCGGGACGCGAGCGCTTCGAACGGTGCTTCACGCTCGAGCGCCAGGCACGCAGCATGGAGGCGCTGTACACGACGCTCGTGCACGGGGCGCCGGTGCGCGGCGGGGAGGCGCGATGAGCCCGCGCCGTCGCATCCTGCTCGTGAAGCCGATTCTGCCCTACCCGCCGGACCAGGGGACGCGCGTGGTGTCGACCGCCATCCTCGACGCGCTGTCGGAGGCGCACGATGTCACCGTGCTCGCGCGCGTGCTCGACGACCGCGAGGTGGCGCTCGCGCGCGAGCTCGAGAAGCGCGTGGCGCGCGTCGTCACCGTGTACCCGCGCAACCGGCGCAGCCTCGCGGCGAAGATCGCGTACCGGGCCGCGTACACGCTGCGCTCGATCTTCACCGGCCGCTCGATGAAGAGCCTGTACGATTGCCCGGGCGCATTCGTGCGCGCGGCGCGCGCGCTGGCGCAGGAGGACTTCGACCTCGTCATCGTGGAGTACTGGCAGCTCTACCCGCTGCTCGGCGTGTTTCCTGCCGATCACACCGTCCTGCTCACCCACGACATCGACCTCGCGGTCAACGCGAAGCGCGCGCTGCTCGAGCAGGGGCTGTTCGCGAAGGCGTCCGCGCTGCGCCGCTGGCGCATCGAACAGCGCGAGGAAGTGCGCGCGTACCGGCGCGCGCGCCACATCTGGGCGCTCACGCCGCGCGACGCTCACGCGGCGCGCACGCTCTCGGGTGGATCGGCGTCCGTGAGCGTGCTCCCGTTCGGCCTGCCGGAGGAACGCTTCCTGCCCGTGACCACGCGGACGTCGCGCGAGGTGCTGTTCATGGGCGCGCTCGGCGCGGCGTTCAATCGCGACGCGCTGGATTTCTTCGTTCGCCGCGTGCATCCGCTGCTCGCGGACATCGACGGGATCCGCTTCACGGTGGTGGGCGGCGCGCTGCCCGAAGCGCTTTCCTTTTTTGGCGCGCTGCGCCACGTCGACGTGGCCGGGCACGCGCGCGACGTGGCGCCGTATCTTGCTCGCTGCGCGTGCCTCGTGGTGCCGCTCCGCTACGGCGGCGGGATCCGCATCCGCATTCTCGAAGCGATCGCGGCGGGCACCCCGGTGGTGGCGTCGCCGGAGGCCATCGAAGGCATGGACCTCGCGCCCGGCCGGCACGTCCTGGTGGCATCCGAGCCCGCGCAATACCGCGTCCATATCGAACGCCTGCTCGCGGATCCGGCCTTCGCCCGGGGGCTGGCAGCGGACGCACAGGCGCATGTCCGCATGACTTACGGTCCCGGGGCCCGCGGCGACGGAATCCGGGCCGCGGCCGGCGCCCTGTTGCGACGCTGAGAACTCACTCCATAGGGCTCGCCCCTAGGGCCAGCTGCCTAAAATCGGGGGTGGAAGAGCACGGCGTAACTGTGCTAAAATCAACTGGCTCGCGTCAGGGGCAAGTACTTAACCACAAGGACAATCCGGTTCGATGGGGCAGACGCAACGGGTCCCTTTTCTGGACCTCACACTGCAACACCGGGAACTCCAGGATGAGCTGTCGACGGCGGTAGCAAGTACCGTCGCACGTGGCGATTTCATCCTCGGCGCGTCGCTCGATGAATTCGAGCGGGAGTTCGCCCGGTACTGTGGCTGCGAATTCGCCATCGGAGTGAGCTCGGGAACCTCCGCGCTTCATCTCGCCCTCCTTGCGGTGGGCGCCGGCCCTGGCGACGAAGTCATCACCGTTCCCAATTCGTTCATCGCCACCGTCGAGTCGATCATGTACACGGGCGCCACCCCCGTGCTCGTGGACGTCGATCCGGGCACGTTCTGCATGGATCCGGCGCGGCTCGAAGCGGCGATCACGCCCCGTACGAAAGCCATTCTCCCCGTTCATCTCTACGGACAGCCCTGCGACATGGATGCGATCAACCGCATCGCGTCGGCGCGCGGCATCGCGGTCATCGAGGACGCGTGCCAGGCCCACGGCGCGACACTCGACGGACGGCGCACCGGGTCGCTGGGCACCGCGGGGGCGTTCTCGTTTTATCCCACGAAGAACCTGGGAACGATCGGAGACGGCGGCGCGGTGACGACGAATGATCCGGAGATCGCGGCGAAGTGCCGCGCGCTGCGCCACCACGGCCAGTTCCAGCCCAACGTGTTCCCGGTGCTGGGATACAACTACCGCCTCGATACCATCAAGGCGGCGGTGCTGCGCGTGAAGCTCGCCCACCTGGACCGCTGGAACGCACGCCGGCGGGCCATCGCGGAGAAGTACAAGAACCGGCTCGCGGGCACGGAATTCGCGTTCCAGGCCTGCGTACCGGGGTCGGATCCTGTTTTTCACATCCTGGCGGTCCGGCATCCGCGGCAGCGCGCGGTGCAGGATGCGCTGTCGGGCGCGGGGATCGGGTGGGGCAAGCACATCGTTCCCCCCGCGCATCGCCACCCCGGGTACGCCCATCTCCGTCGCACGGGGGAGACGTTCCCGGAGAGCGAGACGCTTTCGAACCAGCTCGTATCGTTGCCGGTGTTCCCGGAGCTGACGGACGAGCAGGTCGATTACGTCGCCGATGCTTTGTCTCGAGTCGAAGTATCCGTTTGAAAATATCACCACCAGATTCGAGGTCAGCAGCCGTGAAGAAGAATCTTGCAGCCTTCAGGTATTCCGAACAGAAAGTGATTCCGCTGTACGCGACGGATGCCATTCGTGGAGCGTCTCCGGCCATTCCCCTCACGGGGCAGTCGCGCGCCGGGGCCTGGTCGAAGCGCGCCTTCGACGTCATCTTCACGCTGGCCCTCGCCGTGCTCGGCCTGCCGTTCTACCTTCTGATCGCCGCGCTCATCAAGCTCACGTCGGAAGGGCCGGTGCTCTTCGTGCAGGAACGCGTGGGCCAGGACGGGCGCGTGTTCAGGTTCTACAAGTTCCGGACCATGCTGGTTCACGCCAGCGACCATCAGCACCGCAGCTTCGCCGAGGACTTCATCAAGGGCCGTCTCATGACGGAGGAGAGCGGAGACCGCAAGGTCTTCAAGCTGCAGAACGACCCGCGCATAACCTCGATCGGGAGGTTCCTGCGCAAGACCAGTCTCGACGAGCTGCCGCAGTTCATCAACGTGCTGCGCGGCGAGATGACGCTGGTGGGGCCGCGTCCGCCGCTCGCCTACGAGCTGGCGCATTACAAGGAATGGCACCGCGGCCGTCTGGCTGTTAAACCCGGACTCACCGGTCTGTGGCAGGTGAGCGGGCGGAGCACGGTGCCGTTCGACGAAATGGTCATGCTCGACCTCTACTACATCGAGAACTGGTCCCTGGCCCTCGACGTGAAGATCATCGTCCGCACCGTACCGGTGATGCTCTTCGGCCTCGGCGGCTACTGATCGGCAGTCGATTCACACACAGGAGCAGTACACCTTGATTCGCATCGGTGTGATCGGTTGCGGCTACTGGGGGCCCAACCTGATCCGGAATTTCTCCCATCTCAAGGGTTCCGACGTCCTCGTCTGTTCGGATCTGAGCGAGGAACGCCTTGCGCACATGCGCACCATCTATCCGAAGATCGAGACCACGACCGACTACCGCCGGATCCTGTCGCGCGGTGACGTCGACGCGGTGGTCGTGGCGACGCCGCCGGAGACGCACTTCAAGCTGACCACCGAGGCGCTCCGCGCGGGCAAGCACGTCTTTGTCGAAAAGCCGCTGTCGCTCAACACCGGCGAGGGCGCGGCCATGGTGGCGGAGGCGGAGAAGTCGAAGCGGGTGCTTCTGGTGGGGCACACCTTCGTGTATACCGCCGCGGTGAACAAGATCAAGGAAGTGATCGAGTCGGGCGAGCTGGGCGACATCTTCTACGTCGCCACCACGCGCGTGAACCTGGGCATCTTCCAGGAGCACGTCAACGTGATCTGGGACCTCGCTCCGCACGACGTGTCGATCCTCAACTACATTCTCGATCGCAAGCCCGAGTCGGTGGCGACGCAGGCGAGCTGCTGCATTCGCAAGAACGTCGAGGACGTGGCCTTCATCAATGTTCGGTATCCCGGGAACATCCTGGCGCACATCCACGTCAGCTGGCTCAACCCCAACAAGATCCGTTCCACCACCGTCGTGGGAAGCAAGAAGATGCTCGTCTACGACGACATCAGCGCGCTCGAGAAGATCCGGATCTACGACAAGGGTGTCACGGTCACGCCGCACTACGACACCTTCGGCGAGTTCCAGCTGTCGTACCGTTACGGCGACATTCTCATCCCGCGCCTCGATGACGCCGAGCCGCTCAAGGTGGCGTGCCAGCACTTCGTCGACTGCGTGGAGAAAGGAACCACGCCGCGCAGCTCGGGAGCGCACGGTCTCGACGTGGTGCGCGTGCTCGAAGCGGCCGACGCGTCGGTGCGCGAAGGCGGGCGCTCGATCGACATCGAACCGGTCAACGCTCCGGATCACGGAGGCGCGTAACGCGCGCGTGGAGAAGCGCCGGATAGCCCTGGTCGCATCGACGTTCGGCGTGGGCGGCGCCGAGATGCTCACCGCGAATGTGCTCCGCCGTCTCTCCCGTGAACGCCACGACGTCCGTCTGTATTTCCTGCACGGCGCGGGCGCGATCGGACGCGAATTGCTCGACGCCGGGTTCGAGGGGATCGAGCACCTGTGCAGGCGCCGGCGCGACCCCGCCGGCGCTCTTCGTCTCGCGAACGACTTCCGTTCCTTCCGCCCCCGGGTCATGTGGGCGCTCGACCACATGGACGCGATGTGGATGGGGCGCGTCGCCGCCCTCGCCGCGGGCGTACCGGCCGCGGTCGTGTCGTCGCATTCGACGGGGCTGATTGATGCGCAGGGCCGGATCGGTCCCAGCTTCCGGCGGCGCGAGCGCATCCTGATGGAGTTCGTGACGCGGCTGGTCGCGGTCTCGCGCACGCATGCGGAGTACCTGCGCCGCGTCACCGGGATCGCCGGTGAGCGTGTCGCGGTGATCCACAACGGGATCGACCTGTCGCGCTGGCCCCGGACGACGCCGGTGCTCCGGCGCGACGCGAGGCAGTCGCTGGGGATCCGGGAAGACGAGGCGGTGGTGGCCATGGTGGCCGCGATGCGACCGGAGAAGTCGCACGAGTCGCTGCTCGCCGCGGCCGCCATGCCCGACGCGTCGCGGCGGCGGGTGCGCGTGCTCCTCGCCGGCGACGGGCCGCGACGCGGCGCCATCGAGGCCGCCGCGGACGAGCTGGGAATCCGCGACCGGGTGGATTTCCTGGGGGTCCGGCGCGACGTGGCGCGGTTGCTGCATGCCAGCGACGTGGTGGTGCTGCCCTCGCGCTCGGTGGTGGAAACGCTGCCCCTGTCGCTGCTGGAAGCGATGGCATGCGGTGTCCCGGTGATCGCCTCGCGGGTGGGCTCGGTGCCCGAGTTGATCGAGGACGGAGTCACGGGCCGGCTGGTCACCCCCGGCGATGTCGCGGAACTTGCGCGGTGCATCGCGACGACGTTAGATGATGGGCCCGGGGCCGGGCGGATGGCCGACGAAGCCCGCCGCCGCGTGGAAGCGGGTTATTCCATCGAACACACAACCGAAGGCTACCAGCGCCTTTTCGACGAGGTCTTGGCCGCATGAGTGCACCGGGAACCCATCCCATCGACGACCCACGCGGAACCCCCGCGCGCGTGCCGGCGCCCGGCTACCCGACCGACGCCATCATCGCGCTCACCTACCGCTGCGACGCCCGCTGCGAGATGTGCAACATCTGGCAGCTCAAGCCGCAGGAGTTCCTCTCCATCGACGACTACGCCGGCGTCCCGTCGTCGCTCAAGGACATCAACATCTCCGGCGGCGAAGCGTTCATGCGCAGCGACGTGGTCGACATCGTGAAAGTCATCCACGCGAAATGCGAGAACCCCCGCATCGTGGTCTCGACGAACGGATTCCGCACCGCGCAGATCGTCGCGGCGATGGAGGAGCTGCGGCGCACGATTCCGAACATCGGCATCGGCGTGTCGCTCGACGGCATCGGCGAGACGCACAACCGCATCCGCGGCGTGAAGCACGCGTGGGAGAACGCCATGTCCACGCTCAAGCAGCTGCGCGAGCGCGGCTTCACCAACATCCGCATCGGCTTCACCGCCATGAACGAGAACATCGGCGAGATGCGGCAGGTATACGACCTCGCCTGCGAGATGGGAGTCCAGTTCACCACCGCGGTGGCGCAGAACTCGGACATCTACTTCTCGACCCAGGTCAACACCGACGTGAAGCCGGACACGCTCCACGACGCGCTCGGCTACGTGATGAAGCACGAGCTCATGAGCTACCACCCCAAGCGCTGGCTGCGCGCGTACTTCGAATCGGGCACGCTGGTGTTCAACCGCGAGAAGAAGCGCCTGCTCGAATGCCGCGCGGGGATCGATTTCTTCTACCTGGCGCCGGAGGGGATCGTGTACCCGTGCCTGACCATCCCGTCGCCGATGGGGGATCTGAAGGGCACGAGCTTCGAGGACGTCTGGGAGTCGGAGGCGGCGGCCCGCGTGCGGCGCGAAATCGCCGGATGCGAGCAGTGCTGGATGATCTGCACCGCGCGTTCCGAGCTCAAGAAGAACCTTCCGCGCGCGCTGGGGTGGATCGCGCGCGAAAAGGTCAAGTCACACCTGTCCTAAAGCAGGGTGATGGCAGACTGGTTCCGTCTCGCCGGACGCGTTGATCATTCTCCAGGCCAACAAGTTCTTCCATGAGCGCGGGGGCAGCGAACGCTACCTGTTCGCGCTCTCGCGGGCCCTGGCGTCGCGCGGCCACGAGGTGCTCCATTTCGCCATGGCGCACCCCGACAACGCGCCCTCTCCGCAGGGCCGGTATTTCGTCCCGCAGCGCGACTACGCGTCGCCCGCGTGGCGGCCGGCGTCGGTGCGGTCGGTGTTCGAATTCATCCGCTCACCGCAGGCCGCCCGGTGCCTCGACCGCCTGCTGGCCGAGCGCCGGCCGGACGTCGCGCATCTCCACAACATCTACCACCAGCTCACCCCGTCCATCATCGAGCGGCTCGCGGCGCGCCGCATTCCGGTGGTGATGACGCTGCACGACTACAAACTCGTCTGTCCCAGCTACACGATGTTCGCCCGCGGCGCTCCGTGCTATCGCTGCCGGGGCG
>DASVAK010000280.1:0-2452 GCA_036376395.1 Candidatus Krumholzibacteriia bacterium
GTTGAGCGTGACATCCTCGCCGTTGACCCCATCGCCGCGCGTCGAGGCCTGCACCAGGTTCCCTTTTTCGTACACCAGCTCGACCGCGACGCCGTCCATCTTGGGCTCGCACACGTAGCCCGTCTCCCCCGCGCTTCCCACCGCGCGCACGAGCCGGTCGCGCCACTCGCGCAGCTCCTCCTCGGTCATGGCATTGTCGAGCGAGAGCATCGGCACGGTGCGGGTGACCACCCCGAAGGCGCCCTCGGGCGGAGCGCCGATACGCTGCGTGGGCGAATCGGGGGTTCGAAACTCCGGCCACTCGGCCTCGATGGCCTCCAGCCGGCGCAGGAGCGCGTCGTACTCGGCATCCGTGATTTCCGGATCGTCGAGCACGTAGTAGCGGTAATTGTGGTGGTCTATGTCGCGCCGGAGCTTCTCGACTTCGGCGCGCGCGGGCTTGCGGGTGGGCATGCGGTTTGCTTTGTTGAACCTTGCGACGACCACTCCGGGGGTCGGCGCAGAACTCCTTTGCGCGGCATTGTAGCAGAGCGGTTACCCAGTGTGTAGAATGCGCCGATGACCCGACGGAACGACATCCCTGCATCCGCTGAAAAGCCCCACATCGGCGAGCTGGAACGCCTCGGCGTGGACGGTCGCGACGCGCTCGTGATCGGCGTGGGGGCGGCCGGGTTCGAGGCGCTCTCCCCGCGCGAGCAGCGCTTCGCCTATCTCATGTACCGCGCGGCCATCCCCGGGAACACCATCGCGTACCGCCAGTCGCATCGCGACGCGGACACGATCGTGCGGGTTCTCGAGGCGGCGTTCGCCCACGCCGACGGGCTCGATCCCGCGGTGCGCGCGGCGCTCCACGATTACCTGAAGCAGGTCTGGGTCCACCACGGCCAGTACAACCACCACACGCATACCAAGTTCGTTCCGGCGATGCTCACGCCGGCGATGCTCGCGCAGGCCGTGAAGCACGCCGTCTCGCGCGGCGCGACGCTGCCCCCGCACACGGGCGGCGTGGATGGACTGCTCGCCGCGCTCGCGCCGTCGATCTTCGACGCGGCGCACGAGCCCGTGCAGACCTACCAGTCCGCGGGCGCCGACATCATCGAGCACAGCGCCGTCAATTATTACGACCGCGGCATCACGCGCGCCGACATCGAGGCGCTGCCGGAGCCGTGGCAGCACCGTATCAACGTGCGTTTCGCCCGCGACGCGAAAGGCCGCGTAGTGCCGGAGGTGTACCGCATCGGCGGGCTGTTCTCCACCGAGCTGGAGACGATTTCGCACTTCGTCAAGATGGCGATTCCCTACGCCGAGAACGACGAGCAGCGCGCCGCGCTGCGCTCGCTCCTCGTTTATTACGTGACCGGCGACGAGATGCACTTCCGCGACCACATGATCCACTGGCTCAAGAGCGAGGCGCGCGTCGACTACCTGAACGGCTTCATCGAGAGCTACCTCGACCCGCGCGGCACCATCGCACAGTTCGAGGGCAACGCGAGCTTCCGCGCCGGCGGCGGGCTGATCGAGAAGATCGCCGAGCACGCGCACTATTTCGAGTCGCGCATGCCCTGGCCCGACAAGTACAAGCGCAGCGACATCTCGCGTCCGGTGGCCACCATCGTGAACGTGCTGATCGAGACGGGCGACGGCGGGCCGGTGTCGCCGGCGGCGTACAATCTTCCCAACTATAATGACATCCGCAACCAGCACGGCAGCAAGAACGTCATCCTGAACAACATCGAGAACACGCGCGCCGAGGGACTCGAGCAGATGGTGGTGAACGAGTTCTTCCTGCCCGAGTACCGCGACCCGATGCTCGCGCTCACGAGCACGTTGATCCGGCCGCTGCACGTGTACCTGCACGAAATCATCGGCCACGGGTCCGGCCGTCCGGATCCTGCACTGGCAGCGGACCCGCGCGCGACGCTGGGCCGGCTGTACTCGGCGCTCGAGGAAGCGCGCGCGGACCTGGTGGGGCTTTACCACATCGGCGATCCCAAGATGGTGGAGCTGGGCGCGTACGAAGCCGACATGCGCCAGGTCGTCATGGAGACGTCGTACGCGGGCTACCTGCAGGGATGGATGTCGCGCATGGATCGCGTCGAGGGGCACGAGGTGCGCGAGGCGCACGACCGCGGCCACCACGCCATCCTGATGTGGCTCGTGCGCGGCGGCGAGCACGGGCGCGACTACGGCGTCGAGGTGAAGAAGATCGAGGGCGATTACTTCGTGCGCATCCGCGACGTCGAGAAAGCGCACGCCGGCGTGAGCGACCTGCTCGCGAGGCTGCAGGTGATCAAGTCAACCGGCGATGCCGCCGGCGCGCAACGTGTCTTCGATGAATTCGGAACGAGGCTGGATCCGGAGTGGAAGGCGAACATCCTGGCGCGGCGCGAACGTTTGAAATTACCCAAGCTCAAGGCGTTCGTGTTTCCGCACTTGAAGGCCGTCGTCCGCG
>DASVAK010000288.1:0-7191 GCA_036376395.1 Candidatus Krumholzibacteriia bacterium
CGGTATCGCACAACGCAGTGAGTGACACTCGCACCGTCGGAAGTCGTCACGCGAAAGCGCTGCGACACGCCAGCCGCTGATGGAGCCGAGTCGGACGCGGGAAGCGGGGAGAGGCTCTTTACACCGTCGATCCGCACGCCATCCAATGTACCTTCGCGTCCAGCAATCACCTCGATGGTCCACGCGGAACCGTCGACCTCGACAGCGCGTACCTTTACCGGAACTTCTCGGGTGGTTGCGTGCGCCGAAGCAAAGCCGATGGCAATCGCCATAAAAACAAACAGAAGGCAGGTGGTCATCCGGGCCGGGCGGGTCCGAACCCCGGCCCACACCACTTTATCCATGGGAACACCTCTTCAAGTTGGCATCGTGAACAGCAATGGCGCGCAAGAGTGAGTAGTGGACGCGCCGCTCCGGTGCGGGGAAACAAGCGGAGTATATCCGGGAAGTGATATCAGTCAAGTAATCACTTGCCTGACGCGGCGCTGGGAAGCAAAAAAGATCCCCGGGGCCGTTGGCGACCCCGGGGATCGGGAGGAAACCACTGGGAGCGATTCCTAGAAGATCGATGCGCGCAACTGCGGCGCCGGGCGTGTCGGTGTGGCGACGGCGACCGTGCGATTGTCGGCGCCTTCGCGCACCGCGGCGTAGATGCTCGACATGTACGCGTCGCGCAGCCCGTTGAAGCGCGCGATCTCGCTGGCCTTGACGGGATCCCGCGCCGGCAGCTGGATAGCCTTCGGGTTCACCCACTGGCCGTTCTTCATCATGCGATAGCACAGGTGCGGGCCCGTCGACATGCCCGTCGAACCCACGAAGCCGATGCACTGGCCTTCCTTGACGCGCGTGCCGCTGCGGACGCCCTTCGCGAAGCCGGCCAGGTGCAGGTAGTACGTGTCGTACGTGCGATTGTGCCGGATCTTCACGTAGTTGCCGTTGCCGCCCTGGTAGTGCGCCGCCACGATGAGTCCGTCGCCGGTGGCGTACACGGGCGTGCCGCGCGGTGCGCCGTAGTCGGTGCCGAAGTGCGGCTTGTAGACCTTCTGCACGGGGTGGAAGCGGCGCTTCGAGAACGAGCTCGTCACGTGCGTGAACTTGAGCGGCGCGCGGCGCATTGACTTCTGCATCGACGTGCCGTCGACGTTGTAGTAACCCGCCTGCTGGCCGTCGGGCACGAAGCGCACGGCGTTGAATTCCTTGCCCTGGTTCACCACGCGCGCCGCGAGCACGTCGCCCACCACGATGTGGCCCGTCTCGTACTCGCGCACCTCGTAGAGCATCACGTACTCGTCGCCGCGGCGCAGATCGCTCACGAAGTCGATGGTGAAGCCGAAGATGTCATCGAGCGAGGTCGCGAGGGACGTCTCCGCGCCCTGTTCCTCGAGCGACGAGAAGATCGAGTTCTCGATGGTGCCGTGGGTGACGCGGTACGTCACTTCGTACGGTACCTGCTCCACCTGCGCCACGAACTGGTCCTGCGGGAAATCGTAGCGGACGCGGACATAGTCCTGCGGGCTGGTATAGAGGAGCATGCTGTCGAGGTCGCCGGCGGCCGACATGTACACGTCGAAATTCTGACCGGCGCGAATCTTCTTCCAGTCGAAGCTCTTCCTGGTCTCCTTGACCATCGTATCGATGTCGAACGCCGTCACCCCGGCCTTGCGCAGCTCGTCGTAGAGGGTCGAATTCTTCTCGACGGTCCCGCGGACGGGCTCGGGCCGGCCGTTCTCATAATAGAGAGCGGGTGGCTCGGACAGGCCGATGGTCTGCTCGCCTTCGTCGAGGCGAATGCAGCCGGCAATCTCGGTATCGTGTGACTCGATGCGGTCCAGAAGGGGGATCAGGAAGGCGTCGCGGCCCACAAATGCAAAGACGACCAGGGCGGCGATGACCAGGATGGTGGCACGTCTCTGCATTAATCAAACCCTTTGTGTTATTTAAAGTTAGTTGGGTTGCTTTCCAGCCGGACGCGGCCATGATCGGCCAGGGCGCAATTCCGGCGCAAGCTTTTTCTGCCGATCGGACGGATAAAGTTGCAACTTCCATTCCTTTACACCGGGGAGTCGTGCGAAGCGTGCGACCACGGTGAGCCACGATGCTCGCGGCGATCAATGCAATGCGGCCGGGGTGGGCCGCACAATGGCCTGATCGGACCAATTTGCCGGGTGTGTTCACCCGCAGGTTACGTCAGCGATGGGGAGGAGAAGCGACGGGCTACTTGAGCAGCACGAGGCGCGTCACGCGTGGTTCGGCGCCTTCGACGCGGAGTCGCGCGAAGTAGACGCCCGATGCGACGGGGCGCCCGTCGTCATCGATGCCGCTCCAGCGCGAAACATATGTTCCGGGGGCGCGGGCCTCATTGACCAGCGTGGCGACGTGCGCGCCGGTCACGTCGTAGATGGCGAGATCGGTCTTCACGGCGCGCGAGCCGGCGGCGCCGCCCACCGTGAACGGGATCTGGGTGGTCGGATTGAACGGGTTCGGGTAGTTAGCGCCGATCCGCGTCTCGAAGCGCCGCGGCGTATCCGAAGCCGTCAGCGTGACGACGTAGCGGTCGCGCTGGTTGCTCCACTCGCTGAACTGGCCCTCGGCGTCCTGGGCGCGCACGCGGTAGCGCCACAGCCCGGCGCTGGTGGGCACGTGGTCGTACACCGTATCCACCACCGCGCTCGCGACCGTGCCCAGGGTCTGGCAGGTGAGCAGCGGGTAGATGTTGTCGACGGTCATCCCGGTGCCATTGACCGCGCCGTCGGTCACGTACGCGATCCGCAGCTGGATCTCCTGCCCGAGGTAACCCGTCAGCGGGAACACCGCATCCACAAAACCCACGCTCGCCCCGGTCCAGCCGAAGCCCCGGTTGAGGCCGAACGGATCGTTGGTGGTGGTGATGTTGCCCGGCACCGTGTTCCAGATCACGCCGCCGTCCGTGCTCACGTCGACGTAGCCGTAGTCGTAGTTGGACTCGAGCGAGTAGGTGATCTTGAAGCGCAGCGTGTCGGTGCTGGCGTCGACCACGATGGGGCGGTTCATCTGCAGCGCGTGCGTGATGCTGTTGCCGTTGCCGGCGTTGTAGCCGCCGCCGCTGAAGCCGCTCGCCGTGTAGCTCCAGCCGCCCGTGGTCCAGCCGGTGAGAGACGGCGTGCACGTGTCGGTCGCCAGGCCGGGGTTGAAGCAGGCTTCGACCTGGTACGACACCACCGGGTTGGGATCGCTCGGAATGTTCCCCGTCCACGAGATGCGGTTGATCCCGTTCGCGTACGGCGCCTGCACGACGTACTGCTGCGGCGATTCCGGCCCGATCACGCGGTACGGATTGTCGGCGTACTGGAGCAGCGTCAGGTTCATGTTGAGCAGCAGGTCGAACGTGGGCTGGATGTACGTCTCGGCCGGTGCGAATCCACCCTGGCCGGTGTTGTTCACCTCGGGCGTGAAGCCGAAGATGCGGTTCTTCTGCACGATCTCGCCGTAGGCCCAGTCGTCCGAGTCACCGTTGGTGATGTAGATGGTCCCCAGCGCCGCATTGCCGACCGCGTAGTTGGTGCCGGCGCCCAGCGCGGCGCCCAGAGCGGCGAACACCTTCTGGTCGGGCGTGAAGCCCGCGATGTAGCCCCACGGGTAGAGCAGCAGCTCGCCGTAGCTGTGGTACGAGAGGAAGCACGTGAAGTGGCGCGCCGCGCAGAAATTGCGGATGGCCTGCGTCTCCGGCTCGGAGAACGCGCTCGGGCCGCGGTACACGTCGCTCGCCGTGTTCGACGACGACCCGATGTTGTCGTATCCCCACTGGTAGGAGTAGTTGCGATTCAGATCCACGCCGAAGGTGCCGTTGCCGTTGTTGCGGCGGTTCTTGCGCCACCACGTGGTCGCCGAGCCGGCGTGGTTCGCCTGCACGTACGCAAGGCCGTCGGGATTGACGACGGGGATGAGGTAGATCTCGCGCGTGTTGACGTAGTTCGTGACGGTGGAGTTGGTGCCGTAGTTCGCCAGCAGGTACTCGGCGAACCGGAGCGGGATCTCGACACTCATCAGCTCGCGCGCGTGGTGGTTGCCCATGTAGAGCACTTCGGGCTCGTTCTCGTCCACGCCCACGTTGTCGGAAATCTTGATGGCGGTGACGTTGCGAAACGTCGGGCCGTACGCCTTGCCGATGCGAATCGTATCCGCCAGCGACGGGTAGGTGGCGACCAGCGCGCCCAGCGCGAACTCGGTCTCGTCGTAGGTGTGGTAGAGCCCCAGGTTGGCGTCGATGATCGCGGCGCCGGGCTCGGGCGCGGCCTCGGGGCCGCGAACCGCGACCTGGTACGACCGCGTGGTGAGCCACGACACGCCGGCGGGATCCGCCAGCACGTCGATACCGTCCTTTGTGTAGGCGATGATCTCGATGCCGCGCGCCTTCATCTCCTCGATCTGGCGCGGGCCCTTGAAGGGCACGGTGACGAGCTGTCGATCCGAGGCGGCGGAAGCGACGGAAGCGGCGACGGCGCAAACCAGGCCGGCGAGGAGGAGTGTGCGTACCAGTGCGAAGCGCCCGATCATGAGGCGCTGATTTTACCTCATTCGGGCCGGAATTGCACGGTGAGGCGGGCGAGGTCACCCCTGCGCACAAAGAGATCCCCCGACACGGCGGGCGACGGGCCGCTGAGACGGTGCTCCCGGCCGTCGGCGAAATGGACAACCACGCTGGCCGCCCCGGCCGGACGGTACACGACGGGCACCTGGCAGAGCGTGAAGGCCAGCTCGCCCGCGTTGATCGACATCGACCGCTCTTTTCCCCGCGTGTCGATCCATCGAAACTCGCGTGGCTCGCGCAGGAACTCGTCCGCCCGCACGCTGGCCGGATCGAACACGACCGCGCCCTTTTCCACCCGCACGCCCAGCTCGATCCAGCGCGCGAGAATCTCCTCTTTCACCTGCCCGGTCATGCCGGGCTGGCTCGCGCCCCCGAAGGCCGGCGTGTGCGAGTAGGCGTCGAGCGGAAACGCGCCGAACTCGACCGGTGACTTCGTGAAGCCGAGACCCGCGCGAATATCGTCGGCGTGACATCGCAGCGCCACGCGTGCCGCCGGGGACGGCGTGCCGGACTGCATCACTTCGAGTACCGCGAGCCACAACTTCGCCACCATGTGCCAGTAGATGCATCCGATGCCCTCGTAGCGGTACATCGTTCCCGACCGGCCGGTGAACGAGGCGTGGTGGAACACCGACTCGTAGGCCGCGAGAATCGCGCCCTTCTCCGCGGCGGGGAACTCCTCGATCCGGGCGCGCAGTGCGTCGGCGTTGTGAAGATCGGCGTTGAAGCGGAGCACGCCGTCCGCGTCGCGTGCCACCACGTGCCGGTCGCCCGCCGCGACGCGTGCCGCCAGCGTGGGCGCATCGCGCAGCATCGAGCCGGGTGCGACATTCATCGCCATGAATGCCGGCAGCTCCTTCTCCGGGTAGAGCAGGTACGAATGCTGGTCTTCGCGGTAGAGGTCGCTCGCGCGCAGTGCATCGACGAGGGCGATGCACTCCGCCGGATCCAGCAGTCCGCTCGACAACACCGCCACCTGTCCTTCCAGCATCAGCGGCAGGTGCGAGAGCGACGCCGTGCCGTCACCGAGGTGCAACAGGTTGTATGAATGGTAGAGACCATCGGGCCGGCGGTTGGACGCGAGCGTCGCGCGCACCAGCCACTGCGCTTCGCGCAAGAACGAAGCAATGTCCGACGCCCGCACGCTCGTCGACTCGCCGGGGCCGCCGGCGTAGAGTGCGTCGCGGTAGTGCGCGAACGCCTCGCCGCACGCATCCAGGAACGCACGCCGCGCGTGGTCGTCGTCGATGACGGCATCGCGCCGCACG
Source organism: Candidatus Krumholzibacteriia bacterium (assembly GCA_036376395.1). Classification (GTDB taxonomy): domain Bacteria; phylum Krumholzibacteriota; class Krumholzibacteriia; order WVZY01; family JAKEHA01; genus JAKEHA01. Next base: position 5,836 of record DASVAK010000288.1, read on the forward strand.
ACGGCGGACAACTCGGTGAACCACCGCACCACGTGCGATGACATGTCGAAGCTCCGGTCGGGCGTGCCGTCGAAGAGCTCCGCGCACACGCCGAGGTGGCGGTGGAGATAGCACGCCGTGACCATCGACACGCCGTTGCCCACCAGCGCGTTGTTGGCGTCGTTCCACTCGGGGCGGCCCGTGTTCATCCAGATGCCGCCGCCCGGGACCAGGTTGGATATCTTCGCGAGAATGGGGACCAGCAGCTTCTCCGCCATGGTGACCAGCAGCGGCTCGCCGTCGCGCTGCACCAGGCGCCCGTCCGTGCCCATCGCCGTAACGCGCTCGCGCGTGGCACGGTCGCGATCCGCGTCGAACACGATGGTCTTCTGCGGATTCGCCACGATGCCGGCGTAGGGAACCATGCGATACGGCACGTCGGCGTACGTGAACTCGCGCGCGCCCATCATCGACGCGAGCCGCCCGGGATGGTGCGCGAGCGACATCTCGAGCAACCGCATGAGGTACACCACCTGGTGATCGCCCCAGTATCCGATCGAGCTCCACGGGTGCGCGGGATCGGGCACCTCCCACTCGATGCCGTCCTGCGTGACGCGATACGGATTGAAGCCGTCGGCCGTCGACGCGTTGAGGAACTTCGCGATCATGGGCTCGATGACCTCGGGGAAGCTCCGGTCCAGCGCCTCCCAGTTCTGGAAGATGTCGCGCCAGTTGCCCTCGTACCCGTAGCGCGGCGATCCATCCGCGTTGTCGACCGCGATGGCGAAGCGGTTCCACGGCCGTGACGGGTCGCCGTGCCGGCGCGAGAACACGAGGGGCAGGTACTCGGCGACGAGGCGCGCGAGGTGCGGATCGCCGGTGGCGGCGGCGCGTTCGCGCAGCGCCGGCATTCCGATGCGCCCCGGCAGCGCATCCAGCCACGCCGCATGCCGCGCCGCCACGACGCGGTTGCGCGCCGACAGGAAGCGCCGCAGGTCGTCGCGCGCGACGTCGTAGCCGTGTGCGAGCACGCCCCCGCGCGCAATATTGAAGAGCGTGTTGCTCACGTGGTGCGCCGCGGCGATGTCGTCGCCGGTGCACTGGAACGCGTCGGCGGAGGCGAGGAAGTCGAGCAGGCGCTCGCGCGAGTGGCGCACGTCGCGCTCGATCTTCTCCTCCGCGCCGGTGGCGATCTCGCTCTGCAACGCCGCCACACCGGCGTGATCGACGGGGGTATCGAGCACGATGTGCCACGTCTCTACGCGGCCCGGCGCGAGCGGGATGGTGTCGCACACGAGGTAGGACCCCGGCCGTCCGTGCAGCTCGCGCCCGCCTTGTGGCTTCGCTCCGCGCATGAAGTCGTGGCGGTGCGAGTCG
>DASVAK010000292.1:0-3507 GCA_036376395.1 Candidatus Krumholzibacteriia bacterium
TGCTGCGCGACGTGGCCAGCATCGCGCTGGGACCGCAGCTGCGCCGCGGCGTCGCCGACCTCGACGGCCAGGGCGACGTGGTGGGCGGCATCGTGGTGATGCGCCACGGCGAAAACGCGCTCAACGTGATCGGCCGCGTGCAGCAGAAGCTCGAGGACCTCAAGTCGTCGCTGCCCGAGGGCGTCGAGATCGTCACCACGTACGACCGCTCGCATCTCATCAAGGAGTCGATCACCAACCTCAAGCACGAGCTGATCGTCGAGATGATCATCGTGAGCCTGGTGATCATCTTCTTCCTGTTCCACGGGCCGAGCGCGTTCGTGCCCATCATCACGATTCCCATCACGGTGGCGCTCTCGTTCATCCCCATGTACCACCTGGGCGTGACGTCGAACATCATGTCGCTGGCCGGCATCGCCATTTCCATCGGTGTGCTGGTGGACGGCGCCATCGTGGAAGTGGAGAACGCGTACAAGAAGCTCGAGATCTGGCAGGCGGAGGGGCGCCCGGGCGACTTCCACCAGGTGCGGCTGCAGGCGCTGCAGGAGATCGCGCCGTCGGTGTTCTTCTCGCTGCTGGTCATCGCGGTGTCGTTCCTGCCCGTGTTCACGCTGGTCGACCAGGAAGGCAGGCTGTTCAAACCGCTCGCGTACACCAAGACGCTCGCCATCGCGCTGGCGGCGCTGCTCGCGGTGACGCTCGACCCCGCGGTGCGCATGCTGTTCACGAGGATGGATCCGATCGTGATGCGGCCGCGCTGGATGGGCTCATTCGCGACCGCACTGTTCGTGGGCAAGTACTATCCAGAAGAGAGACATCCCGTCAGCCGCGTGTTGTTTCGTCTCTATGAAGGCCCGTGCCGGTGGGTGCTGAAGCACCCGAAGACCACCATCGCCATCGCGGCCGTGGTCGTCGCCACCACCATTCCCGCGTACCTGAAACTCGGCCACGAGTTCATGCCGCCGTTGAATGAAGGCAACATCCTCTACATGCCGACCACGCTGCCGGGGCTGTCGGTGACCGAGGCGCAGCGGCTGATGCAGATCGAGGACCGCGTCATCAAGTCGTTCCCGGAAGTGGAGCGCGTGTTCGGCAAGGCCGGGCGCGCCGACACCTCCACCGATCCGGCGCCGTTCTCCATGATGGAGACCACGGTGATCCTGAAGCCGAGGGACCAGTGGCGCACGAAGGAGCGCTTCTACAGCGACTGGCCGAAGGTGTTGCGCGCGCCGCTCAACCATATCTGGCCCGAGCACATCTCGTGGGATGAGCTCATCAACGAGATGGACCACGCGCTCCAGATTCCCGGCAACGTGAACGCGTGGACGATGCCCATCAAGGCGCGCATCGACATGCTCTCGACCGGCGTGCGCACGCCCATCGGCATCAAGGTGTTCGGTTCGAATCTCGACGAGATCCAGCGCATCGGCCAGGAGATCGAGGGCGTGGTGCGCGAGGTCCCCGGCACACGCAGCGTCTACGCCGAGCGCGCGGCGGGCGGCTACTTCGTCGACTTCGTGCCGAAGCGCGAGCAGCTCGCGCGCTACGGGCTCACCATCGCTGACCTGCAGTCGGTGATCATGAGCGCGGTGGGCGGCGAGAACGTCACCACCACCATCGAGGGGCGCGGCCGCTACTCGGTGAACGTGCGCTACCCGCGCGACCTTCGCACCGACCTGGACCAGCTCCGCCGCGTGCTGGTGACGGCGCGCGCGGGCGGCGCCGCCATGTCAGGCTCGAACGCGGGCTCGCAGGAAGGCTCGATGGGAGCGGACGCATTCGAGAGCGCGGGCGCCGCGCCGGCGCCCATCCAGGTGCCCATCGGTGAGCTGGCGGACATACAGCTCGTCAACGGCCCCTCCATGATCCGCGACGAGAACGGCATGCTGGCCGCGTACGTGTACGTCGACATCGTGGGGCGTGACATCGGCGGCTACGTCCACGACGCCAAGCGGGTGGTCGCGGAGCGCGTGCAACTGCCCACCGGCTACTCGCTGGTGTGGAGCGGACAGTACGAGAACATGCTGCGCGTGCGCGAGCGCATGAAGCTCGTCATCCCCGCGACGCTCATCCTTATATTCCTGCTGCTGTACGCCAACACCAAGTCGGCGTTCAAGGCGATGGTGGTGCTGCTCGCCGTGCCGTTCAGCCTGGTGGGCGCGGTGTGGCTCCTCTACCTGCTGCACTACAACATCTCGATCGGGGTGTGGGTGGGAATGATCGCGCTGGCCGGTCTCGACGCCGAGACAGGCGTGTTCATGCTGCTCTTCCTCGACCTTTCGCACGACGAGTACAAGCGCAAGGGCTTGCTCACGAACGAAGCCGGCCTGCACGAGGCCATCGTGCACGGCGCCGTGAAACGGATCCGCCCCAAGATGATGACCGTGATGGCGGCGGCGATGGGTCTGATGCCCATCATGTGGAGCATGGGCACCGGCGCCGACATGATGAAGCGCGTCGCCGCACCGATGGTGGGTGGGTTGTTCACCAGCTTCCTGATGGAGCTCATGGTGTACCCCGCCATCTACCTGCTGTGGCGGCGCCGCGAGCTCAAACCGAAAGTCACCCCCGAGCGACGGCTGGAAACGGGCCCGGCCGCCGCGTCCTGAACATCGGCCCGCGAGGAGACAGGAAAATGAAACGGATGCTTGGTTTTTCGATGATGGCACTCGCGTTCGCGTTCCCCGCGATGGCGCAGCACAGCCACGCCGGCCACGGCGCCGCGGCGAAACCGGTGACGCTGACCGGTGAAGTGCTCGACATGACCTGTTACATGATTCACCCCGACAACGCGACCGGCATGGGTCACGCGAAGTGTGCCGAGTCGTGCCTCGCGAAGGGCATGTCGGTCGGTTTCCTGGCCGACGACGGCACCGTGTACATGGTGCTCGGCTCGAACCACGAGTCACCGAACGAAAAGGTGAAAGGGCTGGCCGGCAAGAAGTCGACCATCACCGGTGTTGTGCACGAGCAGAAGGGCATGAAGGCGATCGAGCTGCAGTCCATCGCCGAGGCGAAGTAGCTCCGTCTCGATGAAGGACGCAGTAGAGATTTCCAGCGGGAGTCGCTAGGGTACCGGGTATGAGCTTTCTCAAGAAGGGTGGCGACAAGAAGCCCGCGCTTCCGCCGCGGGTCGAGCGCAGCTACCAGCCCGCCGCGAACCGTTTCGACGGCAAGGTGGCGGTGGTCACCGGAGCGAGCGCCGGTATCGGGCTCCACGCCGCACTGGCGTTGGCGCGCGAAGGGGCGAAAGTGGCGCTGATCGCGCGCCGCGAGGCCGAGGGCAACCAGGCCCTCGAGCGCGTGAAGTCGCTGGGGGCCGAGGGCATGTTCCTCCAGGCCGACGTGAGCGACGCGTCCCAGGTGCGAAACGCGTTTGCGCGTATATCGGAACAATTTGGCTGCCTGGATGTTGCATTCAACAACGCCGGCGTCCAGCAGAAGAACGGCGCCATCGCCAACGTGGACGAGGCCGAGTTCGACCGCGTCATGCAGACCAACGTCAAG
>DASVAK010000001.1:0-16813 GCA_036376395.1 Candidatus Krumholzibacteriia bacterium
ACGACGTCGGTTTCGCTCGGGCTCAGGGTGACATCGTCGTAGAGGCGACGGAACAGCCGCAGCTGGTCGACGGACTGCCCGGAGGGAAACCCGCTGGCAATGGCGCGCGAGGCGCGCACGCCGTGAATGCCCGTGTCATAGACACGGATCTTGACCGCGCCCGGCGCGACGCGCGTGGTGCCGGCGCCCATGCGCTCCCTTGCAACCACGCCGGCGGGGCTCCACTGCCGCGCCTGTCCCGCGTTCACCAGCAGCCGGCCGAAGAAATCGTTCCAGTGCCTCTCCGGCGCCACCGGCGCCGCGTCGGCCGCGCGCGGGGCGGCGAACCGAACCTCGACTTCGATCTCCTTCACCACCGAGAGCGAGCCCGAAACAGGGTCGTAGGCGAGCGGGTGGATGCTGAGCGGAAGGGCGCGCTGGTGGCGGATGAATACCACTTCTCCGGCAACAACCGGCGCGGGATCGCGGTACGCGAGGAACACGTCCTCGTTCCAGATCACGCGTTCGGACAGGCTCGCGCCGAGGTCCTCGTCCACGATTCCCACCGGCGTCGCCATCGGCTCGAGACGGTGCGAACCGAGCGGCTTCGTGGCCACAATGCGATAGGTAAGTGAGTAGTTCCCCTCGGGCGGGAGCCCGACAAAGAAGACGCGCGAGAACGTGGGAGGCGCCCCGGGATCGCCCAGCCGGTCGTAGCCGTCGAGCTTGATCCGCTCCGTGTTGGCGATCACCGCCCCGGGCTGGAGCGTGGGATCCGGCACCGACACGCGAAACACGACCCGACCCGGCTCTTCCCGCTGCACCTGCGCGACGGGCGCGACGGCGGGAGCCGGACGCGCCGGGGCGGCGGCGGCAAGTCCGATGAGGACGGCCGGTAGTATCCGGCGAAGTGCGTGGCGACCGGGCGTGGCCAGCTTGATCAATGGATCATTCAATGGAGACGCACGAGAGGGGTGGCGAGTACGTGTCGATCCAGGGACATTGACATTGTAGCCAGCGAGGTGCGGCGCTGTCAACCGGCCAGAAAGCAACGCGGCCCCCGCATCGCGAGGGCCGCGTCAAAAAGCAGGGATCGGAAACCGACTACCGGTAGAGCGACTTCACCTTGCCCCACGAGGTGGCTTCCGACTTCACGTTGCAGGCCGGGCATCCGCCGGCATTGTTGATAATGCCCTGGCCGACCTTCATCTCGTACTCGCCAAAGTCGCAGTCCGTGGCGAGCGGGTAGGGCGAAACGACGTCCGGAAGCGTGAGGGTCGCGTATTCGCACGCAACCGGAGCCGTTCCGAAGGTGTTCAGGTCATAAATCATGATCGTCGAGGTCGTGCACACGCCGTAGGCAATCGACAGGTCCGTGGCCAGGTTGCCGATGGTGACGTACGGCGTCGTCCCGGCGATGATGATGCCCGCCGGCACGACCAACTTGAACCGTGCACCGGTGGCCTGTTCGCCCGGATCGAACTTGTGAACGAGGAACCAATGGCCGCCGTTCGAGAAGGTCAGATCGCAGGAATTGCCTTCGGCGTCAGCATAGATGCTGATATCTCCAACCAACGGGTTGATGTCCGCCATCGCGGGCACGGCGAGGACCATCAGACCCAACATCAATAGCGCAAAACGCTTCATATCGCACCGCTCCTTCGTGATAACCACGCTCAGAAACCGAACACCCGGTCTGCCGCCAATACTGTGAACCGGGTTCTCATACACGAAACGGTCCCCCAGTCGGCGCCAATATCCGGGCGTGCCGGTATACCTGTCAAGATTTTTCCAACTCTTACGCTTCGCAACGGCTGTGCCGCCTTAGGGAAATGTTCTAACACTCTCCCAAGACTCAATATAGCTCCATCCAACCCGCGCGCACGACAGCAAAATGCAACGAAAGCAGCCACTATCGTTTCCGGTGCGCCACAAACAGATACGCCGGCGGCATCGAGGGACCTAACGATACAGCGCCTTTACCTGCCCCCAGGTTGATTGCTGGGTCCCGACCGGCGGGCACCAAAGGCACCAGGCGCAATTGCACGCACCCTGCTCAACGCAAAACGTTCCGCCCCCGGCGGGGTACTCACCGAACTGGCAGTCCGTCATGATGATGTTCGGGTAGCCATCCGACGGAAGAACCTCGCCGCCGGTGCCCGACGCCCAGATCGCCTGCATGGTGCCGAGGGGGAAAACACCTTCGATGCAGGTTCCGAACGCGATCGACAGGTCGTTGGAGATGGTACCGATGGTCACGTACGGCGTCGCGAAACCGAAAATCCACGAGCCGGCGGGGCCGACGACTTTGAAGCGAGCGCCCGTGGAGCCACCGGGCGTGAAGCCCTTGTAAATCACCGTGGCGCTTGCCGTGAACTGTCCCGCACCCGTCAGGTCACACGTCGTGCCATTCGCGTCGCTGTACACCCCAATGAAATCTGCCATCGCAACACTCGAGATCATCAACGCGGCCACCATCACCAGGAGTACTCGTTTCATCTGTTCCTCCTTCGGGGTGGAAAAAAAGACGCCCGGGGCTTTTGGGCCCCGGGCGTCCTCAACAGAAGTGTCCTTCTGTCCAACTACAAGGCGACCGGTCTAGCGATAGAGCGCCTTGACCTGTCCCCAGGTCGACTGCGCCGTGGCAACCGGCGGGGTGCAGTTGCAGGCACCCTGCGCGACGCAGAACGTGCCGCCCGTGGCCGCGTACTCACCGAACTGGCAGTCCGTCATGATGATGTTCGGATAGCCGTCCGACGGAAGAACCGCGCCGCCGGAACCCGCCGCCCAGATCGCCTGGATGGTGCCGAGCGGGAAGGTACCTTCGACGCACACACCGAACGCGATCGACAGATCGTTGGCGATCGTACCGATGGTCACGTACGGAGTCGCGAAACCGAAGATCGACGAGCCGGCGGGGCCGACAACCTTGAAGCGAGCGCCCGTGGAGCCACCGGGCGTGAAGCCCATGTAGACCACGGTGGCGGTCGCCGTGAACTGTCCGGCACCCGTCAGGTCACACGACGAGGCGTCCGCGGTGGTGTACACCGAGATGTGATCCTGGGTCGCCATCGCGACCGACGAAATCATCAGTGCCGCCGTCATGAGTAACAGAACCTTTTTCATAGCTGCTCCTTACTGAGTAGTAGAGGTTCAAAATCAACAGGCTGGATGAACCGCTGTTCGCGATTGTGGATGAACCGAAAACTCTCCGGCTCATCCAGCCCCCACAGTCGACGTTTAGCGATACAGCGCCTTTACCTGACCCCACGTGGACTGCTCGGTGGCGATAATACCCGGGCAGATCAAGGAGGTCATACCCACGCCGGCGAATTCCGTGAAGTCTTCCTTGCGGATCGCGGAAGGCCCCGTCTTGCCGAGCGGGGTGTAACCACGAACCACCAGGGGAATCGGCCCCTGGCCGCAGTCACACGGTCCCCACACGATCGTCGGCGTCAGAACATGCACCGCCTGGAACCCATCCTGCGCGCAGCAGTTCGCATATGCGATCGCGATACCGCCCGTGCTCGTCGGGGACGTTCCAATCGAAACCGTCGTCAACGGATCCGGAAACGTTTCATACGCCCAGATCATTGACGGCGGATAGTCGATCGAGAAATCCTCGCCGGTGATGTTGAAGTTCCAGTTGTTCATGACCACGTACAGGTCCTGGAGAGTTCCCGGGTTCCCGCACGCTGTCTGCGTCTGGGTAAACGCAGGGTCGAAATACACCTGCACGTTGGGAACCTGCGCCATCGCTGAACCGGTCATGACACCGGCCAACGCCACCGCAAGCACCCCTGCCAGAGCTTTTTTCATAGCGTTAAAACTCCTGTTAACTAGAGCGAAAGACGTCAACCAATTTAGGAGTCCACCACGCCTTCAGATTTAGATCGGGCACTTGTGGCCGGCACCCGCGAAATGCACCGAGAACTTCGTGAAGTCCGCGAGGGTGATCGCGCCAGCCGTGAGCGCATAGTCCGCGCACGCAAGGTACGGAGCACCAGGATTGGTACCCGTCGGATAGTGCGTGACGAACCACGAGAAGTCCGCGTTCGTAACCTTCGAATCCGGGCACTTCAGATCGCCGCCGCACGGAGCCGGGCCAGGCGCACCCGCGGACTTGTAGTCCGGGCTGCGGGCCGCGATCGTGAGGCACTTCGGCGTGCAGTTCGCCGGATTCTGGATGACGACACCCTGGACGACGGCGTAGAGACCCGTATCGCAACCGCCGGCAATCGGCTCGTTGCTGAACGTGGTCACGCCCGAACCGTTGGTGGCGTTGTCAGCGTTGCTACCCTGGCTTCCGCCGCAGAGCAGAAGACCATCGTTGCAGCCGACGAGCCACATATCCGTCGCGGGGATGCCCGCAATACCCGTGTTCGTGTTGTCGCGCACGGTGAGAGTGATCATCGTATTGACAGGGCCCAGGGCCGCCGTCAGAGGATCACCATCGCCGAGAGGACAGACAAGCACGGTTCCCCCCGTAGCGGTCACGTCTGACTTGCAAGCATCGACGATACCGCTGTTCACGGTCGCGACGCCCGCAACTTGCCAGCACACGAGCGCCGCGGCGAGCGAAAGGAGTACGTACTTTCCTTTCAACATTCCAGCACCTCCAAAAAGTGGTTAAGTTGTTTTCCCTCGGAAACAACGCGCACGAAGCTTGCGCTCCGCCCGTACTGTTCCCCCACCGGTTGGTAAAACGACACCTAACTCGACCGGAAAACATTCTACCACAAGCCGCAAAACACAGTCAACGCAGATATTTGTAGCGGGTTGGGCAGATTGAGGCGTGGGAGCGCCACGAAATGGCGGAAAATGCCCACCCGAGAAGGGCCACTCCGGTACCCCTTAAGGGATAACCGGTTAGCCCCGGGCGGGGTCCGAAATTGATGCTGGCGGCCCCGGGCGGGAGAGAATGGTGGGCGAAACAGGGCTCGAACCTGTGACCTTCTGCGTGTAAAGCAGACGCTCTACCAACTGAGCTATTCGCCCGGGAAGGACCGGGGCAACAGGCAGGTCTAAAGGAACGCCAGCGGGACGAGCACGCAGTAGCCCAGCACCAGCAGCACCGGCGCGATCGTGATGTTGTTGATCGCGAGGAGCACGTAGCCGAGCACGATGGCGCCGAATCCGATGGCGAAGAGCTTCCATCGGAACGGCCTTTCCTTCGCGGCGGCGGTGTCGGTTGCAGGCTTGTTCGTCATGGGTCGCATCACATCATACCCCGCTCGCGGGTGTCAAGACGGCGGCGCGATCGCCTCGTTCATCCGACCGCTCTTGAAGCCGCGTGGATCCACCTCGACGCGCACGAATCCTGCCGCGCGCAGCGCGTCGCACACCACCGGCCACAGCTCCCGCGCCTCGAGTCGTGCGATGTCGGCCGCCGGCACTTCGATGCGCGCCAGCTCGCCGTGGTGCCGCACGCGGCACACATCGAACCCGTGACTCCGCAGCACCGATTCGGCCGCGTCGATCTGTCGCAGCTTCGCTTCCGTGACTTCGCTGGCATATGGAATCCGCGACGCGAGGCACGGCGACGCGGGCTTGTCCCATACCTCGAGGCCGAGGGCGCGGGCGGCATCGCGCACCATCTGCTTGGTGAACCCGCACTCCGCCAGCGGTGCGCACACCCGGTGTGCGTCGGCGGCACGAGCGCCGGGGCGATGGTCGAACCGGTCGTCGGCATTCGCGCCGTACGCGAGCACGGGGAACGCGCGCGCTTCCGGCGCGGCTTCCATGCGCTCGAAGAGCTCGTGCTTGCAGAAGAAGCAGCGGTCGGGCCCGTTGGCGCGATAGCCCGCGACGTCCATCTCGCGGGTGTGGATGCGAACGAACGGCAGCGCGTGCGCCTCGAAGAACGCCACCGCCCGCGCTTCCTCGTCGCGCGCGAGCGAGGGCGACACGCCGAGCACGCAGAGCATGCGGCCGCCGAGCACACGGTGCGCCACGACGGCCAGCAGCCCCGAATCCACGCCACCCGAGCACGCGACCGCCATCGGTCCGTGCGCCCGGATCGACGCCTCCAGACGCTCCATCGCGGGCCGCAGCGCGCCCGGCATCTTCGACACCGTCGATGTCATTTCGTCTTTCCGTTCGGGCTGCGCACGCGCCGGATCGCGGCGCTGTGCTCCTTGAGCGTCTCCGAGAACTCGTGCCGGCCGTCGCCCCGGGCAACAAAGAAGAGCGCCTTCGACGAACGGTCCGGGTACAGGGCGGCGCGGATCGACTCGACACCCGGATTGCCGATCGGCCCGGGCGGGAGCCCCGCATGGCGGTACGTGTTGTACGGCGAGTCCAGCGCGAGATCCTTGTAATAGAGGCGGCCCTTGTAACCGCCCTTTGCATACGCAACCGTGGGGTCGGCGTCCAGCTTCATCCCCAGCTTCAGACGATTGTGATACACCGCGGACACCAGGGGGCGTTCCTGGGAAACCCGGGCTTCCGCCTCCACGATCGACGCCAGTGTGATCACCTCGTGGCGGGTCATCGAGAGCTCCCTGGCGCGCCGGTCGAAGGCGGGCGTCCAGGTGTCGTCGAACTTCGTGAGCATCTGCGCCACGATGTCGTGGGCGTCGCTCCCGAAGGGTACCCGGTACGTGTCGGGGTAGAGATAGCCCTCCACGGTGCCGGTCGGGATCTTGAGCGCGCGCACAAAGCTCGTGTCCGCGATCGCGGCCAGCATCGCCTTCGGACCCACCCCGGCGGGACGGAACGCGCCCGCGACCTGCCACATGTTGTAGCCCTCGGGGACCGTCACGCTGACGGCGAGGATGTCGCCGTCGACGAAGGCGCGCAGGATCTGGAGCGGTGTCGTGCCGCGCGCGAATTCGTACGTGCCGCGGCTGACTTTCTTGTCGGCGCGCGTCGCGCGCGCGAAGAACGTGAGCGTCCACGCGCGGCGGATCAGGTTCTTCTGCTCGAGGCTGTCGACCACGCTCACGAACGGCGCCCCCTGCGCCACCGTCACGCGCACGCGCTTTCCGTCGGCGGGAACGCCGTGGTTGAGGTCGTTGACGACGAACCCGGCAAAGGCCAGCACGACGAGAAGAATGGCGGCGAATCCGATGATGACCCAGCGCGCGCGGCTCATCGTGCTCACTCCCCGCGCGGCGCGGGCCGCGAGTGTGCGTCGAGCCAGCCCTGGAGGATCAGCACCGCGGCGATGCGATCAGCGGCGCCTTTCTGCGCCCGCGTCCCGGCGAGAACACGGTTCGCTTCGGTGCTCGACAGGCGTTCGTCCCAGAGCTCGACGGGCACCGACAGGCGCGTGCGGAGCTCGTCGCCGAGCGCGCGCGCCCGCGCGCTGCCATCGCTCTCGCGCCCCGACATCGAGAGCGGATTGCCGACCACGATGCGGACGATCTCGTACTCGCGCGCGAGCGCGGCGACGTGGTCGGCGAGCGCGCCGTCGCGCAGGTCGAAGGTGGGAAGGCCCTGCGCCGTGATCCCCAGCGGATCGCTCACGGCGAGCCCGATGCGACGCTCGCCCGGATCGATGGCCAGCACGCGGCCGGTCATTCGTCCGCGCTCCGCGTGAGCACCACGAGGGTGAGATCGTCCTGGTTCTCGCCGTCGCCGAACCCGCGCACGTCCTCGATGACGCGCCGGCACAGCTCGCGCGCCGAGGAGGTGCCGTTCGCCTCCAGCACGCGGCGCAGCCGGTCGGACCCGTAGTTCTCGCCCGCGCGCGATTCCGAATCGGTGACGCCGTCGGTGAACACCACCAGCGCGCTGCCGGTCGGAATCGACACGCGGTGCTCGACGTAGTCGAACTCCGCGATGCAGCCCAGGATCATCCCGCTCTCCGCGAGCTGCGCGGCGTGCCCGCCCGAGACCACGAACGGAAATTCGTGCCCCGCGTTGGCGTAGCGCATGCTGCCGTCGGTGATATCGATCACGGCGTAGAACGCGGTCGCGAACTCGGCCGCGCTCGTGTTCTGGAAGATGAGACGGTTGAGTCGCGCGAGCATGCGCGTCGGGTCGGTCTGCGCGTCGGCGCCGGTTCGCACCGTCGCCTGCAGCGTCGCGGTGAGGAGCGAGGCCGGGATTCCCTTCCCCGACACGTCCGCCACCACGAGCACCAGCCAGCGGTCGTCGACCACGATGAAATCGTAGTAGTCGCCGCCCACCTGCCGGCTCGGCACCGCGACGCCGTACAGCCCGAACCCGGGCACCACGGGCGGCTGGCCGGGCAGCATCTTCATCTGGATCTGGCGCGCGATGCGAAGCTCTTCTTCGAACACCTTGCGTTCGACGCTCTCCTTGAGCAGACGGATGTTGAGCAGCGCCGCGCCGATCTGGGTTGAGAGCACCGAGAGATGGCCCATCTCCTCCACGGCGTAGCCGAGCCCGTAGACCTTCTCGCCCAGCGCGACGTACGCCGAGCAGTGCCCTTCCTGGATCACCGGAACGAAGAGGTCGACGCGCGCGGGAAGCTGGTCGGACTGCAACCGCGGCCGGGCCGGTTCCCCGGCGCGATTCGCCCGGCGGCGAAACGCGAACCGGCGCGGCTTCTCCGGCTCCTGGACGCGCAGGAGCTCCACGCGCCGCACCGGCTCCCCGATGTCGGCCAGCGCGGTTGCAAGCGGGTCGCCGGCGGTCTCGAGCATGGTCAGGCGCACGTCGGTCGCATCCAGCGCGTCGCGCAGGCCGCGCACCACGGCTTCGTCCAGCGCCTCGTACGTGCCGGCGGCCGCCACCGCGTCGCCGAGCAGCTTGAACCGGCGCGACGGGCTGCCGCGCCCGCCCACCAGCGCGCGCTCGAGCATCTGCTCGGCGCGTTCCGTCACCGGCTGGAACGCGAGCACCACCAGCACCACGAACCCGGCCTCGAACGCGTGCTGCCCCGCGCTGCTGTACTGCGCGAAGAACGCGGTGACGGGACGCACCGCCAGCAGGTACACCGCGCCGAGCACCACCGAGAGCACGCCGTAGAGCACGGCGCGCTGGAGGACGTTGCGCACGCCGAGGAATTGCTGGCGGATCACGGCGTACGCGATGGTGCCGCCGCTGGCGACGAGCGAGAGGCTCAACAACGCCTGGCTGCGCGACGCGGAGATCAGCCGCGCGCCCGTCATCAACGAGATCTTGGCCAGCGTGTAGCACGCCAGGCTGGCCGCGATGCCGATGCCCACCGTGCGCAGCTGCCGGATGAGGCGGCGATTGGGCAGTCCGTGCTGGCTCCGCCACAACAGGTCGAGCGCGAGCACCGAGTACACCACGTTCACGAGCGCGAACAGCCCGCGATGCACACGCTCGAGCACGCGCACCAGCGCGCCGACCACCGCGTCGAATCCCGCGATGGCGCTTCCGCCGTCGCGGCCGACCTTGCCGAGGACCGCGCGCGGCAGCCGCGTGAGCTGGTCGAGCATGCTGTCGCCGAACATGAACGCCATGAGGTGGAGTATGTACGGGAGAAACAACAGCAGCGCGACGACCGGGAAGCGCCGCAGCGCGGCCCGTTCGCGCGGGAACGTCAGGGTGAAGAGGAGCAGCGACGGAAAGTAGAACTCCCACAGGTACTCGAAATTCTCGAGCATGGTGGTGAAGAGCACCGTGCCCTCGCTGAGCGACTGCTGCAGGAACATGCCCGATGCGGAGAGCAGCGGGCCCAGCCCGGCGAAGAAGAGCATGAGCGCCGCCGCGCGCATCGGAGCGCTGGAGCGGCCGACGCGCAACAGCGTCACGCCGAGCAGGAAGATCACGACCCCGCAGGCGAGGAGAAAGACGGCGAGAATCAGGCTGGTGCCGGTCATCAGGGAACCACTTTGCACGCCGATGCGCTAACGGGGATACGCGTCTCCGATTCTACGCACCCCCGCGCGGGTAGTTCCAGTGCCTGGATGTCGAGAACCGGGGACGGGGTCAGGCTACTCCGCGGGGCCAGTGCCGTCACGAAGTTTGGTGAGCTCGCAGATCAGGCCGTCTTCGTAGCGGAAGTTCAGCCCGTCGGTGAATGCGCGCATGATGAGAATGCCGCGTCCGCGTTCGCTGGTTGGATCCGGATCGGGCTCCTCGCTCATGGCGCGCTGGAAGTCGAATCCCCTGCCCTCGTCCTTCACCGCGGCCACCAGCGTTCCTTCGTGGAAACGCAGCGACACGGTGACGCGCTTGTCGGGCGAGAACTTGTTTCCGTGCTCGATCGCGTTGCTGCACGCCTCGATCAGCGCGGTGCCGAGATCGTTGATGGCGTCCTGGGAGAACAGGAGCTCGCGCGCGAGATCCTGCACGGCCGCGTCCACGGCGCCCAGGTACTTGAGGTCGCTCGGGATCGTGAGCGTCATCTGCTCGACATGATTTGTTTTTACCATCCCTCAACCCTTGCGAGAGAGTCCTAGTGGCTGACCTGCGTGAAGCTCTTCACGGCCTCTTCCTCGTTCTCGAACGACTTGAAGAGGAGGTTGAGCTTGGTCACGTACAGGATGCTTTCGATCCGTTCGGACGCGCCCATGACGACGAGATCGCCGCCGGCGCTGCGCACGGTGCTGTAATTGTGGATCAGAATGCCGAGCCCCGTCGAGTTGATCCAGGACACGTGCTCGAGGTTCACCACGATGCGCTTCTTGCCCTCGCCGATCAGGCCCTCGAAGAGCTTGCGGAACACGTCGGCATCGGGCCCGCCGGTCAGCTTGCCGTTGAGGTCGAGGATGACCGCGCCCTGCACTTCGCGCTGCGTGATCTTCACGCCGTCAGCTCCCTCACCCGGTCTTCACGGTGCAGGAATTCGAGCGCGGCCCGCATGTCGGAGGCAAGCGCGCTGACGTACGTGCGTCGTGTCCCGTCTCCGGGATGGGTGAACGTCAACTGGGAGGCGTGGAGCGCGTGCCGGGGCATGATCTTCATCAAGCGATCGAACGTTGTCCTGGTCCGTGAGGTGTTTCCCTCGCCCCGCGAACGCCGGCCGCCGTAGAGCGAGTCCCCCAGCAGCGGATTGCCGACGTGCGCCATGTGAACGCGTATCTGATGTGTTCTGCCCGTGTGGGTTGACACGCGAATATAGTCGAAACGGTGGAAGGTGTCTACCACGAACACGTCCGTGCGCGCGTCGCGTCCGCCGCGCGCGGCGACCGCCATGCGCTGGCGGTGCACGGGATGGCGCGCGATGGGCTCCTCCACGATGATCGAGCGCGAACGGACGTGCCCGTGCACGATGGCGTGATAGGCCTTTTCGGTCTGCTTCTCCTTGAATTGCGCGGCGAGCGACTGGTACGCGCGATCCGTCTTCGCGAGCACGATGACGCCCGACGTGTCCTTGTCGAGGCGGTGGACGACTCCCGGCCGGTCGCCCGCGCCCAGCGACGACAGCGTCGTGCCGCGACCGAGCAGCGCGTTCACGAGCGTGCCGTCCCAGTTGCCGTGCGCGGGGTGTACGACGAGCCCGGGCGGCTTGTCGACCACCACGATGTCGTCGTCCTCGTCGATAACGGGTATGTCGATGGCCTGGGCGACGGGGCTGCGCGGGTGCGCGGTTTCCGACTGCACGTCGACGTCGACGGTTTCGCCCGCGCTGAGCGCGTAGCTGTCGGAGCGGCTGCGTCCGTCCACGCGGACGGCGCCGGCCGCGTTCAGCGCCTGCGCGCGCGTGCGCGAGAGGCCGTCGATACGCGCGGCGACGAAACGATCGAGGCGAACCCCGTCGTCATCGTCGCCGACCCGGAGCGAGACGTTCATGCAAACCTAGCGCGGGAGGGACTCGTCGGCGGCCGGCGCGCGAAGCTCGTCCGCGACGGGCGCCGGCACCGGGACGATGGTGCGGTTGGTCCGCATCGCGTAGAGAATGAGAAGCGCGGCGCCGATGGTGACGCCCATGTCGGCGACGTTGAAGACGGGCCAGTAGTGCCCCGCGACGCCGATCTGCAGGAAGTCGATCACCTGGCCGGACGCCACGCGGTCGATGAGGTTGCCCACCGCACCGCCGAGGATCAGCCCCAGCAGGATGCGCCGGCCGCGCTGCTCGCGCGGCAGCCGCGCACCGAGATAGATGATCAGCGCGACGGCGAGGAAACTCGCCACGACAAAGAAAGCGCGCGCGCCCTGGAACATGCCGAACGCGGCGCCGGCGTTTTTCACCAGCGTGATGTTGAGGTAGCCGGGGATGATTTCGTGGTTCTGGCCGAGCCGCCAGAAGAGATGCTTGGTGATCTGGTCGAGCACGACCACGATCACGGCGGGGAGAAAGAGCCCCACGCTAACTCCTCTGCATTCGCTCGAGACGCGACTGGCACTTCACGCACGTGCGCGCGGCGAGAAACGCTTCCAGCCGGCGCGGCGGGATCTTCTCGTTGCACTCTTCGCACGTGCCGTAGGTCCCCTTTTCGACACGGCGCAGCGCTTCTTCGAGCGCGATGAGGTAGTCGGTGCCCTGGCTGGCGTGGAGGAACGCCTGCTCCTGCTCCATCGCGTCGCTGCCGATGTCCGCCATGTGGTTCGAGTAGCTCTGGTTGCCCGTCTCGCGCGAGTTGATCCCCTGGATCTCCTCCTCGATCATGCCGAGACGCTGGAGCACGCGCTGGCGCTCGTCCTCGATGAGCTTCTTGAACCGTTGCAGATCCCGCTTCGTCATATCCTCGTAACCCCTTGTCGCATTTTTGTTTACGGCAACAACACTGGCCGCAAGAGCGAAGGTAAGATAGTGTTACCTCCCACCCCTGTCAACGAGATTTCTGAATCCACAACGACACCGACTCGCCCTCGAGCTCGAACGATGCGGTGTCGCTCCAATCCGCCGCGCGCGGCTGCACTTCGTCCGCCAGTGTCTCGGTTGCGATCAGCGTGCCCTGGGTTTCGAACACGCGGCGCGCGTGCTCGCCCCCGGTGAAGCCGACGCGGATGCGGTCGGTCACCTGGAGCCCGGCGCTCTTGCGCAGGTTCTGCAGGCGGTTGATCATCTCGCGCGCCGATCCCTCCAGGCGGAGCTCGTCGGTGATGGCGAGGTCGAGCACCACGGTGAGGCCGCGCGTCTCCGCCGCGCCGTAGCCCTCGACGGGCGCCACACGCACCGAGAGATCCTCGCGGCCGAGCTCGATGGCCTCGCCGTCCAGCGCCAGCTTGACGGCGCCGCCGGCCATGAAGCCCGCGAGCGCCGGCGTCTCCAGTTTCTTGATCGCGTCCGCGACCACCGGCACGCGTTTGCCGAACTTCTTGCCGAGCACCGGAAAGTTGGGCGCGGCCGTGATGGCCACGTACCTCCCGACGTCGTCGACGCCGCGCAGCGCGCGCACGTTGAGCTCGTCGGTGACCAGCGAGACGATCTCGCGGTGGCCGAGGAATGCGTCGAGCGATTTGCGGTCGGGCGAGTACACCAGCGCCTGCGCGAGCGGCTGGCGAACGCGGACACCGGTGTCGTTGCGAACGGTGCGCCCCAGCGACACGACCTCGAGCGCAACGTCCATGCGCGCTTCGAGGCCGGCGTCGATCGCGGCCTCGTCGGGCTCCGGGTACATCTCGAGGTGCACGCTCGATCCGCCCGCCGTCTCCGCGGTGAGGCCGCGCAGCGCGAGGTGGAGCTCGTCGGCGAGAAACGGCGCCACCGGCGCGATCAGGCGCGCCACGCCGTCGAGGACGGTGTGCAGCGTGTGGTACGCCGCCACCTTGTCGGGACCCATCTCGCCCTTCCAGAACCGGCGGCGCGAGCGGCGCACGTACCAGTTGGAGAGCTCGTCGAGGACGAAGCGCTCGATCGCGCGCGCAGTGCGCGTGACGTCGTAGGCATCCATCCATTCGCGCGATCGCTTAACAAGGGTGTTGTAGCGCGAGAGGATCCAGCGATCGAGCAGGCTGGGCTCGCCGCGGTCGGCGCCGTGCGCGTAACCGTCGACGCCGGCGTAGAGCGCGTAGAACGCGTACACGTTGCGCAGGTTCTCGAGCATCTTGCGCGCCGTGTCCTTGACGCCGTCGCGGTCGAAGCGCGTCGGGCTCCACGGCGGGCTGGTGGTCACGAGGTACCAGCGCAGCGCGTCGGCGCCGTCCTGGTTGAGCACGTCCCACGGCTCGACCGCGTTGCCCTTGCTCTTCGACATCTTCTGGCCGTGCTTGTCGAGGATGAGCTCGGTCGTGAGGACGTTCCGGTACGGGCTCACGCCCTTGACGAACACCGAGATGGCGAGCAGCGAGTAGAACCATCCCCGCGACTGGTCGATGCCCTCGCAGATGTAGTCGGCCGGGAACTGCGTCGCGAACATGCCGCTCTCGTCCCACGGGTGGTGGTACTGCGCGAACGGCATCGCGCCCGAATCGAACCACACGTCGATGACATCCTTGACGCGCTGCATGCTGCCGCCGCAGCGGCAGCGCAGTTCGATGCCGTCCACCATGGGACGGTGCAGGTCGAGCGTGGACTCGTCGGCGGGGAAATTGGTCGCGCGCTCGCGCAGCTCCTGGATGCTCCCCACCGCGTCGGTCTCGCCGCACGTGCCGCACGTCCACAAATTGAGCGGCGTGCCCCAGTAGCGCTCGCGCGAGAGCGACCAGTCGACGTTGTTCTCGAGCCAGTTGCCGAAGCGGTACTCGCCCACTTCCTTCGGGATCCAGTTGACCGCCGCGTTGGCCTCGATCATGCGATCCTTGTACGACGTGGTGCGGATGTACCAGGACTGCCGCGCGTAGTACATGAGCGGCGTCGAGCAGCGCCAGCAGAACGGATACGAGTGCTTGATGGTGCCGCTCTTGTAGAGCTGTCCGTGGTCCTTGAGCCACTTGAGGATGGACGGATCGGCGTCCTTGATGAACTTCCCCGCCCACGGCGTGATGCGCGCCTCGAAGGTGCCGTCGGTGCGCACACCCTGGAGCAGCGGCACGCCGAACTCCTTGTGCATGCGGTAGTCGTCGGCGCCGAACGCGGGCGCGACGTGGACGATGCCGGTGCCGTCCTCGAGGCTCACGAAGTCGCCGGGCACGACGCGGAACGCGCCCTCGGCCGCCTTCTCATTATAGAAGTCGAAGAGGGGCTCGTAGTGCGCGCCCACCAGCTCCGAGCCGGCCATGGTGCCGAGCACCTCGTACTCGCCGTCCAGCACACCGAGCAGCGCCTGGGCGAGGACGAGCACCTCCCCCTTGTGAGCCACGCGCGCGTAGGTTTCTTTCGGCGCCACGGCGAGCGCGGCGTTGCACGTGAGCGTCCACGGCGTGGTGGTCCAGGCCAGGAAGTACTCGTCCGCGTCGCGGCGCTTGAACTTCACGAACACGCTCGGGTCGGAGACGTCCTTGTAGCCGAGGCTCACCTCGTGGCTGGAGAGCGAGGTCTGGCAGCGCGGGCAGAACGGGACGCTCTTGTGTCCCTTGTAGATGAGCCCTTCGTTCCAGAACTGCTCGATGATCCACCACACCGACTCGATGTACTGGTTGTGGTAGGTCACGTACGGATGCTCGAGGTCGAGCCAGTAGCCGATGCGCCGCGTGAACGCGACCCAGTCCTTCTCGTACTTGAACACGCTCTCGCGGCACTTGCGGTTGAACTCCGCGATGCCGTACTCCTCGATCTGCTCCTTGCGCGTGATGCCGAGCTCTTTCTCGACTTCGATCTCGACCGGGAGCCCGTGGGTGTCCCAGCCCGCCTTGCGCACCACGCGCTGCCCGCGCATGGTGTGGTAACGGCACGCGAAATCCTTGCACAGGCGCGCGATCACGTGGTGAACGCCCGGGCGGCCGTTGGCCGTCGGGGGTCCCTCGTAGAAGACAAACGCGTCTTCCGCCGGGCGCTCCTCGACGCTGCGCTCGAAGATGCGCTCGCGCCCCCACGACTCCACCAGCGCCTCTTCGGCGCGGGGAACGTTGTCGGCGGATGCAAGGCGTGGAAGCTTGACGGTCTTCATGCAGCGGCGCGCTTCAGGTATTCGGTGACGATGCGGCGCAGTCGCGGCTCGGCCGACTGCGCGGTGGCGATGATCTTCGGGAGGTCGGCGGGCTCGAGCGCGTCCGGCCGGCACAGGTCGGTGACGACGCACAGCCCCAGTACGCGCATCTTCGCGTGCACGGCCACGAGCGTCTCGGGCACCATCGACATGCCGACGATGTCGGCGCCGACGCGGCGCAGGAAGCGGTACTCGGCCGCCGTCTCGAGGTTCGGCCCGGCCACGGCGACGAGCACGCCGCGGCGCAGCGGCACACCGAGCTCGATGGCGACCTGCTCCGCGCGGTGGCGGCACGACCGCGTGTACGGCTCCGACATGTCGGGAAACCGGTCGCCGAGACGATCGTCGTTCCAGCCGATGAGCGGGTTGTCGCCCATCAGGTTGATGTGGTCGGTGACGGCGACGATGTCGCCGAGGTCGAGGTGCGGGCTCATGCCGCCGACGGCGTTGAAGACGATGAGCTCCTCGGCCCCGAGCGCGCGCATCACGCGCACCGGGAAGGTCACGTCCTGCATCGAGTAGCCCTCATAATAATGAAGGCGCCCCTGCATGGTGACGATGGGCTGCCCGCCCAGCGTCCCGATGACGAAGTTCCCCTTGTGCCCGGCCGTGGTCGACGAGAGGAAATGGGGAATGTCCGAATACGGCACGGTGGCGTCGACCGTCATCGCCTCGGCGAGGTCGCCCAGGCCCGTGCCCAGGATGACGCCAAAGCGCGGCGTGACGTGCGCGCGCTTGCGCACCGCGGCGGCCGCTTCCTCTATCTTTTCAAATAATCCGTGCAATGCGTGTGCTCCCCGAATTTTCGAGGCGCAGCATTCTAGCAGAAGGGAGCGATGAAGGACAGGGCGGGAGAGTGCGATCGCGCACCGGTGCGGGCCGGTCACGGTGTGTCCGAACGGCCCATTCCCGCGGGAGCGAGCGAAGGATCACCCGCCGTGGAGCGCTGCTATCAAGAGCGCGGGCCACGGCGGGAAGCC
>DASVAK010000071.1:0-9917 GCA_036376395.1 Candidatus Krumholzibacteriia bacterium
CTCGCGAACGGAATCGCGGGGCCGTCGGGTGTGGCCTACTTCGCGCACATGGGAGGCATGCTGGCGGGCGTGATCATGTTCCGCGGCGAGATCATGCGGCGGCTGCGATTCAACGCGGGGCCGCGGCGGAAGTGGCAGGAGTACACGCGCGAGCGCCGGCGCCAGGAGGACGAGGATCACCGCAGCAACATCGACTCGATCCTCGACAAGATTTCCGCCAAGGGCTACGACACGCTGACGCCGACCGAGAAGCGCATCCTCGAGAACTACAGCCGCCAGCGCAACGATTCGTCCGAGAAGTAGCTAGCTCTTCCCGTTCTTCATCGCCGCCACCAGCGCGGCGGTCTCTTCTTCACCGAGAGGTCGCGACGGCTCGCCCGCCTTGATTTCGACCGCGTAGCCGCGGGCGAAGGTCGTGCCGACCAGGTTCGAGATGAGGATCCCGGTCTTGTTCTCGTCGAGAATGCACAGCGAGTAGCTCTGCTGGCCGGCCACGCCGTCGAAGGCGTTGTAACGGACGATGCCCATGTACTTGAAATGCGTCCGCGCCTCGACGAGCGATTCGTCGAACGCGGTCTTGAGCACGCCGATGTCGCGCTGGTTGGATTCCACCGCGCGCAGGAGCGCCGGCAGCGTATCGATGCTGCCCGCGTCCTTCCCCGACGCCCACGAGAACCGGCCCGAGATCGCGCGCACGCGGAAGAAGGCCATCAATCCGACGACGAGACCGACGAGCGCGAGGGCGGTCAGGACGACCGCCCCGATGAAAACTGTTTGATCCACGTTGCCCAAGTGCACCCCCTGGTCGAACAGCCGCGAATCCTAATACGGGTCCGCCGGGGTGTAAACATCTACCATGGGCACTTCGTGGCGTTGGTATGCACTCCGCTCAGTTTCCGCTACTGCCTGATCTCGACCGTGTAGGTCAGCTCGGCGCTTCCCTTCGAGGTGACCGGCACGTCGAAGCGCACCCGCTGCGCCGTTTCCTTGTCGTACTTGTGCGACGACGCGGTGATGGTCCAGTCGCCGTAGAGCAAATCGACCACCGACACGGTGATGTTCTCGCTCTTGTGGTTGCGCAGCGTCACCTTGTACGCGGAACGGTACAGGTGTCCACTCGACAGCACTTCGAAGCTGGTCTGCACGCGCTCGGCGACCACGTCGAAGGCGTCGCCCATCTTGACGCGGATGGTCTCGTCCTCGGGCGTGTGGTCGATGCGGTCCTCGCCGATGAACTGCAGCGCGCCCTGCGAGTCCTGCTTGTAGACGCGCACGACGCCCTTCGGGAGCGGCATGCCCATCTGGTTCTTCTTCGAGTTGTCGACCGAGATGAACACGCCGACCTTCGGCTTCTCCGGGTTGTCGACGCGGTAGAACCACCACTGCTGTTGCGGCTGCACGACGAAGGATTTCTTCGTGCTTGCACCCTCGGCCGAGAGCAGCTCGATCTGCTTGGTCTGGTTGTCTTTGATGGTCGCTTTCCGCTCCAGCGTGTAGAGGTGGTACTCGAAGAACGACTCCTCCTGGAACTGTTCCTTCGCGACCGCGCCCCGCGCGGCCATGTTCTCGGCCATGGCCATCGGCACGACGTCGGGACGGACGCGGTTCACGTCACCGGCCACCAGCTTGAGCGAGGCGTCGTGGTAGGTCGCGCCGCTGTGGTTGTCGATCGTCACCCAGCCCGAAAGGTCGAGCTTCGAATCGTCGGCTGCCAGCACGGCCACGTAGTCGGCCTTCCAGCTGATGCCGCCGGTGAGATAGCTCGCCTCGACGGTCTGCTTCGGCTTCGAGCTGTCGAGCATCCACACCAGCGACGGCTTCGCGATCAGTCCCGACGGCAGCGCCGGCAGCACGACGTGCCCCGGCGGGTTGACGGCGATCTTGCCGTTCTCGAGCTCGTAGACGTAGCCGTTCTGGATGCCGACCAGCTTCGCCTTCGTGGTCTCGGTGGCGCCGTCGTCGCGCGTCACCACCAGCTCGACGGTCTGACCGAGGTACTTCTCCATGAGCTTTTCGGGCGAGATGAGGTCGTACTCGAAGTTCTGCTCGAGCACGCGCAGCGCGTTGGGCGCGTCCAGCGAGCGGATGTGCACGCTGGTGGCGTCGATCTGCCCTGCGACGCCCTCGAACCAGAGGTTCTGCGTGCCGCCGGCGAGACCGATCGAACGAACGTCCTTCACCAGGCCCAGGTTGTCGTTGTAAATGGTGATGCTCATCGACTTCTGGTCCGCCGGCGTGCTCCTCGCATCCGCGGCCGCGCCGCGCGATGCGGCCGATGCCGTGATCGCAAACGCCAGGACCAGCGCACTCGTGACAAGGTTTCTCATCGTGAATTCCTCCTGCTGCCCCGTGGGTCGCCGGGGCGGGGCGTTTCGTTTGGAGAATCTGCCGGAAACAGGAACGGGACGCGGCTCGCGTCCCGTTTCGTGCTGCCGCCTCGAGACGGCATGATCTTCCTTGGTGCCCAGGGCGGGACTCGAACCCGCACGGACTTTCGTCCGCTACCCCCTCAAGATAGTGTGTCTACCAATTCCACCACCTGGGCGAGGGTCAGTGCTTACCAGGGCTTGCGCGTCGTATCCGCCGCCGCCGGCGCGCGGGTCGTGTCGGCGCCGCCGAGCAGCTCGTCGATGCTCTTGCCGGCCGGAACCGTGGTCTGGTTCTGCTGCGCGGCCTCGCGGACGATGCTGCGCGCGCCGGGCGCCGTGCGCCGGGCCGAGAGGAACGCGAGCAACAGCGACAGCACCATGAACCCGACGGCCAGGTATGTGGTCAGCTTGCTCAGGAACGTCGCGGTTTCCTGGCCGCCGAACATGGTCTGGCCGCCGCCGCCACCGAAGGCGCCGGCGAGGCCGCTGCCCTTGCTGGACTGGAGCAACACGACGAGGATCAGCACCAGGCACACGAACACGTGCAGCCCGATCAACAAGTTGAATAGCATGAGGTGAGTTTCCTTGCTCTCGCGGCGGATGGGTCCGCCGACAAAAAATCGCGGCTCGATCACCGCGCCCGCGGAGATTACCAGAAAGCCCCCGGGGCGTCAACCGGCCCGGCCGGTGCCGCTGCTATCGCCGCGACCGCGTAACCGACGCCGTCGCAATGGCTACGAAGCTTGCGGGATCGAGGCTCGCGCCCCCGACCAGGAAGCCGTCGACGTTCTCGCGCGCGATCAGCCCGGCCGCGTTGTCGGGCTTGACGCTCCCGCCGTAGAGGATGCGCATCCCGTCCGCCGCGTTGCCCAGCCGGCCGGAAAGCCATGCGCGCACGGCGGCGTGCATCTCGGCGGCGTCATCCGGAGACGCGGTGCGTCCCGTACCGATGGCCCAGACCGGTTCATACGCCACCACCGTGCGCGGCGCAAGCGCGGCGGCCACGGCCGCGAAGGCGGTGGTGAGCTGTCTTTCCACCACCGAGCGCGCGTTGCCGGCATCGCGCTCGCTGATCAGCTCGCCGACGCAGAGCACGGGCGTCAATCCCGCCTGCAGCGCGGCGACGAGTTTCTTCGCCACCGTCTCGTCGCTCTCGCCGAGCACATGGCGCCGCTCCGAGTGCCCCACCAGCACCATCGTGCCGCCGGCATCGCGGATCATCGCGGCCGATACCTCGCCGGTGTAGGCGCCGTTCGCCTCGAAGTAGACGTCCTGTGCGCCCACGGCAACGTCGGTGCCCTGGAGCGCGTCCACAACCGGGCGGATTCCAAGAAACGAGGGAAAGACGGCGAGGTCCACGTCGGAAAGACGCGGCAAGGCGTCACGAAGCGGAGGAACGAAGACCACCGCCTCGGCGATGGTCTTGTTCATTTTCCAGTTCGCGGCGATGAGGCGGCGTCGCGACATGCGGGCGGAACCGCTAACCGGCCACTTCGGCCACGTCGCACAGCGCTTCGACGCCGGGCAGCGTGCGGCCTTCCATGAACTCGAGCGACGCGCCGCCGCCCGTCGAGATGTGCGTGAACCGGTTCGCGATGCCCATCAGGTTGACGGCCGCAACGCTGTCGCCGCCGCCCACGATGGTCTGCGCGCCGCGTCCGGTGGCATCGCCGATGGCGCGCGCGATGGCGCGCGTGCCCTCGGCAAAGCTCGGCTTCTCGAAGATGCCCATGGGGCCATTCCAGAAAATGGTGCGCGCGGTGGCGATCTGCGCCTTGAACAGGTCGACCGTCTTGGGGCCGATGTCGACGCCCGTCCAGTCTTCCGGAATGTCGGCGATGGATACTTCGCGCGTCGGCGCGGCGTCGTCGATCTCCTGCGCGACAATGGTGTCGACCGGGAGCAGCAGCCGCGAACGGCCGGGCCGCGTCCTGGCGAGCAGCTCCTTGCACAGGCCCAGGTGCTTCTCGTCGACGATGCTCTTGCCGACCTCGAGGCCGGACGCCCGGATGAAGGTGTACATCATGCCGCCGCCCACGAGCAGCACGTCGACGCGCTCGAGCAGCGACTTGATGAGGTCCACCTTCCCCGAGACCTTGGCGCCGCCCAGCACGGCCAGGAACGGCCGCGCCGGCGTGTTGAGCGCATCGCCGAGCGCGCGCAGCTCTTTTTCCATCAGGAAACCGGCGGCGCGCACCGGGATGAACTCGGCCACACCCGCGGTCGAAGCATGGGCGCGGTGCGCCGTGCCGAACGCGTCGTTCACGTAGATGTCCGCCAGCGAGGCGAGCTCCTTTGCGAACGCCGGATCGTTCTTCTCCTCCTCGGGATGGAAACGCAGGTTCTCGAGCAGCAGCACTTCGCCGTCGCGCAGCGCGGCCGCTCTCTGCTTCACGTCCGGGCCGATGCAGTCGTCGGCGAAACGCAGCGGGTTCTTGATGAGCTCGGCGAGCCGCTGCGCCACCGGCGCCAGGCTCAGCTCGGGCTCACGGCTCTTGGGCCGCCCGAGATGGCTCATGAGAATCAGCCGGCCGCCGCGCTCGAGGATGTCGCGGATGGTCGGCAGAGACTCCTGGATCCGGGTGTCGTCGGTGATCGAGCGGTCGTTGTCGAGAGGCACGTTGAAGTCCACCCGGACGAGCACGCGCTTGCCCTTCACGTCGCAATCACGAATGGATAGTTTTTTCATGACCTTGTTCCACCATCAACTTCCGATGAGCCGCATCATGTCAACCATGCGGCCCGAATAGCCGAATTCGTTGTCATACCAGGCCATGACCTTGAAGAACCGGTCCCCGATGGCCATGGTGCACTTCGCGTCGAATACCGCAGAATAAGCATTGCCGATCACGTCGACGGAAACGATCGGGTCCTCAGTGTACTCGATGATTCCCTTCATCGCCCCCGCCGCCGCCGCCTTGATGGCCCCGTTGATCGTCTCCACGCTCGCCGGCTTCTCGGTCTGGAAGGTCAGGTCGACGAGCGATCCGTCCGGCGTGGGAACACGTACGGACGTCCCGTCGAGACGCCCCTTGAGCTCGGGGAGCACCTTGGTGACCGCCTTCGCGGCCCCGGTCGTGGTCGGGATCATCGAGAGTGCGGCCGCGCGGGCGCGGCGCAGGTCCTTGTGGGGAAGGTCGAGGATCCGCTGGTCGTTGGTGTACGCGTGAATCGTTGTCATCAATCCGTACTGGATGCCGAACTCGTCGTGGATCACCTTCGCCACCGGGGCGAGGCAGTTGGTCGTGCACGACGCGGTCGAGATGATCCGGTGGCTCTTCGCGTCGAAGGCCTGATCGTTGACGCCCATTACAATTGTAATATCCGGATCGGTCGCCGGGGCGGAAATCAGCACGCGGCGCGCGCCGGCGGCCAGGTGTTTCTCGGCGTCGGCCCGCTTGGTGAACAGCCCGGTGGATTCCACCGCCACGTCCACGCCCAGCTTGGCCCACGGGAGGTTGGCCGGGTCCTTTTCCGCGATGACCTCGATGGTCTTCCCGTCCACCTCGATGCCGGTCTTGGTGGCCGTCACCTTGCCCGCAAAGCGGCCATGAACGGAATCGTACTTGAGAAGGTGCGCGAGGATCTCCGGACTGGTCAGATCGTTGACCGCGACGATGTTGAAGCGCGGGTCCTTGTACGCATGCCGCAAAACAAGCCGGCCGATTCGCCCAAATCCGTTGATCGCAACCGTGATCGCCATCATACCCTCCTGGCTTCCCGTACTCCCACGGCGCGTCGCGGCCTTCGTGGTGGGGGGTACATCACCTGATGATTATGGAATGTGTTGAACGCTGAACCGCAGCAACCGGTCCGGGACTCCGTTGTGCCGGGCCCGGGCCCTTACGCTACGATGAAAACGGCGTGGGTGGCAAATCCGGTCTTCCCGGCACGACACCCCGCCAAACGATGGTAGTCCCTTCCGGAAGTCCTTGTCAAGATTGCAGAAGCGGCCCCGTGACGGGACGCGAGTCGTCGCGGTAACCGGCGCAAACTACCACCACTTCGGCGGCTTCGGACGCTCGCAACGCATGCGCGCAGGCGCGCACGGTGGCGCCGGTCGTCACCAGGTCATCGACCAGGACGACGCGCCGCCCTCGTGCGTCGTCTGCGCGCGCGCGGAACGCGCCGTCGAGATTCTTCATGCGCTCCGCGCGGCCGAGAGCGGATTGCGGTTTCGTCCGGCGCACTTTCTCGAGCAGGTGGGGACGAAACACGACGCCGGCGCCGGCAGCCAGCGTGCTCGCGATGGACTCCGCCTGGTTGAATCCGCGCCTGCGTCGCGACGACGCGTCCATGGGAACCGGCGCCACGATGACGCCGTCACCGGGCGATCGCAGCACGGCATCCGCCGCGGGCTTCATCGCGCGGGCCAGCCACGGCGCAATGCGCTCGCGGCGCCCGAACTTGAGCAGGTGGATGACGGCAAGGAGGCGCGCGTCGGTCACGAAGGCGGCGTGAAGAACCAGCGTCTCGTCGCGGTTTGGCGGAGCGGGCGGAAGCACCACGGGCTCCCCCCAGGGACGAACCTGCGCCGCACACGCCGCGCACAGCAGCCGGCTGGTGAGCCGGAAACGGCCCGCCGTCACGACATCGACGGGCGCGGCGAGCGGGTGCGGGCAGGATCGCTCGTCCCCCGGTCGCGCGCCGCAGGCGTGACAGTGTTCAACGATGAGAAAATCGAGCGCGCATTGCGCGACCGCGCTGACCAGACCCATTCCCCACCACCCAACCGCCCTCCGTCTACGCTGTCGCTTTCTCCCGTCGCAGGAGGAGAACCAGGCCCAGCCCGATCAACACGAAGCTGATCACCTGGTTGAACGAGAGGCCCGCGAGCACGCGCGCGTTGGTTTCGTAGTAACGCACGAAGTCGATGATGAACCGGCCGGTGCCGTAGAGCACCAGCAGGAGCCCGAACGTGGAGCCCGGCTTCTTGAGCCGCGGCTGCAGGATCATCAGCGTGCTGAAAATGATGAGCCCCTTCAACGACGAATACAGCTGGGCCGGATGCAGCTTGACGTGATCGACGCCCTGCTGCTGCGCCCATGCGATCGCCGCCGCGCCGGCCGGTGAGTCGGGCGGGAACACCACGCCCCACGAATGCGTGGTCGGGAGTCCGTAGCAGCACCCGCTCAGGAAACAACCGATGCGCGTGAACACGAGCCCCAGCGCGATCCCCGGTGCGACGATGTCGGCCACCTTGAGGAAGGAGAGCCCGTTCTTCATCACCCAGAAATACGACGCCGCCACCGCCAGGATGAATCCACCGTAGAAGGTGGCGCCTCCCTGCCAGAGCGCGAACATGTCGAGCGGGTTGGAATACTGCTCGAGGTGGAAGAGAACGTACAGCAGCCGCGAACCCACCACCGCCGCGATGATGATGATGACGCTGAGGTCGAGGATCTTCTGCGGATCGACGCCGGCCTTCTTCGCGCGCCGGCCCGCGAGCCAGATGCCGAGCAGAAAGCTCAGCGCCAGCATGAAGCCGTAGGAGCGTACCTGGAGTCTGCCGAGGTCCAACAGGATCGGGTGCATTCAGTTACTGCCTTTCGAGCGATGCCGTTTCCGGTCGCACACTATAGCGCGGGCGACGCGCCGACGCCAGTACTGCGCAAGCAGGCTGCTCTAGTACTCCGACCAGCGCGCGGTGCAGTTGAGGAGGAGCCCGATGAGGAAGCAGCTGACCAGCATCGAGCTGCCGCCGTAGCTGATGAACGGCAGCGGAATGCCGGCCACCGGCGCGATGCCGGTCGTCATGCCGATGCTTACGAACAGCTGGAACGCGAAGTACGACGCGATGCCCACGCACACCGTGGCGGCGAATTCGCTCTTCATCTTCTGCGCGGCGAGCAACGCGCGGGCGATCAGCACGCCGAACACGAACAGCACCGCGATGGCGCCCACGAATCCGAGCTCTTCGCCCAGCACCGAGAAGATGAAGTCGGTGTGCTTCGCCGGCAGGTAATCGAGCGCCTTCTGCGAGCCCTCCAGGTAACCCTTGCCGTGGAATCCTCCCGACCCGATGGCGATCTTCGACTGCAGCACCTGCCAGCCCGCGCCGAGCTTGTCCGAATCGGGGTCGAGGAAGTTCGTCACGCGCCGCTGCTGGTAGGGCTTGAGGTGCTGCCAGAGCACCGGCAGCAGGATGCCGATCCCCAGGTTGGCGACCACCAGCGAAATGCTCTCGAGCAGGAAAGCGCGGCGCAGGTACGCCACCACCATGATGATCACGATGAAGATGCCGAACGGCCATGCGTTTCGGGTCACATCCTCGCCGTAGATGATGAGCACGCTGCTCACGATCGGCGAGAGCAGGAAAAGGATATGAAGACCGCGGAAGCCGCGCCAGTACAGAACCGGCAGCAGGATGCCGACGAACACCATCGCGGTGCCGAGGTCGGGCTGCTTGAGCACCATGAAGAACGGCACGATGAACATCACCAGGATCGGGATCAGCGTGCGGGGGAGGTTGGGATTGGCGCGGTGCGACGAGAGCACGCGCGCGAATACCAGGATGACCGCCACCTTGGTCAATTCGCTGGGCTGGAGGGCGAGCGGGCCGAGCACCAGCCAGCGCTGGGTTTCGCCGCGCGCCGGGAGCACCAGCACCACCGCGAGCAGCAGCAGGCAGACGGCGTAGACCGCGAACGCCAGCGACTCGAAGACCCGGAACGGCAGCAGGATCGTGGTCAGCATGATCAGCGCGCCGAACCCCAGCCAGATCAACTGGCGCGAGAAATACGAGCCCTTCATCCACTCGGCGGCTTCCGTGGTGTGCGACACCGAGTACACGATGGCGAGGCCGATGGCGCCGAGAATGCCGGCGCAGATCAGCACCACCCAGTCGAAATCACGCCCGAGTCTCAATGTTCCCCTCCGCTGACTTGTCCAGGCGCACCGGCATGAATGCCGGTACGGCTGGATCCCATGCCCGCCACCGTCACCGGTTTGGCCGGCTGAGCGGATGCCTGCACGGGCGGGCCCTGCATGAGCCGTCCGGGCCGGAAATACTCCCGCACGAAATCACGCACGATCGGGGCCGCGATTTCGCTGCCATGGCCGGCATTCTCGACGATCACCGCGAGCGCGATCTTGGGGTCGTCCGCCGGCGCGTACGCCATGTACCACGAGTGGTCGTCGCCGTGGGGGTTCTGCGCGGTGCCGGTCTTGCCGGCCACCTTGATGGTGGGAAGCCGCGTCCAGTACGCCGTGCCGCCCGGGGTCTCGACCACGCCGAGCATCGCGCGCTGCAGGAACGCGAGTGCGTCGCCGTCGAGGAACTTCACCCGTGCGCGCGGGCGCTCCGGCATCGGCTCGCCGTCGACGTGGTCGACAAAGTGCGGCGTCACCAGCCATCCACCGTTGCCGATGGCGGCCGCGACGCGCGCCACGTGCAGCACGGTGGCCAGGTACTCGCCCTGGCCGATGGCATTGTTGAGCATGAGCCCCTGCGTCCAGCGCCCCTTGCCGTGGCGCTTGTCGTAGTACTTGCGCGTAGGCACGTTGCCCGCCACCTCGATGGGCAGGTCGATACCGGTCTTCTTGTCG